>CAYIZM010000032.1:0-8871 GCA_964368015.1 uncultured Methanomassiliicoccales archaeon
CTTTATTGTTGTGTATCAACGTTCCCGTTCCGTATCTTTGTAATTTCTACTTTAAGGGATCTAATCGGTTCGACTTCAATAGGATCCACCTTGTTCATAAGTGCCAGGTAGTAGGAAACGTAATCTCCTAGAATCATACCTTTAAGAACACATTCAGTTCTAGTATTTCCGGTCAAATTGACTTTATAAAATTTAGTGTTATATTTTTCTAGCGTACATACGCAAGCATCCATGACTTCTTTTACTGATTGAATCTGAATAGTTGGGACGATCATAATCGGCGCTAAATTATTAACTGTAGGCGTAGACCATCCCACTATCTCGTTATGATTAAATTCAGGCATCACACAGCTAAAAGCAATCATCTTTGAGTTCTCAGATATCTGGGTCTTCCATCTTAACGAGATGGATGCCATTGATGTGTCGGTGCTTATAACAGGTATTTTATCATGAATATAGTTTGCAAGGTCTAATGCTAAGTTATTTTTGTTCTTTAGTTCGAAGTTAAATTTTTTAAGAACATCAAATGAATCTAAGATCTCTTTTTCTAGATTTGTTTCTGCCACTAGATCGATGATCTTACAAATATAGCCGATCATAAGGCCTACCGCTTGTCTCGGTTGTACTCCGATACATAAAGGAATAAGTGTATCTCCTCGTTCTTCAGCAAGGTTCCAGATGTCACCTCCGGAAGATATGACGACAATTTGACAGCCCCTTTTTATGGCCTCGTCATACATGGCTTTGGTCTCCCACGTATTTCCGGAATAACTGGATATAACTGCAAGCGTCTTATCGTCCGCCCATCCTGGAAATACAGGATATCTGAGAACGTTAATATTAATTTTAGATCGATCAAAACAAAGATCGGCAACAACATCGCCTGAAATAGCCGAACCGCCCATTCCACATAATATGATATTGTCACAATCGGCCCTAACGTCAGTGACAAGATTGAAAGAGTCCCTTAGATCGTCTACGAACCTATCGATCTGGCCTTGCATCTCTTTAAAACAACCCTATTCTCTATTCGTCAGTGACATGGAATTTAATAATTAACATCATTGAAGAATATAAAGGTAATCTGATTACTTTATCAATTGGACATATAATCTAATACAATTTTTTTTAGTTCATTATATTGTAGATATACTGAAATTTCAAATATTTTTTATACGTCTCATCATGCTCCTGTAATAGTCTCTGATCTTATATCTAAAAAGCATCGGAGCATCTGAAGCTGAAAAAATTAATCCATGATATTCAGAATGAGCTGGATCGCTAGCCCATTTTACATTTTTTAAATTTAAATATTCGCAGGGGTCCATATGCCTTGCGAAGGATCGTATCCAACTTCCTATAGAATTATATTCAAAGGATGGCACATACTCTCCAAAAACTGACATAAACGTTCTTGCATAGTCTTCGACGCCTTTTGTTATTTCTGAAGAGATTTCTTTTCTGTACCATTCTTCAGGATTATCTTTTTTTGAGTAAATTGGATTCCCTATGATGTCGATATCATCCACTGGATACTCGTTAGACGTCATTAAAAATTCGGGCATATCTATTGACGTTAATTCAAGGAATACGCGGTGATTATCGTTAAAGCCTTTAGCCTTATCATTCGATCTAGAGTGTAATAATGTAAAATAAATACCCTGAGTATTTTTTTTCGAAGCTGCATCTATTAGTTTTTGTGAAGAGAACTTTTCCGTAGTGGAATCAATCACATATACAATATCTTTTTCGCCTATGCAATTTTTGATATATGTACCGTATTTTTCTAGTTCAATGTCCATCAATTTTTCGAACATATCTTTGTTCCCAAAGTACTTTTCTTCAGGTGTGCCAGACAATTCTTTTACTTCAGATACATTAGAAAAATATTTTATTATGTCTTCTTCATATCCTGGATAATCTCTTCCGTTTATGCCAAAAAGTATGTTAAACGTTCTCATAGCATACACATAATGATTTTCAATATTTCCATAAATGATCTTATATGCTTTCTGAGCGTTATATCCATCCCTGGCTATGAATAATAGAACTCCATCATTCGTTGTATTATTTTCAATAAAGGTTGCGAACGCCGAATTCATAGGACCGCCATATTTATATCCAAATTCATACCAAAAATCATTTTCATCTGGTATATTTATCCAATGCAAAGCGTCTATTGCAACTATTACTGATCTTTCGAAGTTCTTTTTTCTTTTGTAATAGTTATGTTCCCTTTTATGAGATGCAAAATATCGGTCAATCACCTTTTCATATTTTGAGGTCGTAATTCCCATGTTTGCGGGCGTCTTATAATCGGATACTTTGTTATCGCCGATATGTAATAATTCGTTAGGGGAGATATTCAGATCATCTAGCACTTGGGAGAACAAATCTCCAAAGTGTTTGCTCTTACGGTATTCGCATGACATGTACAGTCTTTCGTATTCGGAATATCCATTTTTATCAAGTATTTTGGATACAAACGATGATGGTAGGTACATGTCAGAAATAAGGATAATTTTCTTCTTCTTTAAAACAGCATGATCGAATATCTTCTTCATTTCCGGATTTTGTTGTAGAACTTGTGATTCATATTTTAATTCGATATCCTTTTTGTTTCTGAACTTTAGATCAATATTAGCATAGATCTCATCGATGGTAACTTCAGGACAAGATTTCGTTCTTGTGTTCTTTTCGGCTAATATACGTGCCTTAGTAAAACCTGAAAGATGTTCATTATATTCAATGTGCCAGAACAAATCTATAGGATTAACGTAAGGTCTTACAAGAAGAGTATCAAAAATATCGAACGAGATATAATCATGTTTGTCTATCGCATTCAAGATATCCGCGATTCCCATCATGATCACTTCTTTAATACGGACCTTACCGTTTCTTCGACGGCATGTTTTGAATCATATCTATATGTCCAGCCCTTAGATTCAGCTTTAGAGATATCGTACGAGAACGAAGGTACATCTCCCTTCCATCCTACTGTTCCCCCGGTGTATCTGTATTGTACGTTACTGAGATCCATCTCAGAACATATGGCATCGGCTATTTCGTCAACGTTGACAAACGAATCGGTAGAAATATTGTAAATGTTGAAACCAGGTTCAATTTTATCTGAAAATAACATGATCCCATCCACTAGGTCGGTAACGTAGACGTATTGTTTACTCTGTTTACCGTCACCCAATATCTCTAGTTCATTGGGATTCCTTTTTAGTTTGTTAACAAAATCGAATATTACGCCGTGAGTTAATCTGGGTCCAACAACATTCGGAAACCTGAAGATCAATGAGTTCAGAGAATTCATAAACGTATACGCAGAGATAATTGATTCTGACGCTAGTTTATACCCGCCATAATACGATATGGGCTGTAAGTCTCCTGTTTTTTCGTTTAGATCCACATCTTGGTTTTCTCCATAGACGGCCGATGTGGAAGAAAAGAAAAGGTTCTTGATATCATTGTTCACCATCGTATCAAGAACACTTTTGGTGGTCATGAAAGTCTTTTTAAAATCAACTTCAGGATCCTTACCTCCTATACGTATGTCTGAATTGGCTGCAAGATGGAATACGAAATCACATCCTTTGGAGACTTCAGTTAACTCGTCAACGTTTGTTGCGTCCATAGTATGATGTTCGAAAGAATCAACATTGAGTAAATGGGAGATAGTATCTGTATTTTTAAGACAGTCGACGCTTACGACGTCCCATCCTTGATCTATCAGTTTATCCTCAAGGTGACTGGCTATGAATCCTGCTCCTCCGGTCACTAAAGCTTTCATAATAGCTTAACTCCTTTATCAAAAAATTTATTATCGCGATAGTAAATGAATTTAAGGTACATATTGAGTGCTAGATGGTAAGTCGATGGAGAAATACTTACCCAAAGATAATCCCAGGCTAGAGGGTCTCTTAGGTTAGTTCTCATCATTTCTTTACACGTGTCACTATTTATGTATTCTATAAAATGTTCAAGGTCCATATGTCCCGCGGATCTTATCCTCATCACTGCAGAACTTTTACGGAATATTTCGCTGAATGACTTATTACTATTACTGAAATGTTCATTAAGTTCAGTATAGGTTTGAATTTCCCACTTGCCACGTTCATTCTGTTTAGAAAAACAGATCGAATCAGGGTTTTGATAATAGAGGTACAGAGGTTTGTTAAAATAAACTAGTTTGTTACATTTTTCCAAGGCTCTGTAAATAAAATCAACGTCTTCGGCGTATCCCCCATGTCTAAAATATAATTCATTCTTAATCAAGAACTCTCTTCTGAGGAACATTGACCACGCGGTGACAGGTATACGTTCAATACTACGCTCTAACAATGCTTCGCTACTGGATAGGATTTCAGTTTTAAATTTTCCTTTTGGTTCTTTGGTATCAAGGCTGAAAGAGCGAATAAAGTTACATTGTGTTATATCTGCATCATTGTCCTTTGCTAGATTCATCATAGTCGATATAAAGCTTGGATAGGGGCGGTCATCGGAGTCAAGGAACCATACATACTCGCCAATTGCTTCTTTGGCCCCAATATTCCTGGCTTCGCCGAGTTTTCCATCTCCCGTTTGCATTATTGTTCTACAAGAAGAGAAAACATTGGAAAAATTGGATATGAGGTTAACAGAATCATCTGTTGTTTTACTATCTACTACGAACAAAACTTCCATGTCATCGTAATTCTGTTCTTTGAGGTATCCTATAACCCGTTCTATCGAGGCAGATTCATTGTAAACTGGAATTATTACACTCAATGAAATCATTTTTAGTTATTCCCATCCTGTACATTCAATATGTAGGTAAGGTCAATATTAAATTGATATGTATCATTATTACTAATAAAATATAGTCCATCAGAGATAATTATAATATCGACGAACGTTACCAATACATATTAAATAATTATCAGTTGGGAAACGATGAAAAAAAGTATAGCCGAGATAGATGTTATCTTAATGGAGCGTTGTCCAGAGGCAGATAGAAAAGGAACAGGAATAAGGTCATATTCTAAATTGATCAAATCTATCATAAGGTCTAAAAATATTCATTCAGCTAATGTATACTTCAAACTTAGAATCAATGAAGGATACCTTAAATGTTTAATTCATGGCTATATTCTTCCTTCGGTAAAATTGAGGAAGTTGAACGGCCGGTTATATCATGCCACCGACGAACTTTGCTGTTTATCTTATCCTTTCTTCAAGGGGAAAAAAGTAGTAACTTTTCATCATGTGTTCAAAGAGTCTGAAAAGGAAGGGCAATCTCCTTTACTTTTCAAAGTCTGGGGCATCGCCGCTAAATGGGCTTTAAAATATTCGGATGCCATAATAGCTGTATCCAATCAGACAAAAAATGAGCTTGTTGAAATACTCGGTGCTGACCCTGACAAAGTGTATGTGTTAGAACATTCGATCAATCCATTTTACATGAATCTCGGAATTCCTAGGGAAAAGATGATTGGTTTCGTTGGGACGCTTATTGAACGTAAGAACGTATCTGCTGGAATAAGAGCTTTTAAACTATTCACGGAGATGCCTGGTACAGAAGAGTATAAGTTCGTTATCTGTGGAAGTGGGGTCATGAAGAAGGAGCTCGTTTCTTTGTCCGAGTCTTTAAGCATCGCCGATCGAGTTGAGTTTATTTCTGATTTAACCACGGAAGAGTTACGGGACTTTTACAATAGGATGGCAGTATTCGCTAATTCGTCTACACATGAAGGATTGGGCTTAACGGCAGTAGAGGCACAGGCATGTGGTGTTCCGATAGTCTATTTCAAAGATGCTGAAATACCCGAAGAAATAACCAAAAATTTCATTTCATCTGTGGACGAAGAAGATTTTGCTCGTAATATGTATAGACTTGTGACAGACGAAGAATTCCGAGCATCCTCCGTATCTAAGGATGTATTTGGTATGGGAAACGAAGAGTACGCTGAGGAGCTTTTTAAAATATATTCTAAAGTCGTCGGCAAAGATTTTTTAGAATAAAATGATTATAGCTGATCGATGCCAACATCGCTTTTGTAGTATATCTTTAGTAAGCGATAATAGAGACGAGGCGACACCCAGTATGCTATATTTGACATCAAAAGCATAAATTTATGTCTAATTCCGAATATGAATTTTTTATTATATTCCTTCTGGAATTTTTCATCTAAGATAAAGTCACGTAAGGAATACGGTGAACCATCGGGCTCATAATATTCTTTTAATCCGATTGGAGACTCATTTGTCCGTATGCCTGTAAATCCTATGTTCTTTACCTTTGAGATCTTAGGGCATATCGTATACATATCGAGGACACACTGACGATAACGCATCTGCTGTTCCCAATTCTTGCTTAGACATCCTTCTTTAAGGAAGAGTTCGTCCATTAACATCGGTAGGTCCTCGGACCAAAGGCGTAATTTATTCCGTGCCTTTCTATCGAACGTAGAATTTAGATAATCTTTTGATAATATGTCATAGTTATCCCATCTATCTTTCCAGGTGCCCCATCCCCATGGATTGTTCCTACGAATCATATACGCAGTGTCTTCAAGATTTTTGATGGATTCCATGCCAAAAGAATAACCGCTTATGGAAAATATTTTTTTAGAATTTTCGTAAAAATCTAAAGCGTCATTCATGAAATTTAAGAAATCAGTCGAGGTAACAATATCGTCCTCTACAACAATAACTCGACCATATTTTTCTAACACTTGTGTAACAGCATCGGCCATAGCAGGACCGAGTGGAACATACTCGTTTCGATCTACGATGTTGAACGATTTGAAAAGGGGACTGTTGGAATATTTCTTAAGAACTTCTTTTGTTTCTTCAACATAAGGTGCAACTTTATCGTTATTCGGGCTACATGTGTATGCGAAAACTTCTGTTTCGGTCGCAAGTTCGTTCTTAGAAAGGGCGATTATAGTTTCCTCAGTATGTTTCGCCCGAGAATACGTAAATAACAATACAGGTGCTAACATTTTTCCCTCTGTTATATACGGTTTAACACAGCGGATGACCAAGACGATCGGATATGATCTGTGCCATCATATGCAGGATCATCATATGCACGTCTTCCGTCTTCTGCATGTCGTCGATAGGTGCTCGAATAGCGATATCCGAGCACGGCATGAGTTTACCGCCATTGTAACCAGTCAGGGAAATAACGGTATTACCTAACGAATTCGCATAATCAACAGCCTTAAGAATATTTTTGGAATTGCCACTGCCGGAAATGGCTATTACAACATCTCCATTCCTAAGTCTACCTTCAAGTTGCATTTTAAAAATATCTTCGTAGCCACAGTCATTTGCTATTGCTAGCATTGTTGCAACGTTGTCATTTAGACACACAAAATTAAATTTCTTATCAAAATGTATTGATATTCCTTTGTTAAAATCACATACGATATGTGATGCCGTAGAACCGCTCCCACCGTTACCAAATATGTATACTGTCGATTCTGATTCGTAAGCGTCGATAATGGACGTGATGGCATCATCTATAGGACCTTTATCTATCTGTTCCAATGTTTTGTTTAGCTTATCGATGTAATTTTTGATACTGGGAAGATTATTTTTCATTATATTATCTCCTTATTGTGGTCGTCGTATATTATTTCCGACCCTGAATCTTCAAAATCTATGTCAACGTTCCTCATATTAGGTAATGCATTTTTAATCCCGTCATGGTATTTTTCATCAGCATAGAGAAGTAAGAATCCTCCTCCTCCAGCACCTAGTAATTTTCCGCCGGCCGCACCGTTCTCAATCGCTATACGGTAGTTATCGTCAATATCTCTCGAAGATATTTTGGACGAAAGGGTCTTTTTTAGTTTCCAACCCGAATCTAATGCAACTCCTAGTGAATCCAAGTCGCCGGATTCTAGATCTTCTCTAAGCTTATCACAGATCTTACAAAGTTCTATTAAGTTATTTTCTGAACTGGAGTCATTTAGCATGTTGGCTCTCTGTGTGGATAAAATATCTGAGGCGTTACGGATCTTTCCCGTATACATCATCAGAAGGTTGTTCTGAATATACTGTTTATCATCCTTCGAAATTTTGATAGGTTCAATATCTACGGAATCATCTTCATTAAATCTTATGAAATTGAGTCCGCCGTAGGCTGCTGCGTATTGGTCCTGCTTTCCGATCGGTTCTCTCAAGCGCCCGATCTCCATATCGCATGCGGACCGTGCAAGGAATTCATTATCTTGTTTTTTGCCTTTAAACCCATTGAGGACGTTGATCAGTCCGACTGTGAAAGCACTTGAAGATCCTAATCCGGTACCTGCAGGAACATCTGCAATGCTTGTAAGTTCGATGGAATCCAAATTATAATCTCTTAAACATTCCCTGAATATGGGGTGAGATATCCGCTTGACCTCTTCTACTTTTTCTATCGATGTGTATTTTAATAGTACAGTACCAGGATCAAAAGAATTTTGAGCAGTGACGTAAATATGTTTGTTAATCGTAGTGCTTATAACACATCCGCCATGCTTACGATAGAAATCAGGTAGGTCGCTCCCGCCACCACAGAAACTAATTCTTAGAGGAGTCCGCGTAATTATCATAACGTCATGATGATTGCCGATAGATATAAACAATACTTGTTGTGAAAGTATGTTTTTATAGGTTTTAAATACTATACGTATTTTCAAGATAATTATCCATCGATCGTAGGTTCAACGTTCCGTTAGAAGAAATGACCTTACCTAATTTTCAATTTCTATAGTACATGACTTCAAGTCGATAATTTTTACAGAATTGTTTGAATGTCCTCCCCTGTTATGTCATCTATGGGCTGATGTAATGTTCTTACATTTTTCTGATAAAAACAAAACACTTCTAGCA
>CAYIZM010000033.1:0-8794 GCA_964368015.1 uncultured Methanomassiliicoccales archaeon
TCCGTAAGTACTCCTATCCCGAGGATCATTGTAATATCTACCAGTCAATTTTTCGTTATTGATTTCCAGTATGCCAGTTCCCCGGTGTATTTTTATTTCGAGATCCTCGATACTTCCATCATTGACATAGGTGTACGTTATCTTGTTCGTCATTCCGCCTTCGATGTGAGCCGTATTGTTCTCCCCTTTTGACTTATCGGTCATCAACAAGATCTTCAAATCAAAAAGTTTCTGTTCTATTATTATCCTGACCTGTATTTCAGCATTACATCCATCCCAGGAAGTTTTCAAAAATCCTTCATAGATACCGGAGTTATCGCGGATTCCACAGTATTTAAAAATAATCGGTTTAAGCAACAACGATATCAGATACGCTATACCAACTGATGATACAGGCAGGAAGAAAAAGAGAATTTCAAGGAGGAAGTTGTCGCCTGGTATATATGGATTCAAAATGTAGTAATAGAAAGAAAAATAGAGAATCACTGATAATGCCATTATGTATCCAACGATTTCGATCCTCCTATCTTTATCTACGCCGTACGCACTCACCTGATATCGCCCCACTTATCCCAGACTTGAGCAATACCTTCAATAGATTTGGCGGCATTAGATGTAGACCAGCAAGAGTCCCCGCCACCGAATAGATTTTGTATCTCGTTTTGTCTTTTTAAATTATGCAAGTTGTGCCTACTATCATATAAAATCTTCAGCGTATTGTAAAAAATATCACTTTCATCTCCGGAAAATGAGTCATCTTTAACATTATATAACAGACACTCCAGACAATAAGATGGACATGCGTCCTCATTTAAAAGTCTTTTATCGACGGCGTAATTTCTAGCGTTTTTAAACATTCTAACTGCTTTTTTGAAATTTCCGTCAGTGTCTTTACTCTTGATCTTCCCGTTCTCTTTGTGTTGTTTAGGATAGCTTATAATGGATGTGTATCGCCTGTGATCATGGATTTTTACGCCGTCGTGACCTTCGGTGTTTTTATGTCGAATACAGGGCACAAGATCCGCCGGAATATAATCCGCACTCCCTTCATATCGGACCGATTTACTCTTTCTTGTAAATTGAAGGTTATTTTTCCCGTTTATCGCATTGTATAAATGGTCCCTCTTATCCCTCACATTGTCAAATAAGGACCAACTGGGTCTGTCCCATGAGCCGTTGTATATCACTACCATGTCAATATCGCTATTGTCCCTTACGTTTGTCGAATTCGCATATGAACCTTGGAGGAAGACCTCTACATCCTCGACGTTATCTTCTATGAGTTTTCTCATTTTCGCATATGTATTTTTAGAAACTTCGTTCTTCCCTGGTTTGGCCCAGCTCTCTAATTTATCCTTAGGTATGCTAATAATATCACTTTCCGTCTTTACTGTATATGATTAAACGCTTTGCTTCTAATTATAATTCGGTTATAGAATAACAAATTGATTTATTGAATAAGTATATACTAAAACAATATTGATATTAGAAGTGTGATACTCCTGGTATGAAATATTTGGATACAGGTCTAACATTAAAGCACGAATGCCCACCAATAATACATTCGAATTTATCATCCTTGTAAATCACTCGATCCTACACCTGCAGATTGAAAATCTGACGTCAAATATGAAAAAAATAGTCTGACTAACTGTACTCGGACATCGATAAATATTTCCTATAGATATAACATAACATATTACGAGGATAAAACATGGCATCAGTACCTATCAATGAATTAGACAGTATGCCGATGATGATATTGTATGCCATTCAGGCGGCCGATGGTGTGCCTCTCAGTAAAACACATTTTCAGAAAATAATGTTCCAGACATTGAAGATCCTCGACATAGATCCAGATGATGCGGGGTACAGAGCCCATCATTACGGCCCCTTCAGCAACTATATCGAAGAACATAAGGAATCCCTTGAATTGATTGGATATTTGGATGAGAAGGGAGGGAAGATAAAGATCCCCGAATCCGAAAAGAGAAATGTGGCAGAAATTAAACCTCCTTCAGAAGATAAGGGATTCCGAATCAAGGTCATGATAGGGGATCTCTCTAAACTAACAAATGACGAGATGCTGCTCATGATTTATCACGATGATATTGAAGAGACAGGGGGAAAGTATCTAGAAAACTCCGAAGTGAAGGAAGATATCATGAGAAGACGCATACCTATCGCTGTCAAGATGTACAGAGGGAAGAAGATCTCCCTGGGAAGAGCTACAGAACTAGCAGGCATAGGTCTACGAGAATTCGAGGAGATTCTCATCAAGAAATTTGGTGCCGTTTATGTCGATTAAGATCCTTGATGCAGATTGTGCAATAAACTTGCTAGAAAGAATGAGGTCTTACAATTGTGTACCTTTCCTCTCGTCATATGACACGATCATGACCGATGAAGTTCTGGACGAGCTTGAGAAAGGTAATTCGTTCAGAGGTTGTGTATTCAAGACCTATTCTCTTTCTGATAAGGAGGCAGCGCTGTACAACGAAATGTCCAGATATATCTCTAGATTGGGGAAAGGCGAACGTTCTGCGATGGTGCACGCTCTGTTCCTTAGTAATGGTCGCACTTGTGAAGATGCCGATAAGATTGTCGTTCTTTGCAACGATAAAGAGGCGAATCACATCTTTCACAACGTAGTATGCAAAGATCCAAAAATAAAACGGATGTTTCCCAATATTCAGAAAATAATCTGGTCAGGGACTGCCGAGGTTATAAGAAAATTATGGAACGAAGGATATATAGATAAGAAAACCGCGAATAACATACATGATGAATTACACATGATAATGGGGCCCAAACTGGATTTCCTCATACATTGAATCCTGGATCAAGCCTCTTCTGTTTACTAGATTCGACATACTCTTTGGCCCCACATTTATCTTTTATAAAATTGTATGAAGACCTGTTCTCCAATATCTCGTTGGAAATCTTTTTGGTTTCCTCATTCTGCATCCTGCAATTATGAACTTTAAGTGTGTTTTTCTCCCCTTCCGTCCAAACCTTTCTATTGACATATGTGTACTCTGAAGGTATGAACTCCTTTATCGATGGTTCGGGTCTTTTGTCGTTCTTACTGGGCCCCCCGCCTCCGATATGCAGATTACCGATAATATCCACTCCGTGACAAAATGTCATAAGGTCATCGGCGGGAAATATATCCCCTACTCTGTGAGTTCGTCGAACATTCGTAGAGTAAAGTATTGAGCTTTCATAGTCGCCAGAATCGATGAGCGTCTTCTGTATTTCTCTTACGACATGTTCCTTCCCGCGCGGCAAGCATGTGCCGTAATCTAGCATGAAAGACGTTATGCCTTCATTAAGATAGAATTTGACAAACTCATCTATCACTTTTTCTGGTATGTTCAAAGGTATGTTTCCCATTATGAGTTTTCCGTTTAGCTTCCTTGACTCCTCTATGAACCGTCTAGAATGCGATATTAGGTCTTCCTGGAGAGTCCCGTCCTTCTTGACTTTGAATACCCCTTTCCATCTGGGAACCACCACTATATCGGTGTTCGTGTGAATACGAGATTCCATTTTTGAAAGTACGTCCTGGCCTTCTACATCGAATCCATAATCCTGATATTCAGGAATCAATACATTTATTGCTCCATCCTTTCTCCTGGACGATAAATTATTCAGTTTAGAGTTGATATTCTCACAGGCAGCAACTATGTCATTTTTACTAACAGTTAATGAGAACTCGTTTATCTCCCCATAAGTACCGTCCTTATCTATGGCCTTCGAAGGCGTGATTATCTTTATGCCCGATACGGAAACTTCCATGACTCGGGTTTCGAACCGTTCATCCTTGTCGATCTGTCTTATCTTACAGTTCACAGCCTAATATGAATGTTGTCGGATTTATGTATTGCTAACACGAGTTTGACACTTTCGTAGATAACAAAGAGAAAATAATCAAAAATATCGTTATAGCCCGAGTTCGAAACTCAGGACATTTTTGACTTAACGTCCGCGAAGGGTATACGTTTTCTGCGTCCTTTTCGTTCTCTGTTAGCTTTTTTCAGGTCGAGATGACATCAAGAACCGTACGTCCATGCGCCTTCGGCTCCACTACAGACGGTTTTCCACCTCTTAAACGTTTAATCAATGGACCAAAATTATTGTAAACCCGTCTTTTTACCTGTTCGAATTCTTTCAGAGTCGTAAGTAAGAACGAGCTAAGTTCCCCTTTGATGATTTGCCCGTCTTCTTTATAGCCTATACGTGTGAAACGTAACATATAAATTTATAATAAAGCCAAAAAAATAAAACGATATACGGTTTATGATATCGTATCTCGATGGGTGTATTTGACATGTCTTTATCATAACACGTTTTCCACTGAAATGTCAAATACAGAATTCATAATCTCTAATTTCAATACGCTCAATACGTCAATATTGCGAGCATTTGGTCTAATTCCTGATGCAGAAAGAGAATTAACAATGTAAAATTAAGGTAAAGACAGAGGCACTTGGTCCTGCAAAGCAGGAATAAGGCCACTATCAAATTGTGTTGTTGCCAATATCAAGAGTAGACACTTTTAAGAACTAACTGTCAAAGTCAAGTATTAAAAATAACGTGTATCGCACTTCTCAGTTTAGATGTTCGTTTTATTTTATATGAAGCGGTCAACAAACACTATAGAGCAATCATTCAAAGTTTAGTACTGAATAAGAGATGCAATCAAACCCTTTGGCAACCTCTATATTCTTACTGCAATTTTTAAGATCGTTCAGATACCCTTCACGATAATCCTCTGGCAGAAGATCGTGTAAACTCTGAACAGCGGCAGAATACCCACAATCCTCCATCTCAAGCATCACCCTATTATGGAATACCCAATTCCTCAGAATCCTGACGTTCTTTAATTCCTTCTCTGGTTCCGCCACGTCGAAGAACTCATCCAACTTACCAGTCCGGATCATATCACGAATCAATCCACCTAACGATAGCGACTGCACCTTATCGTAAGTCGGACCTTTTTCTCTGATGAGCCACGCCCTACAATATTCCTCGAAGAAAGACAGATACTTAAAATTGTTAAACAAAAGACGTTTATCATACCTATAGAGCCCCGAGACGTTATTCCAAGTGGTTTCGATACCTTTGACTTCAAGCATCCTCAAAAAGACTGCATACTTGTCCTCACCCTTAACAGACAACCATTTCTCGATGACGTCCTTGTTCTTCCCGTAATCAGAGATTTTATCCCTTATGTTCATGTCTATCCTTATGCTCCTTTATCGCCTGCATAGTCAGAACGTAGGAGCCTGTCCTTCTGTCCTCTAGCAATTTCTTATCTTTGACTTTCAAATCCATTATCTTATTTGCGAGTTTCAATCTTTCAAGTTCTTCCAGAGATCCGTAATACTGTGAATATCCCTGGATTTCAGACATCTCATTCCATGTGTATTCATTGTTAGAACCTTTGTTGTTACGTCTGACAATCTTCCAGTTTTTATCATCCGTACCGTCGATTATAACGAAATCTATGCTGTAATCCTTATCCGGATCGTTGAGGGTTATAGCCGTAGTAGAATCTTCCAGCCTGCTCGATTTTAAAATTTTTTGTATTTCACCCATAAATCTCTTTTTTGTTTGGGTTGGATCGAACTTACCGTTTTTTTTGAAGACTTTTGAATTGTGAGTTAGTATTATCTGATAATCCAAATCATATCTGCCATCGGCATCCCTTATGATTGTGCCTTTCACACCTGAGCCTACAAGTTGAGTGTAGAATTTGTATTCATCCTTTAAAGCATTACTTAGTTCAGTAAACGTCTCGTCTGCTAGTCTGCGTGCAGGACTGTGTTTATCATTGGCTACATGTTCATACATATTTTTGTAATAGAATCATTTATTTGTAAAGTTTTGGGACTTTGAATCTGATTATTCGATTGATTCGAATGAAGACTTATGCTGGGACTATAGCTAAAAATTATCAAATAAACTTTAATCAACTTAGAATATGTCAGCATGAAATATTTTAGACATGGGCGATAATTGCTGAAATAAGATTGCGCAAAGATTACATTACATCTATTTCCATGAAAGGTTACGAACAAATACTATCGTTCTGACGCTGTTTTTGCATATAACGCATCTTAATGCCCTAATTGAAATATTAGTCATATTGGCTTTGAGTCGTCAGCCTGTTTCTTTAATTAATTCAGCCTATAGATTTTTTTGATTGTTCCATTTGACAGGTCAATATCATATAATACGTTCACATCTTTGAAATATAAAGTTGAAAATCTGCGAGTATATTTTTCTTGTATTTCTTGTATTTCTTGTATTTCCTCGATTAATTCATCAATGTCTCTTCTGAGCAAACAGTTTTTTATTTTCATATCACTACACACACTGACTACCTGAGTTTCTTCTAGAACATCGCCATAAATGAACAAATGGTACTCGTTAAAATCGGCATAACTATCGTTCTCTCTGTTCAGCTTTTTAATTTTCTTCCTGGCTTCGTTTAAAATATACTCATTACTACCCCAAAGAGCAGGATGACGTAGAGCCTGCACTCCGAGATTGTAAACCTCATCAAAAATGAAACCCTCATCTTTCAATCTGCCTAGCTCCTTTTTCTCACCAGGTGTAAAGTCCTCACGTTTTTTTCCACATATTTTCTTGAAAAAACTGTTGGCTCTAAAGGACTGTTCGCAATACGCCATAGTTACTTCGACACCTATTTTGTTTTTAGAATCATGTAAATCGGGTGCATCTTTACATTCCAAGACTCCGTATCTATCAGGGAGACATTCTTTTAGAATATCCCTTGCGAGTTCTTCAGACCTTCTGTTTTTCTGTTGCATCTGTCGAAATAGCTACTAGTCTATATTTCCCGTCTTATTTTCTAGCCGTTTATCTATCATTTGGAGATCTTTCTATAATACGTTATTAGCTCTGATATCGCGTATGTTAAAATTGAACTTACCTTCAGCAACTCAACAATTTATCTCACAAGATACCATCAATCACCGTAATGCGGCTAATTGATTGTTTCGATAGCCGATCGAAGCGTATTCATTTTCGCCGCCGGCGCGATATTCACGATAGAAATTAATAAGGACGCCAACTTCTTTTGGAGTGTCATCAACATAGCCACAGAGGAAAAGTCATCAGAATATACTCTTAATAGCTTCCTCAATCAATAGTTTTTCGTAATCATCAAGCAGAGTGCTAATCTTTTCCTTGTTCGAACACGAGTTTTTATCTAAAAAATTATCAAAAGAGCCTTTACTCAATTAATTGAATACGCTATTTTCAAACCTTTATACAAAGCGGATTATCTATGAAATTAATATATTCTTTGTACTTTTCCAAAAAATAATCATCGTAATTCCACTTTGCATTTTCGACATTCTCTTTGAAAACCTTCTCGCAGAATGAATCAAAAAACCTCCCAAGACCTTTTATTAGACTTATCATTTTCTCTTCGTCTAACATTATATATTTTAGAGAATAAGCCCCATTTTTATACGGAACACTCTCGATGACGTCACCGTATTTTTTCGCTTGTTTATAAGCCGATAAATTGCTATGTTTAAGAAAATTATACATTGCGTGCAGCCTAACGTATTCTTGATAATTTGGAATATCTTCGAGAATAACATTATACTTCTTCTGCAATATGTTTATTAATATTTTTTTGCTAAAATATTTTAAATTGGTGTTGTCCTTTACTATAACTGACGTAATTAATTGTTCGGATCTGCTACCTACGTAATGAATATACTGGGCGTAGATCATCTTCAGCGTCCAATCATAACTTCGTGAATATTCTATTGCCTTCATATTAGTGACGGTTGAACACTCTTCGTGATTCATCACCCCATCCTGCATAGAATCCACATGGTAAGCATGACTACGTTCGCTCGGAGTTTTAATCATATAAACTACAGATTTCAGACCATTATGCCATTCATAGAATATGCTGGAAATACCGTCAGAAAATATATTACAATAATAATCGTATCTCTTCTTTTTCTTTGGATGAAAATATGGCGTACTGCGTGGAATATCACATATAGAATCTATGACTCCCTCGCTTATTATCCACGGGTCTGCCTTTCTAAGACGCTTGACATCAATCGAAAGCCTTCCTTTTTTGACCAGGAGCCCGTTATACTCTTTACTGTACGGATCGAACTTAGAATAATCCCTGATTGCCCTTTTCCTATCTCTCTTCATGTTGCACCAAGGTGTCCGCCCTCACCACTCTGCCAAATTGCTATAGGCGATATTGCCGAGTTCATCCCAGCAATAGTACGGACGATTCTAAATGGGCCAAAGGATATTAATTACTCGGGTTTACGAATTTATAAAATATTAGATATAACGGCCATGACATAGTTACGATAACTATTATCCTTGAATTTACCAATCCATTCAAGCAACTCTTCCTTCGTAACAAATCCGCTCTTCAAAGCAATCTCCTCGGGACATCCCACGTTGATACCAGTATTTTCATGAATGTTCTTAATAGAATTCCCGGCTTCTAACAATGAATCAAATGTGCCAGCATCCAACCATTTGATGTCTTCATCGAGTAGTTTAACCTTAAGTTTACCCTCGTTCATATAGATTTTATTGAGGTCGGTGATCTCTAGTTCTCCTCTCGCAGAAGGTTTCAATCTTTTAGCGTATTCGCAAACATTCCCATCGTAGAAATATAGTCCCGTCACTGCATAATTTGATTTAGGATTTTTAGGTTTCTCTTCTATTGATATAACTTTCATGTTTTCATCGAACTCAACGACACCAA
>CAYIZM010000034.1:0-8439 GCA_964368015.1 uncultured Methanomassiliicoccales archaeon
GCAGCACTGGCCGTGTTTACCGCGGAAAGACATCTGCTGGACAGAAAGGCCGTGGAATGAGGCACACTGGAAAGGGTGCCGAGAACGCAAGACCGTCTGTTAGGGCTCACAGAGCTAGCAGAAGCGAAAAGAAGCGTCTCCAGGACCCAAGAAGACATTGAAGCGGGGATTTTTCCCCGCTAATAAACTTTTTAATTTATTTTACATTCTTTCTTTAAGGATTCTATCATTTCACTAACTTTAGCATCTGTCATGCCAATAGTAGGGAAATACACTGGAAGATCGCATTCGGATACATCCACGTCTTTGATCTTTTCAAACGGCGTACCCATAACGTATCCTAAAGCGCTACGAGGATCTTCCTCATTGTCCTCTATGAATCTTATCTCTGGATCGTAATGTATCAAAATATCAGCCGAATCTTTTCCTCTAGCTATTATTCTACACCCACGTTTCATCATCAACCAGGTTGAAAGAGATGCACGATCGTCACCAAGGAACGCGATCACACGACCTTGACATCCTACCGGTAATCCGCCGTGACAGCGAACATACTCGTCAAAAACGTATGCTTTGTTCTCTCTGACTTCAACGTAAAAAACCTTATCAGGATTTGTTAGATCCACTCTGACACCAAGATGCTCGTTCTCCACGAATATCGCAGAACCTGCTTCCCTGCCTACGTCCATACTCTTGTAGGGGTGACTGCCTTCTCTTCTAGGTTTAACGGCAAAGGACTCGTTTTGAGAAATACGTCCTTTGGAATATTCGGCCGCAGTACGACAAATATCTTCCATGGAAGATGTTGTGACCTCGGCTATAGAAAGAGAGCCTATACCGAAAACCTTTCTCAAGGACCTTACGGCAGAATCATTGTCTGCTGCTTGAACATAATAACGGGCATCCCCTTTGTCAACAAGTGCTTCGACACCGTCGGCAGCAAGCATAGAAAGCATAGCGTCCTTGAGCTGGTTTTCAAACCTCATCCTCACTGGTGTGCTCTTGAGACCTATCTCAGAGTAACGTACCATTATAACGGACACATAGAACATTACACTCGATTCAATAATAATCTTTTTGCCATAATCTTAATATGATACCACCAATCGAGATAACAATGGACCCGATTCTACTCATATCCTTGATACTCGTAGGCCTCATTGCAGGAGTCATGGGGGCCATATTTGGAATCGGAGGGGGGATGATCATTGTTCCGATACTAACGATACTTTTTGGACTGGCTGCTAAAGAGGCTGTCGCCATAAGTCTGGTAGGGATAGTCGCAACCTCCGTGGGAGCGTCCTCAGTATACGTTAAAAAACGGGTATCGAACATACATCTTGGTTTGCTTTTGGAAGTTACCACAGTCTTCGGCGCTATTCTTGGAGTTTTTGTAGCCTCGTATCTAAGCAATTTTGCTATGACCGCGATATTTTCCATAGTTCTAATATTCACAGCGATCAAAATGATTACTGATCCAAAACGTATAATTGAACCTTCTGAGGAACCGGGAACGTACAGATTCACTTATTATGACGAAGTGAAAGAAAAAGACATGCGATATGATATTCAGAACGCCGAAAAAGGTATCGCCATGTGTACTTTGGCCGGAGTAGTATCATCGATGACGGGAATGGGAGGGGGCTCGATTAAAGTACCGATAATGAATATGTACATGGGCGTACCTATGAAGGCCGCTACGGCCACTAGCAATTACATGATCGGCATAACTGCCTTTGTAGGTGCGATACTGTACTTTATGATGGGCGAAGTTTCTTTGACATTCGCAGGAGCCGTTGCCGTCGGAGGTTTTGTGGGATCGATGATAGGCACCAAAGTCTCGTCATATATTGACGGAAAATCCCTGAGAAAATACTTTTCGATATTGTTGTTCTTTATCTCAGCTATAATGTTATTGAATGCCGGAGGATATCTATGAATCTTTACGGCTCTACGTCTAAGACATTGTGGTGGGGCGCAATCATAGGGATCACAATCATCACCTTAGGTCTGATAGTAGAATCACTGGGATTCGGAGATCAAGTGCTCTGGCTAGGATTGCTGATCTTGATCATCTCCCCAATGATAGGTGTTGTAGTATCAATGACCTGTTTAGTTAAAAATAAAAATTATAGTTGGGCTATCGTTGCATTGTTACTTGTTGTTATGACGATGATATCGATCGCGATCACAGCTTTCTTCTAATAACTTGTAAATTGAAACACTCCCTAGTAAGATGCTACCTCCACCTAATTTTTATATTCTTATGTTTCAGACATTTTTTTATAGTTCGGAAAGTCATCCAATATCATATTTTCAATGTATGGAGACAATTGAATGAATTCACAGTTCGACGATTTTCAAGAACAGATACTAGAAGACGCCCGGAAAATATATTCGGAAACGACTATTGATCACTTTATGAATCCAAGGAACTTTGGTCGATTGGATGACTACAATGGCTTCGCCAAGGTCACTGGCTCCTGCGGAGATTCGATGAGTATCTGGATCGATGTTGTTGACGGGACGATATCAGAAATTTCTTTTAACACTGACGGTTGCGGTTCTAGTATCGCATCAGCGAGCATGGTCACCGAATTAGCAAATGGAAAAACCATTGAGGACGCCCTTAAGATCGGTCAGTGGGATGTTGTAAAGGCTTTAGGAGGACTCCCTAAAGAAAATGAACATTGTGGTTTGTTAGCGGCTAGCGCTATTCGAGGGGCCGTAGAGAACTTCTTGGAATCCCGGAAGTAAAAATAGTAGCGTTAATCGTCTTTTTTATTCGGTGGTGCGGTAATCGCATCCTATCATTACTGAATATTCATATTTTTAAAAAAAATTTTCTTTCGTATAAAATAGTGTTTCTAAATATGTTTATATTCTAATTTTATATTGTATATTGCTCAATTGGGCAATAAGTATATATAATTGTTGCGACCTAGTGCAATATTGATGATGTCGGGAAAAGGTAGAGGAAGACGTAGAGGGCCACGATGTGTAGAGAACATACCTTCCACCACTTACTTTGGACCTCCTGGTGAAGCAGTTAGTCATACGGAGTCCGTAGTACTAACATACGCTGAACTGGAAGCCATAAGACTGGTGGATCTAGAAGGTCTATCTCAAGAAGAGGCATCGGCCCGCATGGGAATATCCAGAAGAACATTCTGGAGCGACCTGCGTTCAGCCCGGATTAAAGTGGCCACAGCCCTAGTTAATGGGTTAGCCATTCGAATCGAATCGGGCGGATACGATACCGTTGACCGGAGATAATCAATAAGTAAAGAGGTGAAAAATATGCCAAGAGGAGACAGAACGGGCCCTGAAGGACAGGGGCCTATGACAGGAAAGAAAGGAGGATATTGTTCCAGTAATAACGAAGTTGGAACTGCATCCCCTGGTCGTTCGATGCCCGGCTGCGGCGAAGGTTGTGGAAAGGGGCGCGGACGAGGAATGCGAAACGAACGCGGATCTGGTCAAGGCTTCGGCCGTGGCCGAGCGTGAATGTATACGATATACAGACACGTGTACGTCTAAAGACCATATTCGAAAAATATAGAAAATAAAAAGGAGTGATAAAATGCCAAGAAAAGATAAAACAGGACCTGAAGGACAGGGGCCTATGACAGGAAGGAGAGCAGGATATTGTGCTGGCCAGGATGTGCCTGAATTCAGTGGACGCGGTATGGGCTACGGACGTGGCGCAGGAGGACGCGGTATGCGTTGTAGAGGAATGAATCCAGTCTATGACAGAGCATACGCACCGATGCCTACGTACGTTCCGACTCCGGTAGAAGAACAGCGCCACTTAGAAGAATGCGCTAAGCAATTGGAAGACGATCTCGAAAGCATCAAAGAACGTATCCAAGAACTTAACAAGACCGAAGAGTGATGATGCGACCTGCGGGTCGCGGAGCTTAAACAACAAATGATCTAACGTCCACTCTGATTCTAAAGTCGGACGTTGAATCCATTTTATCTAATTTCTAATTGATATTTACGCACAGCCTTTTGTTCGACAGAATGTGATATTGTACATATGAGATGAGCAAAACGCACGTTTTTGTCGAAGATCGCCGATAATCGTTAATTGGATTCCATTGGAACATAAAATCAGAATACGCCGTTATTAACCTCGGATATTTTTGAAATTAACTTTAGATTCTCCAAATAACGAAATAAATGAAGGATGAGCTATGTACCTTAGATTTCGAGATGTCTTGAAATTGCCCCTTATCAAATATATTTTATTGATTCTGTTGCGTAAAGTATTCTACGTAAATAATTTAGGGACTCCGAACTAAGAATCCTTTACTTTCATCATTTAGGCCAAAATAGAGCTTTAAAGGCATAAGAGGAGTAATTTTCATAGTAAGAATCTAAAGAATTTTTATTCTCTGGCGCAATAAAAATGTGCCAAAAAAAACAAAAATTTTTCAAAAAAAACGCTGTTACAAATAAAAATTTTTAGACCATTGTATTAAGTAATATAATAACCTTTTTCGATTTATATCAAACACTTAGGTTAAAACAAGAAAATCGACTAGCCGGGCTCTCTGCCTCTTGAGGCTCCCATTCGTCTCACACAGTAGGAAATCAATAGAAGGAGAGTCCAAAGCATGTGTTCGGTAAGAGAATGGTGAATAGCCAGGAGGAACAAGTCTGAGCAGTTCAAAAACCATGATTAAAGAGTCGTTAACTAAAATAACGGAAAAAGATCTTACATCCAAAAAATTTGTAAAAAAGATGGATAAGGGATCTGGCAAAGAATCCAAGAGTGGTTCTGTGCTGGTTGTAGGAGGAGGTATTGGCGGCGTCCAAACTTCCTTGGATCTTGCAGAGTCAGGATTCAAAGTTTATATGGTCGAAAGTAAGGCCAGTATCGGTGGAGTAATGTCCCAATTGGACAAGACCTTCCCCACGAACGATTGTTCGATGTGTATTTTATCTCCCAAATTAGTGGAAGCTAGTAGACATCCGATGATCACAATGATGACTTTAACAGAAGTCATGGACGTAGAGGGGGAAGCAGGCGATTTTACAGTCACTTTAAAAAGGAAACCTCGCTACGTTCGCGAGGACCGGTGTATAGGATGCGGATTATGTGCGGAGAAGTGTCCAAGCAAAGTTCCAGCTGAATATGAACTAGGATTGATGAATAGAAAAGCGATCTACGTAGCCTATGCTCAAGCCGTCCCAATGAAGTTCGCTATTGATCCAGATCATTGTTTATATCTTACTAAGGGCAGATGTGGAGTTTGTGCGAAAGTATGTCCAGCAGATGCTATAGATTATGAGATGAAGGAAACCATCGAAAAAGTGAACGTTGGGGCAGTGGTACTCGCACCAGGTTTTGAATTATTCGATTCCAGTCTAAAGACAGAATACGGTTATAAAAGACATAAGAACGTAATGAGTAGCTTAGAATTTGAAAGAGTACTGAGTGCTACTGGACCTTACCAGGGACACGTTCTTAGGCCTTCTGACCGTGAAGTTCCGAAAAAGGTCGCATTCATTCAATGTGTTGGTTCAAGAGACGAAAAGGTAGGAAATCCTTACTGCTCGTCGGTCTGTTGTATGTATGCCCTTAAACAAGCCATCATCGCTGGTGAACACAGCCCTGATCTGAAGACCACTATATTCTTCATGGATGTCAGAGCCGTTGGAAAAGAATTCCAGGACTATGCCAATAGGGCCGAGGGCGAGTATGGCATCAAAATGCAACGCGGTTCTCGTGTCGCATCAGTAGAAGAGATTGAAAATAACAATCTATTGTTACGTTATAGTGTCGGCACTGAAATATGTGCTGAAGAATTTGATCTAGTAGTTCTATCCGCGGGATTCAAACCTCCTGCACAGGCCAAGATATTGGCTGATCGTTTAGGATTTGAATTGAACGAATATGGGTTCTGTAAAACTAGTATTTACAATCCATTAGAAACCTCGAGAAAGGGGATTTACGTAACTGGCGCTTTTAGTGCTCCGAAAGACGTCCCAACTACCGTAGCAGAAGCCAGTGGCGCTGCTGCTAAAGCTGGTTCACACATATTCAAAAACAGAATCAGTATCGATACTGTTGTCAAAGACGTGCCAGAAAATGACGTTACTGGATTGGAACCACGTATAGGCGTGTTCGTCTGTGATTGTGGAATCAATATACGCGGTACCATCGATGTTCCTGCAGTGGTAGAGTATGTGAAAAACCTACCTAACGTAGTATATGTGATGGAGAACAAGTACGCTTGTTCCGCAGATACTCAGGTGCTCATCAAAGATTTGATTAAAGAACATCAATTGAACCGTGTTGTCGTAGCATCATGTACGCCTAGGACCCATGAGTCGCTTTTCCAGAGTACTTGCAGGGAAGCTGGACTTAATCCGTTCTTGTTCGAAATGGCGAACATTCGAGATCAGTGCTCTTGGATTCACATGAACGAGCCAGAAAAGGCTACTAAAAAGGCTAAAGATTTAGTAAAAATGGCTGTGGCCAAATCTAGATATTTAGAACCTTTAACTAAATCTAAACTACCAGTCAACCATTCCGCTGTCATAATAGGCGGCGGACTAGCTGGAATGACCGCAGCCTTGGATATAGCGGCCCAGGGATTCAAAGTAGACATATTGGAAGCTACCGATATAATGGGCGGCCAGATGAACGATCTGTATACCGTTGAAGACGGAATTTCTCCGAGGGCATATGTTAAAGAACTGGAATCCAAAGTTCGAGCAGACAAAAACATCTTTGTGCATTTGAACACAAAGGCAGAAGATGTTACTGGCTTCGTTGGAAACTTCAAAGTAAAAATTACTGGTAATAAAGAGTTGGAAACTGGTGCAATAGTAGTTGCTACTGGAGCTAAACCCTACGCGCCTAAAGAGTACAACTACGGAAAGGATCAAAGAGTAGTTACACAGAACGAATTAGAAAAGATCATGGCCGAGGACAAATTCAAGGCCAAGAACGTGGTCATGATCCAATGTGTCGGTTCAAGGAACGATGAGGCACCTTATTGCAGCCGCGTCTGTTGCTCTAAAGCGATCAAGAATGCTATAGAAATTAAGAGAGAGAATCCCGACGTCCAGATTTACATCCTACACAAGGACATTAGGACTTACGGATTCAGGGAACTTTCGTATAAGCATGCTAGTAAGCTCGGCATCATCTTTATTCGACATTCTGAAGACACAATGCCAGAGATGACCGCTGATGGAAAAATCATCGTAGACGATGTTATGCTTGGAGATCAAATTGAATTATCTCCAGATTGTATCGTATTGAGCGTAGGAATACGTCCCAACGAAGGAAACGAAGATATTGCTAAAATGTTGAAAGTTTCCACAAGTAAAGACCGTTATTTCTTAGAGGCTCATATGAAGCTAAGGCCTGTAGATTTTGCCAATGGCGGCATATTCATGGCAGGATTAGCTCACTGGCCTAAGTTTATTGATGAGACTATTGGACAAGCGTCTGGTGCAGCATCACGTGCCATATCCATCATCTCCAAACAATATCTGGAGACTCAAGGAATTGTAGCACATGCCAACGAAGACATATGCGACGGATGTGGAATATGCGAGCCCATCTGCGAATACAAAGCCATATCCATTATCGAGGACCCGTTGAACCCTGCAAAGCGCAAGGCCAATGTTAATGAGGGCCTGTGTATGGGATGCGGCAGCTGTGTTGCAGCCTGTCCCTCTGGAGCGATGGAACAACTAGGATTCAAGAACGAACAGATCATGGCTATGGTCAAAGCGGCATTGGAGGTGGAGTGAACCATGACCAAGACTGTTTTGAAAACTGATGATGAGTGGCAACCAACGGTACTAGGATTCTGTTGCAATTGGTGCTCTTATGCCGGAGCTGATCTGGCAGGAGTATCTCGTCTGCAGATGCCCCCTAACTTCCGAGTAGTACGTGTAATGTGTTCTGGACGAGTGGATCCGCTTTTTATTCTGAACGCACTGGAATCAGGTGCTGACGGAGTGATAGTCATGGGTTGTCACCCAGGAGATTGTCACTACATCAGCGGTAATATGAAAGCTGAACGTCGTGCAAAATTCTTGGACGCTATACTGGAACAAATAGGTCTCAAAGACCGTTTTGAACTACATTGGGTCTCAGCATCCGAAGGACCAAAATTCCAGGAAACGATTACTGGATTCGTAGAAAAGATCAAAAAATTAGGGCCGAGTCCCGTGAATCTTTCTCCTGCGAAGGTGAACATTTCCAAAGAGTTCCAGAAAAGAGAACACATCCGCGATGCGTTGATATCCCTTGCTCATGCAATGGATTTCCATCCTGATAGTCCAATCGAATTCGAAGAGAACGATGTGATGGAAGGATACGGATTCCCCAAGTGGGATGCGGACAAATGCATCGGTTGCGGAACTTGTTACATTAACTGCCCCGAGGACGTCATCGAAATGGATGAC
>CAYIZM010000035.1:0-8438 GCA_964368015.1 uncultured Methanomassiliicoccales archaeon
AAGCGATGTCTGCGTTGAAGTCGCAGGCGGTTTGACTTCAGATCAAGTGATATTAAATGATCTCAAAGTTCATAAAATTAGGTTTACCCGAAGATGTGGCCAAAGCAATGGAAGATATGGGGTGGAATGAGCCTACACCTATTCAGACGGCCGCTGTACCATTAGGATTAGAAGGCCGTGACATGTTCGCCCAGGCCCAGACAGGAACAGGAAAGACAGGATGTTATGGGGCTATCATACTCGGTAAGATCGACGTTCCTCAGAAAATTCCGCAGGCTATCATATTAGCTCCTACTAGGGAATTGGCAGTTCAAGTATCTGAAGAGTTAGAAAAACTCTCAAAATATACTGGGCACATATGTGTACCGATATACGGCGGAGCCAGTATTGAAGCTCAAATTAAGAAATTAAATAAAGGTGCGGACATAATAGCTGGAACTCCCGGCCGTGTCAAAGATCTTATGAAACGTAAGGAACTTAACCTTAGTGCCATCAAAGTAGTGGTACTTGATGAAGCAGACCGTATGTTGGACATGGGGTTCATCGAAGACATCGAAGACATCCTAAGGATGATGCCTGTTCAGAGACAGACTCTTCTTATGTCAGCAACTATGCCCGAGGGCATCAAACGTCTTTCATCCGATTATATGAAAGACCCTGCAGAAATTAGTGTTTCAAAGGACGAAGTTGTTCTTGACCTTACTAAACAGTATTACATTTCTGTTGGAAGACGTAACAAGTCTTGGGCATTAAGCCGTATACTTGATACAAACAAATCCAAAGCAATAATATTTTGTCAGACTAAGAGAATGGTGGACATGCTCATCGAGCGTCTTGATCGTTACAATTACAAAGCAGAAGCGATACACGGAGACATGCCTCAGTCTAAGAGGGAAAAAGTTCTCAAAGAGTTCAAAGCTTTCAGAGAAGGCGAGGATGATGAGAAACACTCCGTCAGGATTCTCGTAGCAACAGACGTTGCTGCCCGAGGATTAGACGTAGAAGACATTACTTTTGTTATAAACTACGATACGCCCGAAGATATTGAAACGTATATTCACAGGATAGGTAGGACCGGGCGTGCTGGTAAAGAAGGTATTGCTATATCTTTCGTTACCGCGGAAGAAGTACACCTTATTCACGAGTTCGAATTACGTACGGAAATGACCATTGAAGAAATGGAAGTTCCAGATAACGAAGGCGACAGTAGAGATACTATTCGCAAGGTAGTGGATTTTGACCAATCTGCAGACGTTTTCGGAATGGTCAAGTTTGAAATAAACCTTGGAAAGAAGGACGGATTCGGAAAGGTAGGACTTTCGGAATTCCTTGTTCGTAATGCCAGGATAATGGAATACTCCATAGGTAATATGAAGATAGGCGCTGACTCGTCTATAGTAGAAGTTCACAAGGACTTCGGAAGAAAGATGACCATGGATCTTACTAAGATGAGGTTCGATGGGAAAAAGATCACTGTAGACGTAGTACAGTGATCTTTTTCCTTTTTATTTTTTAAACTCCAAGCACTATGAGGATGCCGCCGACCTGTATGGTCTCTACGGCCTTTCCTCCTAGTGTTAGGCGTGTTTCAAACTCAAAGTACTCTGAACCTAGTTCGTAGGTCTCATCGCCCTCTAAGGTCACTTTGCCGTTCTTTAGCTGTTCTGATAAAACCGAAGGATCCATCTGAGTTATAGCGGCTACGATAGTCTTAGCTCCAGCTTTGAAAGCAGGTCCAAGTTTCGAGTGTATCGGCTTGACCCCTACTACCTCTTCGATAAGCTCAGCAGATTTAGCTATTATGATCTCATCTGCTTTCGTAGTCTCAGAAATATCTTCTCTGGCACTTTCTAAGATGGATGCTTTTGGACCAACAAGTTCTAAAGTCGTTATTTTAGAGTTCAAAGGTATCTTTTTCAAAGATTTCCATGAACGTATAGATGCAACAACATCTTTCAGTAACTCTCCTGTTTCCTCAGCTTCTTGATCAAAGAGTATGGCCTCAGGCCATGCCGCTACGTGAATACTTTTTACGTTCTCGAACTGTTTAAAAATAGTCTGGTACATTTCTTCTGTAACGTGCGGTAGAATAGGCGAGATCATTTTTATTGAACCGTAGAACACGTTGTATAACGTATACTTTACAGCATCATCTTCCCGACCTTTTGCCATTTCCACATAATGATCAGCAAATTCGTGCCAGATGAATGATTCAAGAGTTTTTAAAGCTCTATCGAACTGATATAATTCAAAGAAAGCAGTAACCTCTTTCACGACCTTAGAATATCTGGAAAGTATCCATTTATCTGAAACTCTAAGTGAATCATTCCCTTCTTTAGGTTTACTTGTGATAAATCGAGAAACGAATTGACCCAGATTGAATATCTTGTTACAGAATTTTCCTCCTCTAACGACATCTGGTTCTCTAAATGCATGGTCTATTCCCAATGAGCATGTTGCTGCATAATAACGAAGTGCATCAGCACCGTAGTTTTCCAATATCGGTACTGGGTCTATCACATTTCCTACTGAAGAGTGCATCGGAGTTCCGTCAGGCGCCATGATGAATCCATTGATCATCACGTCATCCCAGGGTCTACACTCAACTATCTGTTCGGAACGTAACATAGTATAGAACGCCCATGTGCGTATAATGTCATGAGATTGGGATCTCATGGACATAGGGAACATCTTTTTGTGCAACTCGTCGTCTCTATGCCAGAACGTATTATAAAGCGCAGATCCTGAAGAATCCATCCAAGTGTCGAACACGTCAGTAGAGCCAATAAGTTTTCCTCCACATTTAGGACAGTTATCGACAGGTGGTTCATCTTCAGTCGGATCACAGTAGGTCATTTCTTCTGTGGCACATACGGCATGATCGCATTCCTCACATTCCCATATAGGTATCGGAGTTGCGAATATTCGCTGTCTACTGATGACCCAGTCCCATTGTAAAGAGTTGACCCAGTCCTTAAGACGCACTTTCATAAATTCAGGGTGCCATTTTATTTCATCAGCTTTCTTTAACACTTTTTCTCTAAATTCCAAAGTTTTAAGGAACCACTGCGGGACCTGAAGATACTCTATCGGAGTTTTACATCTCCAACATATAGACAGTTGTTGATCGTTATTTATCTGTTTTTCTAAAAGACCCAGATCATTTAAGTCTTTAATCGAAGCTTCACGAGCTTCAACAACGGACATACCCTCATATTTACCTGCAAGTTCGGTCATCTTTCCTGTTTCATCTATACCTTTTTCCATTGGAAGGCGGTATTTCATGACCCACTCAAGATCGTCTTTATCGCCGATGGTACAGATCATAACGAAACCCGTTCCAAATTCTGGAACCACTTTTTCGTCTGATATGACCTTTACTTTCTTGTTGAACAAGGGCGTAACTAACTCCTTCCCTACAAGATGTTGTTTAGTCTTATCGTCAGGATGTACTGCGACTACCTGACACGTGCATAATAACTCAGGTCGAGTGGTAGCAATAAGAACAGAATCTTCAGTGCCAGCGATTCCAAATTTAATAAAATTTAATTTGGTGACGTTGTCTTTGTAATCCACTTCTGCATCAGCAAGAGCGGTCATACAACGAGGACACCAGTTCACTGGGTAATTGGCTTTGTAAACTAATTTGCGGTTAAATAGTTCTATGAATGAATGTTGTGTTATTCTTCTGTAGTATTCAGCATCGGTCTGATAGTAGATGCTAGGGTCCATACTTTCCCCAAGTCTTTCGAAATCTCTTGTCATCTCAGTGATGAATCCATTTGCATAATCGCTACAGAGCTTTCTGTACTCGCTCCTCGGAAGGTCGAGTTTTGTAATGTTATGTTTTTTCTCTACTCTTACTTCGATCGGTGTTCCATTAACATCGAAACAAAGTGGGAAGAATACGTTAAAGCCTTTCATTCTTTTATATCGGGCTGCAAAATCAGAAATGGAATATCCTGTGGCATGACCTAAATGCATTGAACCAGAGGCGTACCTAGGAGGAGTGTCTATACTGTAGATGGGATCGTTGGACTTAGGATCGAAATGGTAGACCTTTTCGTCCTTCCACATCTTCTGCCACCGCTCCTCTATCAAAGATGAGTCATACTTGGACATGTTGAACCAAACTCACTATTAGAGAAAACAATAAAAAGGTTTGTAAAGGGTTTATGAATTTATTTACTTCTTGCGTTGACGGAACTTGACTTTGGTATCCTTCAAGTTCATAACAGATTCAGTTACCTTCTTCATCAGATTCAAAGTGGTCTGAGTAAGGTCCCATCCAACTTCTTTGTAACTCATCACATTACCCTTGAGATACAATCTTGCGGTCATGCTGTACTTTGCTAGGCCACCATCGTCATTATATCTCGTCACGTGAATCATTAAGCTTTCCGGTTTGTAGACCTTACTTATTTTACTGATCTGTTCTCCGATGATGTCAAAGAGGGTTTCTCTAAGATTCTTATCATCGTCCTGAAGACCGCTGATCTGTGTGAACATTAGTTCTCTTTCTCTACAAGCAGAAATAACCTCTATTATATCGTACTGGGTCAGAATACCTACTAATTTATGGTCCTCTACAACAGGTAGAGTAGATATATTGTTTTTAACCATTAATTCTGCTGCATCCTTTACCGTAGCATCCCAACTGATGACGACCGGTGAACTGACGTACAAAGATCTCAGAGTAACTTCTGCCTTAAGGCGCTTTTTGATGTCGCCTATGGTCTTCGTGTCGTCCCTCCAGTTGTTATCTATAATCTCCTTCATGCCCACTACACCGACCACATTTTCGTTATGATCGACAACAGGTATGGTAAGAGTGTCTAATTCTGTCATGATGTCGTAGGCATCAGTCAGCATTTCGTCTATCCCTACTCTTCTTGAAGGGCTGGTCATGAGTTCCCAGACCTTTATCTCGCCCAAAGCCTTAATCTTGGATGCTACATCGACCAAAGCGTTCCTGGAAACTACTCCTATTACTTTCTTCCCAGACATTACAGGAAGTTGCCTGCAGTTGTTCCCGGTAATGGCCTCTGCTATAGCAGTGATCTTGTCGGTCAAACTGAGTATTGGAACTCCCTTGACCAAGTTTTTAGCCTTAGTTTCCATGTTGGCGCTCTTCTTCTTTAACACCGATGAATAACTAACGACTCCCAGGTATGTTCCGTTCTCCATAACTGGAACTTCTTGGTAGTTGCTGTTTTTCATAACTAATAGAACGTCGGAAAGACGGTCTTCGGAGTCAACAGTTGGAAAATCTTTATCCATTAGGTCTTCGACGGAATTTGCGTCGATTTGAGACCTAAGCATGGAAAGCCTTCTCGGATCCTCTAGATCTTTTAGTACCATTAATTAATCCTCTTGTTATACATCAACTTCATGGGCTATATATCTTAGTAATAAGAGGCCAGTATGTCGGATTATGTTTTAAATATCTGAGAATTTTTTTCCTTTGATAAGCTGCTGGATTATTTCTGAGACTTTGTCTACAGAAATACGTTTTTGATCTCCAGTGTCTCTTTCACGTATGGTGACGGTATCTTTACCTGGGCCTTCAAGAGACTCGTAATCTACGGTTATGCACCAAGGGGTACCGATCTCGTCCATACGAGCATATCTCTTTCCTATCGTACCTGAACCATCGTAATATGCTTCAGTATTAGGAGAATGTACACTCTCATACACTTTTTTAGCAAGAACGTCCATGTTATCCTTATTCATCAATGGGAAGATACCGACCTTTATGGGGGCGACCTCGGGTTTGAGCTTGAGTACCGAATATTCTCTTTTATTGTCGTAGAAATACGAGTGTTCTAACACGGAATAGAATATTCTGTCAAGACCATATGAGGGTTCTATAACATGAGGTACAACTCGTTTTCCAGTAACCTTTTCCGTCACTTCTTTAATTTCGAAGAATTCCTCTGTTAATACAATGGTCTCTCCGTCGATGATGATCGTGATATTACCATCTTTAACATCGTTCTCCGTTTTTGAATTTAATGCGGTCACAATATCTTTGGCTTTACCTTTGAAAGCGGGTCCAAGTTTCTTGTGATTTGCTAAGACCTTCATAGATGTCACTTCTTGTGGCTCATCGAACATTTTAAAGTGTGACAGATCAGAACCAGAAAATTCTGAATGTCTGGAAAGATCCCAACACCCTCTGTCTGCTATTCCAGTAACTTCTGTCCAACCATAAGAAAGTAAGACCTCAGCATCCCAGCAATCTGCTGCGTAGTGGGCCATCTCATCCATCAGGTGTTGTCTGAAACGTAATTTAGATGGATCTATTCCCATGCGTATCAAAAGCTGTTTTGTTGTACAAACGAAGTATGCTAGAACACGATTAGCAATGATGCCTTCTTCAACGGTCTGCTTAACTGTTTTTACGACTGTATCGCAACCGGTATTCGGTAGAAGTACTAGCTCTTCATTCTCTAATTCGGAGAATTTCGACCAATCTTTATCGTTAGGATCAACAAAAAGTTCCACTTCCATCATGTTGAACTCTCGCATCCTTATCATTCCTTGACGAGGTGATATTTCGTTCCTGTATCCTCTGCCCGTCTGTATCACTCCAAGTGGAAGTTTTTCGCGATTGTATCTGTAAAGATTCTCAAAATTAACGAATATGCCCTGGGCCGTCTCTGGCCTTAGATACCCTACTCTTGATGACCCAGGCCCTATAGTGGTTTTGAACATAAGGTTAAAATCTTCTACTTTTCCTAGTTCACCTTCGCACTCAGGACATTTAATATTAAATTCTGAAAAAGCATTCTCTAGATCTTTTGGGCTCATAGTGTCAGGATTTTCACATAGATCTTTTACTAAATGATCGGCTCTAAAAGGTGACTGGCACTGCGTACATTTGGTCATATAGTCTGAGAATTCGTCCACATGCCCAGAGGCTTTGAACACCTCTTCCGGATTTACTGTCTCCGAATCTATCTCTACGAAACCTTCTCGTCCTTTGTAGATATCTCTCCATACCCCTAGGATGTTATTCTTCATTGTGCATCCTAAAGGTCCATAATCGTACATCCCGGCAACACCGCCGTAAAGTTCGAAGGATGGCCAAATGAATCCTCTGCGTTTGCAGATAGACATCAGTTCGTTACTGTCTTCCTTACTCATTTTAATTACCGATTAAAGCCATAAGTATGTCGATGTCGTATATCATTCCCGCCAGTTCGTCCTTGGAACCTCTGACAGGTATCTGACCAAAGTCGTTGAGCTTCATGATCTTGGCTACTTCCGATATAGATGTTTTCTTGTAAACGGTCATCGGATCCCTTACCATGAAATCACTGACGTCTTTGTTCTCGTTCAGATATCTGTCTGTAGCGGTGTAGAAAAGTGGTAGTACGTTCCTGTACCCAGCAAGCGAAGTGTCTTCGATACCTAGGGCCTTCATAGCCTCTGGGTTCTCGGACTGATCGCTAAAAAGGTCACGGTCGGTAAGAATGCCTACGAGCACTCCTTTATCGTTAAGTACTGGTAATGCAGGAACATCGCTGATCCTCATTGCAGGTACAGTGTATGATAAAGGATCATGTTCCCATGCTGTAACACATGTGGTATGAATTGCTTCCTCTGCTGTTATACTGCTCTTTAGCGCTCTAACATCATCTAAAAGATCAGTAGGTGTGATGATCCCAACAAGCTTTCCGTCCTCAGTGACCGGTAGTCTGTGAAATCTTTCTCTAAAAAATATTTCTGCGGCCTCACTGATAGTAGTTTTACTGTCTACGGACACAGGGTCCCTTTTCATGATCAAAGAAAGTTGGTCTTCTTCGAACTTTCTAAATAGATCCCTTCTGGAAACAACTCCTACAAGTTTTCCGTCGGATCCTCGTATTACAGGGAGCCCCGTAAGGTCATTTCTAACCATGGTGTTGATCGCGTTATTTCTAGTTCCTGGCACTTCAGCAACAATAGGTGCTAGTGTCATTATTTCAGATACTGTTTTCATTTCTTATCAGCCTCAGGGGATCTAACCACCATAACGGGGCACTTGGAAGCTTTTACGACCTTTTCGGCCACGCTTCCCATAAGTAGTTTGGATATTCCAGTTCTTCCTAGGGTACCTATTACGATAATGTCATACTCTTTAGACATTTCCAATATGACCTTCACCGGAACACCTTCAACAAGTTTTGTCTCGACATCTACGTCGTACTCTTTACCAAGATTTTTTACGTATCCCAAGGCGGAATTACCCTCACTTTCCAGTGTACGGTATACGTTCATAACTGCAGTGTCCATTGGGACGTTAGTGAAGATAGTTTGGTCCATGACATAGAGGGCAGTTACTTTACCTCCGCTCAGTTTTGCAAGTTCCATGGCCTTTTTCGCGGCCGCTTTTGTATATTCGCTTCCGTCTGTCGGTACAAGAATCTTGTCAAAAAACATTTTGCATCTCC
>CAYIZM010000036.1:0-8396 GCA_964368015.1 uncultured Methanomassiliicoccales archaeon
AAAATTTAACTATATAAACAGTAGGAAAACATCATAAAAACAACGAAAATCACAAACATCACAGGTCTGCAATTCCGTTTTCTGTGATACGGTATGTTGCATTCCGTCCTTCGGGCAAACTACGGTGCTTCATTATGACCACAGAACGAACTCCTTTTCCTCGTGGTTCTAATCTAAGTATAGTTTTAGCGTTGTGTCTTAAAGTATGTCCACCAAGGAATTCGATGCCTCCGAGGTTCATATTGGAATATACCTGTGACGTTACGATGACCGGTACGTTTGTTTTACGTGCAGTTTCCGTTAGAAGTTCCGTCTGTCTTATGAAATCGTTCCTTACTAAAGGATCATCATGATTCAAACGATAGAATACTGTCAAAGAATCTACAATAATAAGTCCCAATGTATCGGTCGCTTCAGCCATACGTGCAACTTTAGTAACACGATCGCTTTGTTCTTCGAAGCTGTGAACTTGGAATACTAAGAGTTTCTTCAAAAGTTCTTCACTATCGAATATCTGGTCCACTCTATCGTACGATATACCTTCACAATCAATGAGGGCAACTTTTTTACCCTCTTTCAGAACGTTCCGGGCCATCTGAAGACATATGTTGGTCTTTCCTGTGCCCGCTTCACCGTACAGAAGCGTTAGGCTGCCTGATTCTATACCACCGCCTAAAAGGTCGTCAACGGACTTACTTCCTAATGGTATACGTTTCACACTTCGTCTAATGGCCGAGGGTTATAAATTGTTTCTGAATCACTTATCTTCTGGCGTTGGAATAAGCGGACCGAGTGCTTCATAGACTTTTTGCAGGGACATTGATTGCATTACGATCCTACCTGGGCCAGTGAATTTAGTAATATATGGTCCGTCTTTTCCAAAAAACGAGCCTTTTAGGTCTTTGTCTATTTCGATCTTGTACTTTACCGAAGATTCCCATGCGACGGCTTTGTCCGTGGCAACTTCGTATGTATCGCCTTTCTGTAACGGTAAAATAATAAAATCTCCAAGTGAGAATAGGAACACCATTCCCTTTCCACTGAATTTTATTAATGTAAGTCCATCTGGACCGAACACGTCACCTAATCTTTTTTGGAATTCTTGGTCGGTATTGACAGTAGGTTGAGAAGCAACGAATGCGTCCTTCTGGGCGATCCAGCTCATTCCATCTACATTCACGTCCATTATCATCCCTGGTAGACGGCCTCCTATGCCGATTGTACCTACGCCACTCTTAGGACTGTAATTCATAGTTTCTAGACATTTTCCGGAAATAACATTTTTGATACCGTTAATGAGGCCTCCGCCGCTTTTACAGATATTAAAATTACCCGTTGAATAAATAACAGAACCTATCGAGGCGTCTATAGATTCGTCAGCACTCAGGATTATCTTAACCAATTGGAGGTTGTTACCGGTGATCTCGTACCTCATTTTACCAATTAAGGATGGGCGTGTCGTATTAATTATATACGCGATGGTTAACATCTGACATTATGGAAGATCCTATCGCCGTGGGGGCCGAGGCAGTGGTAACGTTCTCAGAGTTCCTTGGTAGGAAAGCCGTTAAGAAGACCCGAGTTCCCAAAAGATATAGGCATCCCGAACTAGATGGACGTCTTCGTTCATCTAGGATCAAGAATGAAGTTCGCATTATGAGAAGTGCTAGATCTGGTGTTGTTAGAACTCCTGTGATCTACGATGTGGATATGTCAGATTTTAGCATAGTAATGGAGTTCATCGACGGAACAAGGGTGAAAGAGATCCTTGATAATAACCCCTCATCCTCTGAAACGGTTTGCTATAAAATAGGTGAAGCTTTAGCTGACATGCATAACCGTGGCATAGCCCACGGTGATTTTACAACATCTAATATGATTTTGATGGATGACGGTAATTTATGCGTAATAGACTTTTCATTAGGTAGTACCAACGCAGGCATGGAAGAAATGGGTGTGGACCTTCGTCTTTTACACCGTGCGTTCTCTTCCGCACACTCTACCGTTAAAGGAGGATATGAGAAAGTCCTCGATGCATACGTTAAAAATAAAACAAATGCTAATGCTGTTATTAAAAAGACGGAAGAGATACAGAACAGGGCGAGATACACATGAAATTCAAAGTAATAACATCAAACATTGGAAAGGTCATGGAATATCGTGACAAACTCAATAATTCAGGTATAGAGATGGAGCATTTTCCTCATTCATATGACGAAGTACAGACGTCTGACCTTGAAGAAGTGGTAAGAAAAGGCATGGACTCGTTACGTTCAAAAGGTCTATCGAATTTTATTATTGACGATACGGGATTGTTCATCGATTCGTTAAAAGGATTCCCTGGTGTGTGGTCAGCTTACGTTCAGAAGACCATCGGAAATCCTGGAATATTGAAGTTACTTGAAGGATCTACATCAAGGAAAGCAGAGTTCCGTACATGCATCGGCTGCGATCTTGATGGCGAGACGATAATTGTAACAGCTAATTGTGAAGGGTCTATAACGGAAGGGGAGCACGGCTCAGAAGGATTCGGTTACGATCCGATATTCACTCATGATAATGAAAGGACCTTTGCAGAATTACCCTTGGAAGAGAAGAATTCAATATCCCATAGAGGTAAAGCTATTCTCTTGCTGATAGAAGAAATAAATAAACGCCGTCCTACTTGAGCAGGACGGCTTAAAATTGTTTTACTTGTCCTCGTCTTCAGAATTCTTTTCCTTAACTGATTTTACATCGTTAAGATCGTAAGAAACGTCTTTCTGATACAATTCGCCCTTGTAAGCGTACATAGGTATCGCGAGTATGGCCATCAAAGCGTAGATGATGATTATCACTGCGACTATTGCAACAACAACTACAATCACGATGTTAAGCAAAGATTCCAATACGCCAGGTATCATCAGAGCGTAAACAACCAGCGCTATTAACGCGATCACACCTATTCCTAGCAATACTAACATCAAGGCCGAAGGCCAAGTTTTCTCTCTTTCCATGTTTGGTGTCATATTTATTACCTCAGCTCGGTTTTGGAAGATATGGTATCAATGATTTTGCAAGATCTGAAAGGGTCATCGACTGTATGATGATCTTTCCCGGTCCTGTTAATGTTGTAACGAATAGACCTTCTCCTCCGAACATTGCGTTCTTCAATCCTCCTACTGCAGCTATATCGTATGTTACGGATTCTTCCCATCCAACAGCGTTGGCGGTTGAGACCTTGTAAACCTCTCCGGGTTTTAGATCTACGACGTTGAAATCTCCACAGGCGGAACCCCATGCAACACCGCTACCGCTGATCTTCTGTAGTATCAGACCTTCTCCACCAAAGAATATACTACCGAGCTTCTTTTGGAAAGCTAGGTCCACGGCCACACTTGGCTGGGATGCTATGTAAGCTGAACGCTGGAGTATCCAGTTCTTTCCTGGTACCACGTTAAGGTCGATTATTTTACCTGGGGCGTCACCACCTAGGCCAATAAGTCCGGTGCCTCCTTCGGTTTTGAACGTAACAAGGAAGAATGACTCCCCGGAAATAGATCTTTTCAGTCCCTTGAACAGACCACCTTCCATGTGAGTTTCCATACGGGTGTTCCCGCTCATGTATTTCATATTGCCTGGAGTGGCACGTATCTCCTCTCCTGGTTGCAGCTCTATGTTAACGAACTGTAGATTGTCTCCTGTAATAGTGTATTTCAGAGTAAAGCCTCCACTTGAACATTAACATGTATGGATAAAAGCATATGCTTAGGTCTTAAACTAAGGGATAAAAAAACGATATGATTATTAATGTAACAGCATTCCCGATATGTAGGGACTGTGGGTTAGCTTGGTATACTTGTGGCTTTGGGAGCCATTGACTCCGGTTCAAATCCGGACAGTCCCACTTTACCATAATCCTTTGATGAACATATTATCTTTTTAAGGATAAATCTATAAATTCAATTAACGGTGTGAATTCTCATGAGCGAATGCAACATAGATGTTCAGCCGGGAGTATGTAGGCTTAAGACGAAGATAAAGGCGATAATGAACGATGATTGTAAAGTTGTGTTCGAGATCGAGAGTGAATGTTCAAGCGTCTGTAAATTAGCGGCGCTACTGGAACCTTTGGATCCTATGAAGAACATCGTTGCTAAATTTTCAGAATGTGATGTGTATATAGCGGCGGACGATACAATACCCCATACTTCTTGTCCTATCCCATGTGCTTTGATGAAGGCTTTAGAGGTTGCGTCGGACCTAGGTTTAAAACGTGACGTTATCATAGAGATAAGATGAACCAATACGACGAGGTCTTTTTCGTTCTCGATCATCGATTAAGATCATTTGTTGATTCTGAGGATGAAATAATCCTAACCGGTGCAAGGCGCATGGGTCGTATACAGTTAATGGACGCTATAGCGAATTTCTTAGTCCGTGAACATCCAGATAAGAATATAGTGTATGTTAAAAACGTGCCAGACGATATGCAGAAGTTTTTTATTAACAAAATAAAAGGCAATGATATTGTACTACTATATTCGGTAATGGACGTACCAGACTGGGAAAAAGCGCTTCGTTATTCGATAAAAGAAAAAGTTACTGTGTACTGTGGACAAGATATGTGTCATCAGGTGCCAGCATGTTTTAAGCGTATCATCATTCCCGAAATATAAAGAACGATCCAGTCTTTAGTCGATTCGTACTATGATCTTCAACGATGCAACATCTCAAAGGTTCCTGTATATCACGTATACAAGGACTAAGAACTCTTCATGTAAGTATAGATCTTGTTGAATATCGCTACTTTTCTGTAGTATTATTTTTATTCTTTGTTACGTTTACCCCTGTTAATGAGGACTGATGCGCCAGACGCAGACAGGTTCGATAGGATGAAGCGTATCGATTGGATCGATATGGACCTCATCAATAATTCTAGGTGTCTTGTAGTCGGCGCAGGAGCTCTTGGTAATGAAGCAGTGAAGTGTATGGCACTAGCAGGTTTTTCTGATATTACTGTGGTCGATATGGACCACATCGTAAACTCTAATCTAAGCAGATGTGTTCTTTTCCGTGAAGACGATAATGGTTTAATGAAATCCCAGGTTCTGGCACGTCGAGCCACTGAACTTTCTCCTAAATCTAAGATCAAAGCAATAACATCAAAGATACAGGAGATAAAAAATTGGGATTATGATCTTGTTCTAGGTTGTCTGGATAACTTAACGGCAAGATTGCATACTAATTCACATTCGATCTATTATGGAATACCCTACGTAGACGGAGCCACCGATGGAATGCTTGGTAAAGTGCAGGTAGTTCTTCCTGAGGGGCCTTGTTTACAATGTGCCACGAACAATAGTCATGCTAGAACTGCGGACCTAAGGTTCTCATGTACCGGCGGCTCACATGTTTTTGTTCCGTACACAGCAGGCGAGATAACCACCACTTCCATCGTAGCTGCTATGCAGGTACGAGAGGCAGAAAAGATCGTTTCTGGAAGAAGCGATCTATGTACCAGGCACATAACATTTTATGATGGAACCAAAGGGACAATGGACACGGTCACACTAGATGTCGATAAAGAGTGTCCTAATCACGAGGAGAAAAAAATATGACGATAAAGGTAACAGTTGTGAATACGGCCGCAGGATCATCTATACGTATGGAGCTTGAGCCTCATGAAAAAATGTCGGATATCATAGATGCTGCAGCAGATTACTGGGGCGAAGGCGTAGGCGCATTCGTACTAAGAAAAGGTGCCAAGTTGTTGATCGGATCTAGAACTGTGGACGAATCCAATATATCCGACGGCGATGTGATCGAGATGATCCCGGACCCTGAAGGCGGAAGATAATGGGTCTTGTCAAGCCGATCCTACTTAAGAGGATAAACAATGAGATCGACGATCTTAATGGATATCTAAAACTTTCCATATCCAATGTGCCAGATGATGTCGAGTTCCCAATTATATTAAGCATATCTTTAATAAATTCTTCTGCGCGTGTATCTGAAGAAGAGGTAGCAAGAGGACATCAATTCGACCTGATACTCTCGGAAGATTATCCCTTTGAACGCCCCAGGGCCAGTTGGAAGACCCAGATATTCCATCCGAACATCATGATGCCCGAGGACGGAGGGTTCGTCTGCGTAAGGTCGTTGGATAACTGGAGCTTTGGTTCCAATTTAACGTCCTTCGTGGTCGGGGTTGAGAATTTATTGGCAGATCCGAACCCTATGAACCCTTACGGTACCGATTCATGTATCAAAGCGTCTAAATGGTACATCGCCAATAAGCCTAAATTCTCGGCGAATGTAAGCTATGGAGGTAAGAATGCCTAAAATAATATCAATACAGAAAACAGAAAGGCAATATCGTAAACGTAGTGTGCCAGACGTTCAATTATTCATGGGTGAAAGTGTGATATTAACAATGGCGGCTCATGCAGACGTTGGTTTTGCTGATGATAAAGAGGTCATGGGCTTAATTTTAGGCACGGTCTATAACGATGAAGAAGGAGAATATTCTGTAGCTGATGGAACAGCGACGACTAAACTTGACTCCACTAAAATAAGCGTAAAGTTCGATCCTGACTTCCTCGAAGATTTATTTGAGTCTATAGATGAGAACGAAAGCGGGACGGTGGTAGGATGGTATCATTCCCATCCTGGGTTCGGATGTTATCTTTCCGATATCGATATAAAAACACATTCCGACATATTCGGTGATGGCATCGGTTTTTCCGTGGTTCTTGATCCATCTGATGAAACTTTGATGGTATTCACTGTAGAAAACGGAAAATACAAAAAAGTTCAGATGATAGTTTCAGAAGATTCTTGATCAGACCCAGATGGCATGTCTGCTCTTCATCTGTGTCTCATCACAATCAAATTTTTTCATAAGATCTGCAATGAAGCTATCAAAGAAAAGAATGACCGAGCCTTCAAAGATGGTCCCTAAAGGAGCATACTCCCTTTTGATATCGCAAGCCTTCATTAGAATCACCATATCCGATGCATGTGCCAGCTTGCTTCTTGGATCTGAGGTTATACTAACGACATAAGATCCTATACGTCCCGCGATGTTGGCTGTGTTCACGACGGACGCGGTCTCGCCAGTATTCGAAATAAGTATAGTAAGATCACTACGATCTATTATCGGAGTGGTCATTTCTCCAATTAGGTGTACGTCTATTCCAAGTTGTACTAAACGTACAGCAAGTAGTTCACCAACAAGGCCCGAACGACCAGAGCCGTAAATGAAGACCTTACGATTAGTAGTAATAAGGTCTTCAAGTTTTTTACGGTCCTTACTGGATACCTGTGAAGCTGTCTCTAAACATTTCTTCGAAAGGTATTCCAGCGCTGGGTCCATACTTATTCCCCAGAAGCCTCGGCAGCCTGCTTTTTCTGATCTTTAAGCATCTTTGCTACCTTCTTACTGAGCACTCTTTCCTTTATGATCCTCATGTACATGGCGTCGTGCTCCAAAAGTGGGGAGCATGAAATCACCGTCATTTCAGGATTCACTTCGGTTATCGCGTCCGCTAGAGTTTCAAATTTAAGGTCTCCCTTTTTGATCGGGGTGATCCTCCTCTCTTCGCCACCGTAATGCTCTACTCCGGAGAATTGTGAATATACTCCGCCCTTGCTGTAAGGCTGAACGGTTTCTATCAGGTCAATAAAGTCCTGGGTCTCCATAAGTGAGCCTTCCGTACGTGCGTGATGACGCGGGAAGTTAACTACTGGAATAATGTTCTCAAAAGCATCACATAACTCGAGTATCTGCTCAAGTGAACCGAAAGTTTCCTGATGACCGCTTATCTCTATCCCAAGTCTTGGCTTAAGGCCTTCCTCCTGCCACCATTCTGATATTAATTCTAAGTTCTCATAGATACGAGCATCGGTATCTTCTCTTGATCCAGAACTGTATAATCCTAGACTTGTTACAACAGTATCTCCGCCAAGGGCGTTGAGTATCAATGCAGCGTGTCTTAGGCTATCCATACAAGTGTCAGCTAAAGGCGTATCTGATCCAAGGTCCATGTAATATGGAGTGTGTATAGACATCTTTACGTCCATTCTCTTGGCGATCTCGCCTATTGGATAAAGTGATCCAAATGTATTGGATACACTGGATGACATATACAGAAGGTCATCGGACTCTTCGATCTCCACATCAGGTGAACTGATAGGCATATCGTCTCTTATGATCTCGACTACGAAATCTTCTGTGATATCCTTGATGGTCATCCCGATCTCTTCCTCTTCGGGAGGTCTTGCATAACTGCTTGGCCTTACCATCTGTATCTCCATAGCTGTAAGGCTTAGGTTGTGAACGTCCTCTATGCCATCCTTGAGGGTGCGGCCTTTACACGATAGCGGTATACCCGCAGGTCCGAATCTAATCATGA
>CAYIZM010000037.1:0-8371 GCA_964368015.1 uncultured Methanomassiliicoccales archaeon
ATATGTTCCATTTTAAACATATTTGCTACACTTTCTCTGAACCAATACCAAATTGCGGACCAGCACGTAAGATTCTCAGAAAACGATTACAGAACAAGTAGAATTATTACTATTATTTTCAGTTTTGCTCTTTGTATACCAGTAACAATTTTTATGGGCTATTCTATAGAACAAAATCTTGTAATAGTGGCGTACATGATCTACAGGAACATACTTCATTTTGCGTACCTGTACACGGCAACGTTACAGATACGAGACCACTTGGACTATGCAGGCAAGTGTACGGCACTAGAAGGTATAGTGAGCCTCATAACGTTCTTAGTAGCATTCAATTACACAAGTAATCTAGTTATATCGGTAGTTTTGATGGCAGTGATCGGCGGAGGTTTCTTCCTCTTTACTGTGATTGCAGGATACAAAAAATACGTCGGAGAAACTATATCCGTAAGTAAATCAGATTCTAAGGCCATCAAACGCATGATCTGGCTCGGCATACCTCTGCTGTTTTCCGGAGTTGCCCCTATAATCATTACCGCTCTTCCGAAAATCATGTTGCAAATGTATTGGGGCGACGTTTTAGTCGGGATTTTTAGCACACTGTCGGCACCGACGATAGTTGTCCCAACATTGATCATGGGTGTGTTTACGCCATTCATTGTCTATTTCTCAAATGTTTCAAGATCAGGAAATATGAGATCACTTCGCATGAGCTATGGAAAGATGACTGCTGCAGTCCTACTGTTCGGTGCCCTAGGCTTAGGATTAAGTATTTTTTTCGGAGAATATTTCTTTGTCCTTCTGTACGGCGATGAAATAATTCCTCATGTTCATTACTTCAACATACTGGTGATCGGCATAGTCCTTTACAGTTTGGGAATGTGTGGAATTACAGTAATGATCACAAAAGAACAAGGCAGGGCAGCGGCTATACTGTCAATAATTGCGTTATTAATCAGCATTGTCCTTTTTGCGTTTACAATCCCAGATTCAGGAATAGACGGAGCGTCTTACGGTCTATTGCTTGCATACGGGATATTCGGACTTTTAATTTCTCTTGGAGTACTGTTTATTCCTCTTAAGAAGACGCCCGTCGTTACACAATGAAGTCTTAGTTGCAATTGACACTATTAGCCCAAGTTTAAAATTGATGACCTGCCTATATTGCACTATATGATGAAAAGGTACTCGCTTCGTTGCTTCAACAATTTTGTTATATGCGCTGAAGATAAACAGAACGACTTTAAAAAAGCTATACGGTGATAAAATGAAAATTAAAGTCTCTGACCTTATCGCAGATGTTCTTGCAGACTATGGAATAACTGATGTCTTTTCCGTAGTCGGAGGAGGAGCAATGCACCTCAATGATTCTTTTGGTCACAATCCTCGCCTTAAATGTTATTACAATCATCACGAACAGGCCTGTGCAATAGCTGCAGAGAGTTATGCGCGGATCAATAACAAGATGGCCGCATTATGTGTCACTAGCGGACCAGGAGGCACTAATGCAGTGACAGGTGTCCTAGGCGGATGGTTGGATTCCATACCTATGATCGTAATCTCTGGGCAAGTACGTTACGATACTACGGCTCATTGGGCTGGAATTCCGATCCGTGCTATGGGCGACCAGGAATTCGATATTACAAAGGCAATAGATTGTATGACCAAATACAGCGAGATGGTGATCGATCCAAAAAGGATAAAATACTGTCTTCAGAAGGCTCTTTTCCTTGCAACTCACGGGCGTCCGGGGCCATGCTGGCTAGATGTTCCTTTGAATGTACAAGGCACCTACGTAGAAACAGATGAATTAGAAGAGTTCGACCCTACCGAAGAGATACGCAAATTACCTTTACAAATCGATGAGGGTACATTAAATATCGTTATTGATAAAATTAACAAATCAGAACGTCCTGTGTTCTACGCTGGAAATGGCATCAGGTTGTCCGGCGGTTACGAGATATTTAAAAAACTCGTTACAAGACTGAATATTCCAGTTGTAACCAATTGGAACAGCATTGATCTGATATCCAATGATGATCCACTTTACACTGGTCGTGGAGGTAGCCTAGGAGACCGTGCGGGAAATTTTGCTGTGCAGAACAGCGATTTGATACTTTCCATAGGCAGTAGGCTAAGTCTTAGACAAGTAGGATTTAACTGGAAAACATGGGCACGAGCAGCATTTGTGATAATGGAAGATGTTGACAAATTCGAGCTAAAAAAGCCGACATTACATGTTGACCTTCCGTTACATGTTGACGCCTGCGTACTCATGGAGAAACTTTATGATAAGACCAAGGGGAAAAAATTCTCCAAGGATAAATGGCTAGAACAATGCCAGACCTGGAAAAAGAGATACCCTGTAGTTCAGGACAAACATTGTTCCAAAGGCGGCCTTGCGAATCCTTATTGCTTTATGAAAGAGCTTAGTCACAGACTACCCGAAGGAGCCATTACAGTAACTGGTAATGGAACCGCTTGTGCAGTAGGTAGCCACGCTTATTTTATAAAAAAAGATCAAAGATTTATCGTTAACTCTGCCACTGCGAGCATGGGCTATGACCTTCCTGCGGCAATAGGGGCCTGCATAGCCTCTGAAAAAAGAGATGTGGTTTGCTTAACTGGAGATGGCAGTATACAGATGAATCTTCAGGAACTACAGACGATAATTACTAATCGCCTTCCAATAAAAATATTCATAATAAATAATAATGGATACCAGTCCATACTATTGACCCAGACAAATCTTTTCAATGAAAATTACTATGGTATAGGACCAAAGAGCGGAGACCTCGGATTCCCCGAATTCAGCAAATTAGCGATTGCGTATGGATATCCATATTTCTCCATCAAAAGTAATGAAGAATTGTTGAAATTGGATGATATTTTGTCGAAGGATGAATACTTTATTTGCGAGGTGTTCGTAGACTCCAAACAAGCCTTTGAACCAAAATCTGCAACTAAGAGACTGTCCGACGGAAAATTATTCTCGCCTCCATTGGAAGACCTGTATCCATTCTTAGACCGGGAAGAGCTGAAAAACAACATGTACATCGATTTAATCGATGGAGACGAATGATCTATGAAAATTGCCATAACTGGATCTACGGGCATGATAGGTGCGGCACTGGCCAAAGTTGCAATAAATGAAGGACATGAAGTTATCGCAATTATAAGGCCAGGGTCACCCAGAATAGATAACCTTCCAAATTCAGATAATCTAAAAACAGTAAAATGTGAAATATCAGAATATAAAAGGATCTTTGATAAAGAACGGTGCGACATCTTTTTTCATTTAGCTTGGGACAAGACATCAGTCAAAGGACGTGATGATGTTGATATTCAGTACAAAAATATTGGTTATACTCTTGACGCTGTATATCTATCAAATAACTGGGGCGCATCAGTTTTCGTAGGTGCTGGCTCTCAGGCCGAGTACGGGCATGTTACTTGTAAACTTAATGGGGACACGTCAACGGATCCGACAAGTGGATACGGAATAGCCAAATACACTGCAGGAAAACTATCGGAGCTTCTATGTAAACAATTAGGAATTAGGTTTAACTGGGCAAGGATCCTTAGCGTCTACGGTGAACTGGATGCTGATCACACACTGATGATGTACTTGATCAGAACACTACTCGCAGGACAAGTTCCACAACTTACCGAATGTGAACAGATATGGGACTACATTTACTCTGACGACGCCGCTTCTGCATTATTGGCAATTGGCATCAAAGGAAAGGAAGACAGAACTTACTGCATAGGAAGTGGAGAAAAGAGACCTCTGAGTGATTACGTTCGCGTCGTAAGAGATTCAATAGACTCAGAGTTAGATCTTGAATTTGGAGCTCGTAGTTACTATCCCCATCAGGCAATGATTTTGTGTGCCGATATATCAGACTTAACAAAAGATACTGGGTTTAAACCAGTTTATTCTTTTAAAGATGGAATATCGCGCACAGTAAAACATGTAAAAGGTCAAACTAATGCCAAGATTTGAGCGACGTAAATCTTATTCATTTTAATGAATGGAATTAGTCGATTATTTCCTGCATACGCTCTGCATATAAGTCTTCAATATATTGCTTATCGAAATTGAGTTTTTTCTCAAGTTCAATTTTGCTAAGTATCTCATTCAATGCCTTCATCGATAACGAACATCGATCTCTAAGATACTGGACATATCCCGGATGACAATTATTTTTAGCAGATATATAAAAATTAAAACTGTATCCCCAGTAATGCTTCTTGAATATGGGCATTATATTAGCTTCTATGGCTTCAAGAATCTGATCCACGTCATATTTCTTTTTATGATTCTCATTTAGATGCTTGGCCAAAAGTTCAATTGGTGCGTTGCCAGCACTCTTGCCCATCCCGTAAAGTGAACCATCGAATATCATGTTCCGATTTGTATCCAATTCCAACATTCCTATTACGTTGGAATATGCTAACTGGAGATTATTATGAGAATGATAACAAATGGACATTCCCTTATGTAGATGTTTATCTAATAATCTAAAATAAAAGAGTAAATTCTCTTTGTACAGAAGTCCGTACGTGTCTACAATAGATATCGTGAAAGGTTTTATTTCATTAACTTTTTTTGTAAACGCAATGACGTCCTCCTCTGAATAAGAAGTGATAGATACCATGTTCAGAAAAAGTGCATAGCCCTTCGCCATCACTTTTTTACCGAACTCGATTGCATTGTACATGTTCTCTTTTTTGAATATTACCCTTATACCGTCTATGAAGGTTTCAGATTTTAATTGTAAATTATCAATATCGCATGTCCCATAATCTATCATGGCCACAACCATCGATTTCTTATCTGAGACTTTACCGTAAACCTTAGACATGCTTGCAGTGTTCGGTTGTATTGATCTATTAATATCGAACTGTCGTCGCTCGTCCAAGAATCCAATTTCAATGATTTCGACACCAGATTTGTTAAGTCTGTCGAACACACTGGTAATGGTTCCATTTCCGAACTCCCAGTCGTTGATGTAACCTCCGTCCCTCAACGTACAGTCTAACAAACTTATTTTTCCCACCATTATAAGACCAACATATAATGCTCAACCTTTAATAAATGATTATTGGCTGTGCTAAATTAATTTTGTTAACCGACCCGCCTCGATTACGAATATATTGAATTCGTTAACGTATTTTACTTAATATACAACATTATGCGAGAAATTCATATTTATTTTAAAGTTGTATAATCTATCTATATTGAACCAATTGCATTCCAATTATTTAATATAATGACAATCATTAAAGAAGAATAAACATAATTATGTAAAGGGTCAATCTAACATTAATAATTAGATATTGTTCGCTCGGGGATTTTTTATGGATTATAATGTGTTGGTTACAGGCGGCAGCAGGGGAATTGGCAAAGAAATCTTCGATCTGTATTCTGAAAAAGGATATAGCGTGACAGCACCCAGCAGGCAAGAACTGAACTTAGAGGAACGAGAATCAATTCGCAAATTTATTGATGACAATAGCAACGGATTCGATATAATAATAAACAACGCCGGTCGAAATGATATAATGATGATAGATTCCTTAGACGACGATAACATAAAATCTATGATTATGGTGAATCTAGTATCTCCGATGCTTCTTATTGGGGGCTTCGTTCCATCGATGAAAGCCCGTAATTTCGGACGAATAGTCAATATCGGTTCTGTCTGGGGCAATGTGTCCAAACCAGGCAGAACGATATATTCTGCTACAAAATCCGGAATACACGGAGTAACTAAAACACTGGCCCTAGAACTAGCGCCATGGAATATATTAGTAAACACAATTTCTCCGGGATATACTCTTACAGATCTTACCATACAAAACAATAATGAGGACCAACTTGAAATTATAAAGAAAAATATTCCCTTAGGACGACTTGCCGATCCGATAGAAATTGCGAAAGCTGTTTTCTTTGCAGGAAACGAAAACAATGAATACATGACTGGCCAGGAAATCGTAATTGACGGGGGATATTCAATCCAATGAATATCCATTCTAACATCAGAGATTATGAAGTGGCGTTCACAAATTCATTTGATTTCGTTGAAGAACTAAAAATTGGGCACCGTTTCATCGTGATAGATAAAATAGTGCATGAAAAATACGGCCACATTCTTGAAGATCTTTACGAGGATGGAAACTTGTTTGTATTAGATTCCAAAGAAGAAAATAAGACTCTCCAGACGGCCATTGAAATAATTAATACGATAATGAAGATGGAGTCTAAACGTAACACGAAATTGATAGCCATTGGAGGCGGGATCGTTCAGGACGTATCATGTTTTGTAGCAACGGTACTGTATCGCGGGATAGAGTGGTATCTGATTCCTACTACATTGTTGGCACAGACCGACAGTTGTATCGGAAGCAAATCCTCGATCAATTACGATAACAATAAAAATCTCCTTGGAACATTTTATCCTCCTAACAAGATATTCATAGATCTTGGCTTCCTTGATTCGATACAGAGAAAAGAATATTACAGTGGTTTAGGCGAAATACTGAAATGTTCAATAATGCAGGGTAAAGATGTTTATTACGAAACGAAATCCAATATTGATAATATCCTTGCTGGCAATAAGTCAGCCTTAATCCACGAGATAAAGAAAACGTTAGCTTTTAAGAAGTCTATTATCGAAATCGATGAATTCGATAAAGGCATAAGGAACATAATGAATTATGGCCACACATTCGGCCATGCGATAGAATCCGCAACAGAATACGCAATTCCTCATGGACAGGCAGTATCCATAGGTATTGTTATTGCCAATGTAGTGTCTGTTAATCGAGAATATATTACGGAAGAATATGCCAATGATATATTTGACACGATAAAAAGAATTGTCGATAGTATCGAAACCATACCATCTCCAGAATCCATATTATGTTTTATGAAGAATGATAAAAAATATCGAGGTGGAATGCATACTTGCATTCTCTTATCAGGCGAAAACGTAGAAAAAATGGATGACATAAAGGACGAAGAAGCGCTGTACGCCATCTCCGAGATCTTGTCCAGAATCAACTAAAAATTTCCTAATTGTTCAAAGAGAGGCGATTATTCTCATTGGAGTTATGGGAAATCAATACCCAGCACGTCAGAATATATTTTGAATAATTCTATGGCATAATCGTCCTGACTCGGGCCGAACAATGCCCCATTTACGACAGAACTACGATATTCTTCATCCATAACCAATTTGTATATATTATCGGCAAAATTATCCTCGTTTTCGGATGGTAAAAAGCACTCCGTGACTTCGCTAGGTATATCTGCATCTTTGAAAAATACTACCGGCGTACCGCAAGCCTGCGCTTCTAATGGAGTCAAGCCAAGTCCCTCATGCATAGATGTGTTCGCAAACACCGCCATCCTGTTGTACAGTTCAAGCAAATCCTTTTTATCAAGACCTGATACGAAATCCACTCGGCCTGTTATATCCAGAGATGCAGCAAGGGAGATAAGTTCCCCTTTCAAAGGTCCGTCCCCGCATATAATAAACCTATATTCATCTGTGCCAGGCATCTCCATAAATTTTTTAAATATTCTAAGACCTGCTGAAACATTCTTTCTCTCTATCAATGTGCCAACGAATCCAATAAGCTTCTCCCTTGGCATCCTCAGGTCTCTGAACATGGAATTAATCGTATGACCGAGCACATATATTTTATTAGGATCAGCACCAAGAAATTCGACGAGTTCGTTCTTGGTCTGTTGAGAAACAGCTATGATTGCGTCAGAATACTTTACAGCACGTTTTGCAGCTATATTCCATACTGGCATCAATAACAGCGACTGTCCTTCCCTATCTCTCGCAACGTGATGAAATGTGACGACCTTTTTCCCTTTAATCTTTGGGAAATTTAAACAGCAAAGTTCATCTGTCGCATGATATAACTGGCACTGTTTTCTTTTTAGCTCTCTTGAAGGCTGTATAAAACCTTCATTCAAACACTTCAGATAACCTTCGTCTGTAGACAATCTAAAATAAACGTGATCCAAATCTATACTATTCTTATCAAGAATAGATTCAAGCATATCCGAATATGAACCTATGCCTGTGCCTTTGGAATCGGCATCTGGATAACGCCTTAATAAAACAAGATTTTTCACGTTAACTACACACTATAAAGCATTTCATGTTTATATTCTATCCTAGATTACTATATTTGAGACGGCTAAATTATAAATCACATGGCACATCATACACCGCGGGTGTCAGATTGGTCAAAGTCAGCGTGATTGTCCCAGTGTACAACGAATCAAAGTCCATAGTAAGGCTTTCGAAGGCTTTGAAATCTCAAGGCTTCAAAGATATGGAGATCGTAT
>CAYIZM010000038.1:0-8313 GCA_964368015.1 uncultured Methanomassiliicoccales archaeon
CTTCAACGCAAATCTGAAGAGATTCAGATATGACGTGATGGACGATGAGATGAATTCGTCAAGGACCCGTGTCCTCGGCGACGGCTCTGAATGATCAGGTTCAAAACATCTTAAACCCTTTCCAATTTTTCAATTTTATTAATACACGTTCATTTTATTTCGATTGTTATTAACATTTTAAGATAAATTTAATAACATGATATTTGTTTATACATTATGCGAAGCAACGTGAAGATCCTAGTATCTTTGGTGACGGTACTGGCTCTAGTAGGTTCAGCCGTGGTCATCGGAATGACGTATGACAACGATGATTCATCGTACATCTATACAACTATGAGTTGGCAACAGGAGATGGTTCAAGAGATCGTCGGCGATACATATGTCGTTAAATCATTCATACCACCCAATTCGGACCCTCACAGTTCAACCCTAAATACAGGCATATTAGGTTCTAAAAATGCCGTCGTCTATTTCGCAATCGGGTCCAGCGTAGAATGGGAAGAGAACTACCTCGATATCATAAGGGACCAGCAAAATATAACGACCTTCGAGTGTTGTAAAGAGCTGATAGACGATGGGACAATGGAAGAGTTGCTTCCAGGAAAATGTAATGAGGCTCACGGTGAAGAAGACGATCACGAAGGTCACGACCATGAATCTTATGACCCTCACGTTTGGACATCCCCTGAACGCTTGATCCTTATCGCAGAGTATGTTAGGGATATCATGACCGGAATAGATCCAGATAACACGACTGTCTTCGAAGAAGGATGTTCTAGTTATGTTGATAAGGTCAAAGTATTATTGAATCTCGCAGAAAGTAAACTTAGCAACAAGGCTGATTCAAACGTCATAGTCTGGCACAATTCATGGGCGTATCTACTTCCTTCGAATGTAACCGAGGTCCCACTTATGGAAACTGCTGAAGCTTCTTTGACCCCGGATCAAATATCACTTTTACAAGGAGGCACTGCAGATCATCCTTTGAGCGTGTTTCTTTCCAACGAACTTGATATAAATGGACTTAGCAAAAGTGATCTGGAGGCTTCTGGCGTCTATGTGAATATATTCGTCCTCAATCCACTGGCCCTAAAATGGTTGGATGAACTCGATAAAGCGATAGAAACCTTTGGGGACGAGTTACCGGAGGCTAAGTAATGATACCCATCGAGATAAAAGGTCTAACGGCTGGATATGACGGTAAAGAGGTGCTCAGTGAGGTGAATGTAGAATTAAGAGAACATGATTTCCTCGCTATCATAGGCCCCAACGGAGGCGGTAAGACAACTCTGTTCAAAACGATCCTAGGATTGATCAAACCGATTTCTGGCACTGTAAAAATATTTGGCGAGGAGCCTGTGGGGGCTGCTCGTGATATAGGATACGTTCCACAATACGAGGAGTTGGATTCACAGTATCCCATATGTGCTAGAGAGGTCGTCCTAATGGGACTCAGGGCGAAAAAAGGACTCCGCCCTTTTTACACGAAGGAAGAAAAGGAAGCAGCCGAAGAAGCGATGGAATATGCGGAGGTCACAAGTTTTGCGGATAAACGTATAAGTAATTTATCTGGGGGGCAGAGACAGCGTGTTTATCTGGCGAGGGCACTGGCATCCAAACCGAAGATATTGTTGCTTGATGAACCCACCGCAAGTCTGGATCCTTCGATGAAAGATTGTACGTACGATATACTGAGGAAATTGAATGCTGACGGAGTTTCGATAATGTTGATAACTCATGACATGAGCAGTTTATCCCATGATGTAAAACGCATAGCATGCATTAACCGTAGGATGATAGTGAACGATTTCCCAGAAATAACGGAGGAAATGATCAAGCTAGGGTTCCACTGTCCACCGGAACTGGTACATATAGGTAGTTGCGATTGCAGAGGTCACACCAATGATTGATTGGTCCACAATAGTCCATATGCCTCTGATACAGAACATGTTCCTTGTAGCGGCCATAGCATGCCTGCTATGTGGTGTCGTAGGGACATTCGTTGTTGTGAAACGCATGGTCTTCGCCACCGGAGGGATAGCACATACTTCCTTCGGAGGTGTGGGCCTGGCATATTATCTGATGTCCGTATTCGCAGTCTCATGGTTTACCCCTCTACTGGGAGCTATACTGTTCGCGGTGGCCTCAGCATTGATCATGTCCATACCATCCATATCAAAAAAAATTCGAGAGGATTCTGTGATAGGGGTGCTTTGGTCCGTTGGAATGGCCCTTGGAGTGATATTCATGAGCCTCATGGACCGTTCTGTGGTCATGCCTAGATCCTTTGAGAGCATTCTTTTTGGAGATATTTTGCTGGTAGGATCCGAGGATATCAAGATCATAGCAGTGTTGACAATATTATCCCTGGCACTTATTGCCTTACTGTTTAGGGACCTTCAGGCACTTACATTTGATGAAACCCATGCGAGGCTCAGCGGGGTCAACGTCACCGCGCTTAATATGTTACTTTACGTACTCATAGCACTAACTTGCGTGGCGGCGATGAACGTGGTCGGTATCGTTATGGTCATAGCACTTGTGGCTATACCTGCAGCGATGGCCAACATGTTCTCCGAAGGTCTTAAGGAAATGATGGTGGCATCTGTGGTACTTTCAGAGGTTATGACATTCTTCGGCCTAATATTGGCCATAGGGTTGAACCTTCCTCCCGGTGCGATAGTATCTGTGGTGATGGGCGCGATGTTCATCACAGCAATCTCTGTGAAGATCATCTATAACAAAATGGTACTCAGTACAGGATGATCATATACGGTCGAGTAGTTCGCCCACACTCCCTATGACATCTTTTACTCCTGCGTTGTCCCAATCCTCAGAAGTACATCCTCCTGTGAGAACGCCTGTGAAGCTTGCCCCGGAATCACGTGCGGCGTACCAGTCTATGATGTTATCTCCGACGTAAAGGATCTCTTCTGTTGAGACACCCAGTCCTTTCGCGAAATGTTCCATGGATTTAGGCGATGGTTTCGCATCCTCGAAGGCGTGATCATCTCTACATACGACAGAGTCAAAACAATCATAGAGGTCCCAAAGGCCTAGGACGGATTCAGCGTAGTCCCGTCCACCTTTGGTGAGTATGCCGACCTTGTAACCTTTGTTCTTTAAAGCGTCCACGGTTTCCACCGCGAGAGGGAAGGGAGAGGATTCTTTGTAATACATTTTTTCGATGGCGGTGGTGCGGTCATTAATTCTCTGAAGGATCCTATCTGCCTCGTCCCATCTTCCCGCTTTGTATATCCACTCATGTATCGGTACATTCATCATAAGGTGGTCACGGCTCCATGCGGGATCATCTATGGAGATGTCCTCTTCTTTCATAATATCGGAAATAACGTTCCTTAGACGGGGGTAGTCCACCCTTGTATTCATAAACGTGCCATCCATGTCAAAACCGACAGCTCTGATATGGGAATTTATTTTCATAGGCTTTAATGTGCCATGTTGTTAATAATTGTGATGAAGGAAGTTTGTCATGTGAGAGTAGTAGTCCCCCTTCTGTTTCAGGCGGCATTCGACTAATGCACCCTACCCGCCGGTCAAGGGTAATTCATCCCGGCTGTATGAGCTTGCTCCGATGAGGTGTCGCCGTTTCACCAAATCTCCGGGAACGTCACTGTCTTCAGATCATTCTTTAGCCGGAGCTGTGTCGTTTCTGGGCCCTTGCCGAGGCTCTCGCCCCGTAGCATTTCGCTACTCACCTTACCCTAGGAGGAGGGAACTTCCTCGGCTGGATCAAGTCCTACCGTCAGCCGCCCTCTCTCTCATGACATGTTATTCATGAAACATCATGTATTTTACTTGTTCGTACAAAGACAAATGAAAAAAAGTAAAAGGTTTATTTAAAAAAGTTTCAGGATTCGTTTTTATTCTTTTTATCCTTATTAACCATGCTGACGGATTCTTTAAGTTCCTTTTCCATCATGGCGTCGATCCTATCTGCCTCAGCCTGTATATCTTCAGGCCTGGGTATGTTCCCAAGCATCTCGTCTGGATTATCGAAAGCCCTTCTCATTTCTTCAGCGTTAGAGATCTCTCTGTCTGGAGATTCAGACGCACTTCCGACATAATCGGAAATACCGTTGATGAGCTTCGTGACTTCCATCGGGAAGAATATCTTAGAAGATGCTCCCTGACCGACCTTTACCATAGTGTCCATTGAAAGAACGGATAAGGCTTTTGAGTCCATCGTTGCTGCTCCTACCGAGAGAATACGTAGCCTCTGAGCCTCACCCTGACCTTCTAGTATGGTTGCTACCCTAGTACCCTCGGCTTCAAGGACCATGGCCTGCCTGCGTCCTTCAGCCTGAAGGATACGGGCTTTCTTCTCGCCCTCTGCTTTGAGGATGGCAGCTCTCTTAAGTCCATCGGCCTCGAGGATTGCAGCACGCCTCAACCTTTCTGCCGAGGTCTGCTCTTCCATAGAGTTCTTAACCTTAGGAGCAGGGTCGACTTCACGTATTTCTACGCCTTCTACCTTGACGCCCCATTTATCGGTGCTCTCGTCCAGAGTGTCTCTTAGGTGGATGTTGATAGTCTCTCTGTTAGAAAGGATCTCATCTAATTCCATCTCACCTATTACAGCCCTAAGGGTCGTCTGTGCCAGACTTACCGTGGCGATCCTATATTGAGTGACCTCGAAATAAGATTTCTTTGGATCTGTAACTTTGATGTATATGATCGCATCCACATTCACAGGCGAGTTATCTTTTGTGATGACTTCCTGTCGAGGTACGTCTAATACTTGAGTTCTTAGATCGATTTTAACAACTTGGTTAACAAGCGGGAAAACCAAATTTAGACCCTGGTCCAATACACGTACGTATTTACCCAGTCTCATGTATATGCCCTGCTCGTAGGGTTGAATTATCTTTACCCCACTGGTCAGGACAACTATGATAACTAAAACCACTAAAAGTGCTATAGTTATCAGAATTGTTTCAAAGTTCATATTTTTCTCTCCATTTTACTGCTATAATTATATTTAATGTAAGTTCCAGTTCACTCTATTGGTTCTATGAATACGTGAACTCCTTCGCTACGGATGACCCTAGCTTTTATTCCAGCTTCTATGGGCTTCTCGGAATTCGCGCTCCATGTGTCTGAATCCAGCCTGATCTTTCCCCTAATGGATCCTGGAATAGTGCTCACGATAACAACGCCTGTAGCTCCGACCAATGTATCAGTTATTGTTGTAGACGGAGGCTGAGGTTTTCCCAGGAATCTATAGAAGTATATCGTTACAACTGTCACCGGGACGGCAACCAATATCGCAACTAGGATCGCCCACCATGAGAATAGGAAATCGGGACTAATAAGTCCTAATGCTCCAAGTATGATCAAAACAGATGCCGGAATGATCATGAACACTCCTGGCGAAGTGGCCTCAATAATTAATAAAATAAGACCTAATACAACAAGCACTAAGGCTACCATCGCTGCCGGTTCCATAGTTGGTTATAGGCCTTTTTCTTATATAATCCTGTAACATGTGTTAATTTACCAATCGGAAGCGTCTCTGAGAGCCTTTCGAACGGTAAACCTTATTAACTGTATCTTATTACTCGGACTGGCGCAAGGGTAGTCAAGCATGGCCAACGACGCTAGGTTGAGGGCCTAGTCCTTAGTGGTCCGCGTGTTCAAATCACGTCCCTTGCACCATTTTCCTTTTACATTCTATTTTTATTCTAAAATATTTTTGCGATGAATATTGTGTTTCCAATCTCATTCATGTAAAATTGAAATTGAAATCTTTGTAGTGATCGTGATCTTAGTTCAAAGAATTTTGAAACGCACGTAGATTCACATCAGAGGTCAAAGGAGATATTCCGCATCCTGGTGCGATTATGTCAAAACCTGCATCTCTGCATCTAATTGCGGAAGCTACGATATCCTCTGGTGTTCCATCGAACAACGGAGTAACCGCTCCAACACTCCCTACGAGTATAGCATTATCTTTAACGATTCTTTTTGCAACGTATGGATCCACTTTTTCTTCTATGGATAGGCAGTCCGTTCCGGTTGCTATCATGTTCTTTAGTATCTCTTCGGTATCGCCGCACATATGAAGCGATGTTCTGGCTTCTCCAACAAAGTCAAAAAGTTCTTTAAAATATTTACCTGCGAACCTATCGAATAGCTGCGGAGGTAGAAGATCAGGAGATGCTATGCCATCGGTAAGTTGTATAATGTCTGCACCTGCTCGTGCAAGCTCTTGTACGTATCTTTTCAGTACAGGTACAGTCCCTGCAATTATTTTCTCAGTATCATCAGGAGAAATTAAAGTTCCTATCACAAGTTCTTCTATGCCGACCAAGCCTCCAGCAACTATCAGAGGCCCTGAGAATCCAGCTACCACGGGATAAATATCTCCTTTAGTTCTGGAAAGGATGTCTATTGATTCTATTATCTGCGCTATATTTCCGCCAGAAACAAATTCATCTGGGTCAAAAAAAGGAATCTCGGAAAACACTTCTTCTACTGAAGAGAATCTGTATGGATGTGTCGTTACCATAGGAGTAGATCTTATGTTCCCTCTATCCACGCAGCATCCCAGTCGTTCTGCTTCTGCAGTAATGATGAAAGGTGATCTTACTGCTTCGAATCCAAAATCTTCTGCCGCAGCCGAACCTAAAGCAGCCATCTGGCGTGCATCATAATTTGCTTCTGGCCAGAATATATTTCGTCTCTCCATCATAGAGACAGTGACGGACTGTGTAAAGATCGCAACAGGAGGAATATCTTGAGTGTCGCCGTCAATAGTGGACATCACATGTTCCCTTGGAGTCGAAGACATAGTCACATATTGTTAAAGTTTATATTTAATAATCTGCCAGTCTATAGATATACATTTTATGTATCTTTCCAGTGGAAATAATGGGGGTAATAAAATAAGATATATGGATGAAAATATTCACGCCGTTTTAGATAGCGAGGTGTACGCCATCCTGTTTTATCCTATCTCTTAGATCGAATATATTCTTACGTATAGTCTCGATCATATTGCGATAGGCGGTGTCGTCCTTACCCTTTATATCATCAAGTACCCAGTCTTCAGTATATGAGCATGGAAGGTCAGGGTATTCACCGCATCCCAAAGTGATCACAATATCCATTTCTGGAAGTTCTGATACATGTTTCGGATTTTTTTCTGTAATATCGCTACTACAGTATTCTAAAAGCATCCATGCAGTTCTTTCATCCACAGTATATGAAGGTTCAGGTCCCGCAGAATATGCTTCAAAAGTATCTGACGCAAATTCTCCAGCCAGAGCTTCCGCCACTTGACTTCTACACGAGTTATGCAAGCATAGAAATGCAACCTTCGGTTTTCTTTTCATATTTACCTCAAAGCACGCAATCGATGCAGTCCTGTGATTCACATACAGGGTTATTAATCTTCCACTTAAGTGCCCAGATTTTAATGTTTTTTGCCACATTAATCAGGTCCGCTCCCATTTCAGTTAGGCGATATTCACTTTTTACAGGCATTGAGGTAGAATCTACTCTATTTTCGATCACGCCTTCTTTTTGCAGTTCTTTAAGTCTATCTGATAGAACTTTAGGTGTGATATTCATAGATTTCTTTAATTCCGAGAATCTCATCCACGAGTTCCCTCCGCGATATAGCTCCAAAATAATGAGCAACATCCATTTTTTTGAAAGAAATCCCATGGTCTTATAAACCGTACAATTCTCGTTCATGATTTCCCGTAAGAAACCTACCGTATATAAATGAGTATACTTATCATACCAATTAGAAATTTTGGAGGAAATGATAAAAATGACAGAAATGTTTTGTTTTCAATGCGAACAGACCGCAAAAGGCATAGGATGTACCGGAAAATCTGGAGTTTGTACTAAATCTTCGCAGGTTTCCAATCTGCAAGATGACTTAATATCTGCTCTCGTAGACTTGGCCAACAAGTCAGAAGGTAAGGGCAATGGTCATACTGACGACATCATATCGGACGCTCTTTTTCGTACTATAACCAACGTAGACTTCAGCGCTGAATCTATAAAGTCTCATATAGATGCAGTAAAAAAAGAAACTTCTAGATTTGGAGGATGCGGAGGATGCGGAGGATGCAGCGGTAATCATTTCAAACTGTCCAGCGTATGGACAGGGGATGAGGACATCAGATCTCTTAAATCTCTAATTCTTTTTGGACTTAAGGGAATCGCTGCATATGCCTATCACGCTAAAGCTTTAGGATATGAAGATACAGAAGTCTATGAATTCATGTATAAGGCCTTAAGAGCCATCGGATCCGACATGGGTCAGGGTGAACTTTT
>CAYIZM010000039.1:0-8044 GCA_964368015.1 uncultured Methanomassiliicoccales archaeon
AATCTGTTTGGTTCATCTGGCACGGAGGGGAACCTTTGCAGATGCCCTTTTCATTCTATCGCAAGGCCTTTGATCTTCAAAATAAATATTTTGATAACGATTCACATAGGGTCGGTAATACGATACAGACCAATGGCGTAAATATAAATCGCAGACTATTAAGATTCTGTGAATCTAACAACATCAATGTGGGTATTTCTTACGAAGGTCCGTATAACGATGTTTTAAGGAATATGACCAAGGAGACTGAAAAAGCTATAGAGCTCATGCATAAACAAGGTTCTAAGTTTACAGTAAGTTGCACTCTATCTAATGAAACTGCGGATAAGCAATTAGAGATATACAGATTTTTTAAGGAACGTCTAATAGCTCCATCTTTTTCTCCTATAATTCCTAAAGGTTGCGCAGCGATCGATCCTTCACTTGTGCCAGACATTGAAAAATACATAAAGGGAAGTATAGAAACATTCGATGAATGGTTATTCGATACAGGGGTACAAGTCCCTCTTCTTCCATATTACTTGTACATATTGAATGTTCTTGGAAAACCTGCTTTTGCGGATTGTTCACACGTTTCCTGTATGGGTAATTGGCTATCCATCTATCCTAACGGAGATCTATATCCTTGTGCAAAGGGGTGCCCTGAGAAATACCGTCTGGGAAACATCAATGAAATCCAAGAAATAGAAGAAGCGTTCCTCAGCGATGGTTTTGCTGACATTCTAGAAGGGGCCATTTCCCGTAGGGACGAATGTATCGACTGCGATATATATCGTTACTGCGCAGGAGGTTGCAGCATAGATGCAGACTGTGAAGTCGGCATAGAGAATAACAAAGGGCCTTCCTGCCAGATATACAAGGCTGTATTTACTCACATTAAAAAAGAAATAGATAAAATAATTTACGAAAAGCCCGACATGTCCCAGTACAATATGTTCGTTCGCGATGCTGTGCTAGGTAAGCTCATCAATCCAGGCATAGTGAACCTTTAAGATTCATTTTTTATCTGCGCCTATCTGAGTGATATCGTAAGGTGTGACCTGATACACGTAATAGTTGAGCCAGTTACTCATAAACAGTGTAGCATGACCTCTCCATCTCATGACCGGATCATTTCTTGGATCATCATCAGGATAGTAATTTTCTGGAATTTTAGGGTTTAAGCCTCTTTCAAGATCTCTTTCGTACTCATAGTCTAAAGTCTCACGATCATATTCCATGTGACCAGTAACGAATACCTGTCTGGATTCTGATAATACTACGGATACACCTGATGCCGGCGAGTATCCAACTATGTGCAGATGTGGATTCTTTATTATATCATCAGGACGAACCTCTGTATTTCTAGAATGAGGCATCAAATATTCATCGTCAAATCCGCTAAAAAGTTGTTCTCCTTCGGACATTACCTTCACAGGGAATATTCCGGAAAGTTTGCTCTCAAGTTGATATTTAGGTATATCATATAGATGATACAGTCCTGCCTGTGCCCCCCAGCATATGAAAAGAGTTGATACTACATGATCAACGGACCAATCCATGACCTCACAGAGCTCATCCCAATAATCGACCTCCTCAAAAGGGATCCCCTCTACTGGAGCGCCAGTTATTATCAAACCGTCGAATGTACGTTCTTTAATGTCATCAAAACTTATGTAAAAACGATCCAAGTACTCTTTAGAGATATTCTTAGATTCATGTGTTGCAGCTCTTAAAAGATTGATGTTGACCTGCAAAGGACTGTTACTTAGAAGACGGAGTATCTGTGTCTCTGTTTCGACCTTTGTCGGCATAAGATTCATAATTAAAATGTCAAGAGGTCTTATGTCCTGCGTCAATGCACGCTTTTCAGTCATTACAAAGACATTCTCTGATTCTAGTGTAGAAGCAGCCGGCAGGTCGTCAGGGATTTTTATGGGCATTACTCAATACCGTCCGTAAATTCCCGTGCTGAGGTATTTTTCCCCGCCGTCGGGCAGAATTGCTAGTATCTTTCTGCCTTTATTATCTTTACTGTATTCTACGGCCGCAGCCACTGCTGCACCTGATGATATACCAGCAAATATCCCTTCTTCTCTCGCTAGTCTTACTGTCATTCTTTCAGCATCCTCTGTTGAAACTGTAACAATGTCATAGAGAAGTTCGATATTCAAACAATCAGGAATGAAATTAGCTCCTATGCCTTGAATACCATGAGGTCCTGCTTTATCTTTAGTAAGTAAAGGACTTTCTTTTGGTTCAACTCCGATGACCTTTGCATCTGATCCTGCATCAGCAAAGACCTGTGCGATCCCTGTTGCTGTTCCGCCTGTACCTATACCTGAGAAAACGAAATCTATGTCAGGTATGTCTCTAAGGATCTCTCTTCCTGTGCCGGTCCTGTGACTAGATGTGTTAGACGGATTGGAGAACTGTCCAGGGACGAAAGCGTTTCGTTCCTTGGCTATCTCCTCTGCTTTATCGACAGCACCTTTCATGCCTTCTGAACCAGGCGTCAATACTATCTCTGCTCCATAGGCTCTCATGTAAGCTAAACGTTCTTCTGTCATCGTGTCCGGTATGACAATAACGGTCTTGTATCCCTTCGCTGCGGCAACCATACATAATGATATTCCGGTGTTGCCTGACGTCGGTTCAACTATCGTTCCCCCTGGTTTCAGTAATCCTCTAGATTCAGCATCAGATATCATAGAAACAGCTGCCCTGTCTTTCACAGAGCCTCCGGGATTTCCGCGTTCTATTTTAACATACATCCCTGGCGCTATTCTATTCAATTTTACGATAGGCGTCTCTCCGACGCATTCAAGGATATTATCGTACACTGTCATGTTCTCATGCTCACAGGTTCGAACGTCCACTTAATGTTTTTCAGAACTCTATACCTCGTCGAGCACCTATACCGGCATCAAAAGGATGTTTAATCATTTTCATCTCGGTCACAAGGTCAGCATAATCTATGATCTCTTTAGGCGCTCCTCTTCCAGTAAGGACCACTTCTGTGTTCGGAGACCTGTTCTCTAACACCTTGATCACTTCTTCAGGTGATATCAGATCCCAAGACATTGCTACATTGATCTCGTCAGCTATCACTAGATCGTATTCGCCAGAGGACAAAATCTTTGAAAAATGATCTAATGCCTCATGTGCCAGGCGAATATCGTCTTCTCTGGTGACCTCTGACGCCATATGATCTAATCCCATAGAAATTATCTCGAAACCCTCGAATCTTTTTGCAGCTATCTGTTCGCCGTACTCTTCAGAAGGTTTCAAAAATTGTAGCATTATAACTTTGAGATCACAACCAGCAGCCCTAAAAGCAAGCCCTAGGGATGCAGTGGTTTTTCCTTTACCTTCACCAGTGTAAACTTGTACAAGACCGAGCTTTTTCTTTGTTCTGTTCTGTTTGCTCATAACAACACATCAATGTTTCAGAATTAATAACACTCGTTTGCAACAGTTTAATTAATTAATGATTCATCCAACGGTTATGGAGGAGATGACCAAGTCCGAGAAAAAGACATTGCTGATAGCATCATGTGCAGCGTCGGTCATAACTCCGATGACTGGCTCAATGATGAACCTTAGTCTGGTAGGCATAGGTAACTCGTTCAATATTGGTACATTTGCTTTAGCTTACATAAATACAGTTTTTCTAATTTCTTCAGTCATATTCATGGTGCCGATCGCTAAGATCGCTGATATGATAGGAAGAAAAAAAGTCTTTGTTTTCGGCCTTATTATCTATATGATCGCATCTTTTGCTGCATACTTCTCAATATCCTTTACAATGCTACTGGGTCTTAGATTTTTGATGGGTCTTGGTGCAGCGGCTATGGCTACAACGGCCATGACAATGATAACGGATGCCTTTGGCCCCAAAGAGAGAGGTTCTGCAATAGGCTATGTTACTGCTAGTGTCTATTCTGGTCTTGCTATGGGTCCTGTTGTAGGTGGGTTGATAAATGATGTATTCGGATGGAGAGCAGTATTTTTTGTAACTATTCCTTTGGCGGTTGTTTCACTGTTCGCTATTTGGAAAGTAAGGCCTGAAGTAGTAAGTAAAGTAAAGAAAAAATTCGATCTCGCTGGTACATTTCTTTATACTGCAGGAATATCCCTCGCAATAGCCGGTTTAATAAATCTGCCTAGATTTGAATCTTTTGTTTCAATGGCACTAGGTGTAATGGTGCTGATAACTTTTGTCAAGTATGAGAAAAATATAGATGAGCCAGTACTGAACGTAGGCATATTTTCTAATAAACTTTTCTCCCGATCTAGCCTAGCATCATTTTTGATAAACTCTGCAAATTTCTCTGTCGTTTTCTTTATGGCATTGTATCTACAGACTATCGGAGCTTTATCATCTAGTCAGGCAGGGACGATAATGTTCATTCAACCTGTGATACAAACTCTGTTAACAGCATATTTCGGTAAACTATACGACAGGATGCAAGATAAACGTATATTGCCCACCGCTGGAGTAGTGGTCAGTGGAGTTGGAGTAACTTTGATGTTATTTCTATCATTACAAGTTAATTTTGTTTTAGTAATAACATCGTTGATATTTTTCGGATTAGGTAATTCGATATTCAACGCTCCTAACACAACTGCTACAATGTCGTCTGTGCAACCCTGTGACCGCGGATCTGCTTCAGCAATGGTTGCAGTTGTAAGGCAATTTGGAATGTTGGTATCCATGGGAATTGCTATGGGCACCATATCCGTAGTAATGGGAAGCTTGGACGCGCTTAATCCTAGTACCTACGGAAACTTTGTTACTGTGATTCATACATCCTTCATCATATCGGTATTCATGTGCGTACTTGCAATGTTGGCATCATGGTTCAGAGGCAAACCTTCTGAAGAATGTGCCAGTGTACGACATTAAGTTTAAATCAATAAGTTAAGCAATTTCTTTATAGATTGTTTTCTTTAATGGTCTAATGTCTTATCGCTCTCCTGGACAACGAGAAAACTTTCGTTTTCAAGCCATTATTGTAGCTGTAGGCAGTTTTCTATTGATCGCAAAGTTCGTCGCATATTTTATGACGAATTCAGTAGCGATCTTTACGGATGCAGTAGAAAGTATCGTTAACATAGCGGCTGGAATGGTCGGATTATATGCTTTATTCATATCTCCAAAACCTCCTGACAAGGATCATCCATATGGACACGGAAGAGCTGAGGTAATATCGGCCGCCTTTGAAGGAACTATGATCTTGGTCGCCGGAATAGTCATAATAATTTCTGCGATACAAGGACTTCTTTCACCTTCGCCGATCTCTGACCTAGACTACGGCATATTGATCATATTCTTTGCAGCTATTGTAAATTTGATACTTGGTAGGACGGCCATAAAGATCGGCAAAAAGAATCACTCTCAGGCCCTGGAAGCAAGCGGTAGACATTTATGTACCGATACTTGGGACTCTTTTGGAATTATAATTGGACTTTTAGCTATCTACGTTGGAATATATTTCGGATATGATCTTGCGTGGCTGGACCCCGTGATCGCTATGTTATTCGGAGCGTTCATATTAACGACAGGATTAAAGATTCTAAAAGGGACCGTTGATACGATCATGGACCGCGTTGATGTTGAGATGGTAAACAAAATAGCGGACGGCATCATAATCAATAGAAGAGACGAGTGGATAGATGTTCACTCGTTAAGGGTAATGAAGTATGGTACGAGTTATGCTGTGGACCTTCATTTAACATTACCAAGATATTTGACCGTAGAAGAGGTCGAACATGAGACTGAGAAGATCTCAAAGTTTTTGAAAGATGAATTAGGGGAGGGTATAGAACTCACCGTCAAATCTGAACCTTGCCGTGATTTCTCCTGTAATATTTGTTCAAGGGATTGCGATATCAGATCAGCAGAGTTTGTTAACGTAATTGAATGGAATAAAGACAATATCGTAGGAAGAAAACAACATAGAATCGATGACGAATGATTTATACGACCCATTCGATTATACTTTATGTTTTTCAAAAAGGATGTCCCACAAGAGGTATCCGCCGTTAAACTTTCTAAGTGGTATAGTTCCCTGGACGATAGAAATAAGGTCAGATTATCAAGATATGTAAGCGGGGCGGACACTTCATCCAAGGCCGCGTTCCTTAAGGATATCATGTCAAAGGCCAACGCCGAAGATAATTATGCAACAGCTGTCATCGTAGGCGAATTTATGGAAACTCAGAAGTTCAATAATGCAGAACGTTTTGATCTCACAGAAGAATACATCGAAGCTCTTTTTGGTAGTAATGACGTGGAGAATGTGAAAACAATGTGCCTTAGGAACATTGATCTTGTGTCTGAGCTCATTTCACACATACTAGGCGAGAGCGGCAATATACCTGATAATATATCCTGTCGTAATAGACTAATTGATATTTTGGTCGGTATCGAGGCCGATTACGATACTGCTTACGCGATGCTAGACCGATTTAACGAACTGAATATTCTTTCCGATGAGGATCTTGAGTACAGAAAGCAGAGCTTGAAAGTACACCGATTACAGAGGACCTTCGATTCGATATTCTCTTACGAGTTCACTGAATAACGCTTTTCCATGCGTACATCGGTATTATGTCGATACCGGGCTCCTCATAAGGATGCACAGAAACTATTTTCTCTATTACTTTCTTTAAGTCATTTTTTCGGACTGCAAACTCGACCTTGATCTCTTCTACAGTAGATATTTTATTTTTATCTCCTATAAATGGATCGGAACCATCCAACGGCCTCCACATCCCTATGACCTTCGTCATAGAGAATGTCATATCATACTTTGGATAGATCGGTAACATAGATCCATTAACTCCTTCAGTGAGTTCTTTAACGAATTCTTCGGGTATATAAACGACGATTTTGAAAATATTATCCATAGTTCATAACTAACGTCGAATAATAAAACATTATCAAAGAATACTATTGATCGAGGGTCCACGTTTATTATAATATATTTTTTAAATAGGTTTTTCGATAGCCTTTACAGTACTAGAAGGAAGTTCCATAAGGATCTTCTCAACGTTATCTAGTCTTTCTTGCATTGTTTTCTGCATTTTTCTGGCGTTACGATTCAAGACCGAAGTGCTTAGCCACGTAGCTAAGAAACACACGGGTGGAATAACGTAAACAGCACCGCAGACGATCCCTGTGGCCTTCTTCAATTTGGAAAGGCTGTTGATCTTAGTTACAAGAGGCTTTTCATTATCGTCGGGAAGACGGTGTGATATCGACTTGTACATCATCATTTGCCCTCCCCATACTACTTCCATACTCCATTGTAGTTCGCAGAAAACAGGCGCTGGATTACCTACGGCAATCGTTTTCTTATCTAGAATAGATCTTCTAAAATCTTCTGCAGTGTTACCTTCGAATTCCGTCCAATTGTAACCTGCGGTGTATACGGAATGTGAATCACTGCCAGATATTGGAGCCCATTTATTAGGATATTTTTCCATTACGGCCTTAGCAAAATTATTGGAATATGCGTCTACATGTCCGCCGTTTATTACTTCAAAACCATCAATGTCAAGTGAAAATATCTTCTCTTGAAGACCTGCGACATGGACACTAAAGGGATGAGGTGCTATTGTAACGCCCCCTTGAGATCTTACTATATCTATGGTCTCTTCTGCAGAAAGGCCGCTGGGTACAAGTTCGTTAAGGAACAACCCTATGATCTCTCCATCAGCTGTAGTGATCTCTTCACCTATGACGATCTCTATATCATCATATTTTTTAGCGTATTCTTGAGCTTTAAAAGCACCCACAACTTCGTCGTGATCTGTTATACAGAGGACGTCCATGCCGTTCTTTCTAGCACAGTCCACCTGTTGAGAAGGTGTAGCGACCGATTCAGGAAACTTCATGACGCCTAATCTTGCTACTCCAGAGTATTCTGTGTGCACGTGCGTATCTGCTTTTCCCATCTCGCGCATGTTCTTTAATAAATATTGCTTCTATATAAGGATTAATAACAATTCAGTTTTCAATATGAAAATTATACACGAACTAATTAAAAAATAACTT
>CAYIZM010000040.1:0-7663 GCA_964368015.1 uncultured Methanomassiliicoccales archaeon
GGAAGCTGTGACAGTAACGTTACGGAACGTGTAGTATCTCAATTACTTACAGAGATGGACGGACTAGAATCGCTTAACGATGTGGTGATAATCGCTGCGACGAACCGTCCGGATATGATAGATCCTGCGTTACTAAGACCAGGAAGGTTCGATAAGAGCATGTTCGTAGGTCCACCGGACGAGGAATCCAGAGAAGCGATATTCGGTATACATACCAGAGGAAAACCTTTGGAAGATAATGTGGACATGAAGAAGCTCGCTAAGATGACCGAGGGATGTACGGGGGCAGATATCGCTGCAATAGCCAACGAGGCTGTGATGACCTCGGTAAGACGTCTTGTGGCACTAGGAAACCCTACACAAGAAGATCTTGATGCTTGTAAGGTATCTATGAAAGACTTAGAAGCAGCCGTAGACAAATTCGGCCCTGCAGTATCAAAGAAGCTAAAAGAATACAACAAAGAGAACAAGGAGTGATAGTAATGAGCAGAGACATATGGAACATATTGTTCAAGGAATTCGAGGATTTCAACCGTAAAATGGATGACATGTTCGAGGATTTTGAGAATATAAAAGACCCTAATGTCAAGACCTATGGGTACACTATGTACCGCGGCCCTGACGGGGTCGCTCACGTCAAGGAGTTCGGTAATCCATCTGGCACAGTAGGATTACTTACTAACGACCCTGTAAGGGAACCGTTCACCGACGTGAGGAAAGAAGGAGATATAGTAAGAATAGTTGCAGAACTTCCTGGAGCGGATAAAAAAGATATTGTGTTAGAGGCCACCAGAGATTCGATCTCGATATGCGTGGACACACCTGACAAACGGTATAAGAAAAACGTTGCGTTCCCCTGTGAAGTTGACCCAGACTCAGCTAAAGCAGAGTACAATAACGGTATACTGCAAGTGATCTTCAAGTCCATAGACAAGAAGAAAACCGTCAAACGTATAGGACTTGAGTGATTTGTCATCTAAACGACTTTTTCCTCCAAACTATTTAAGCTGGCATAATAGCCAGCTATCTCGAACATATCCTATTGAACAATGTACATTGTTTTTTATAGAAGAGCAACCACTTTAATACTATGAGCAGAGCGGATCTTATCGATACCACCCGCGCCACACTGACGAAGGCGGGTTACGATGTGTCCTCGGTCCTAAATCTGCGCAGCATCTGTTTTGACGTGGTCGCCCGCAGGGGCGAAAAGTTACTGATAATAAAGATACTCAGTAACGTGGACGCGTTCTCAAGAGATAATGCGGAAGAGATGAAGGTCCTAGCTGAAGCTTTGACGGCAAGTCCTTTGCTGATAGGCGAAAGATCAAGCTCTGGCTCTTTAGAAACTGGAATAGTTTACTCCAGATTTAATATACCAATTATATCCAACGAAACACTTATAGACCATACAATAGAAGAGGTCCCTCCGCTGATCTTTGCCGCCCCCGGAGGAATGTATGTCCGATTGGACAACAATCTTTTGAAAGAGATAAGAGAAAGGAATAGCATCAGCCTTGGAGCCCTCGCAGAGATCGCAGGTGTTTCAAGACGTACGATACAAATGTACGAAACAGGGATGGGCGCTATGATAGACGCCGCTTTGCGTATCGAAGAATTCCTTAACACGCCTGTTATCGTTCCTATCGACCCTTTTGAGTACAAACCAGAAGATACGGCCGACAAGTATGAGATAAGCGGCAGTGATCGAACTGGCTCTTTTGTCCTTAACAGACTTTTAGATATCGGATTTAGCGTAACTCCCGTAATGAAAAGTCCCTTCGATGCTCTTTCAAGAGTAAAAGAAGTAATTATCCTTACAGGCACAGGTGAAGACGAGGAGAAGCTCATTCAAAGGGCAACAATAACATCAGAAGTATCAAACCTAGCCGGAAGACCGTCAGTGGTTATCGTTGAACGGACACATGACCGGGATTGTATCAAAACTACTGCAGTGATATCTACAGAAGAATTACGTAAAATAGACGATAGTAATGCTCTTACGGACCTTATAATGTCAAGGAGCACAAAGAAATGATCGCTCTTACGGTAAATGGTAACAAAATAGATATCTTGCCTGTAGTAAGAGGCCTTTCTTTGTACGGTGACATGGTCACCAAAGCTTTCGGAAAATATGATCGATATTCCGTATCTCTAAGTCCAGAAGAGATAATCGGTGTACGTAATAGAGAAGAAATTATAGACGAATATGAGCCAGGAGAGCTTGAATCCGTCTTTGCACATAGATTAAAAGAATTTGGGGAGGTGTCTTTACCAGCACCTGCCTGGTGTAGTATTGTAGACCTTTGTGATCAACATTCAAAAGAACTTATTCCGCTTGACATGACCGACGAACAATATACAGCAGTTTATTGTGATACGGTCAGTCCCTTCGAATACGTAAGCGAACACCGCTTAGCTAAAGGAGGGATGAAAAGAAAGTTCGATATGTCAACTCCGGAAACGTTCTCAATAAGTTGGGATGCTTACGTGAACAAAAAGAAAGGTTTCCGAGAACTCAGTAATATCAGAGAGAGATTTATTTCATTACGTCTATCGGAACTTTCAAAGAACGGCGGAAGTCTTCTTGCGATCATAGATTGTGAGCGCACAGATAACATCGCCAAACTTATGGGGTGAAATAATGGATTGTCCGCACTGCGATGAATACCGACAACGTGGCGATAAGTTCTGCGCATACTGCGGTAATATCCTTGACTGTCCCGAATGTGACTTTAATCGTTCCTTAAATGCTACATACTGCGGGAATTGCGGCAGACGTTTAATTTATAATCGTATTTACGAACCTGAGAAAAAAAAGAGCTCGCCTATCTTATGGATAGGAATATTTGCAGCCTTGTTTATTCTAATATTCTTAGTTTTTAGTGGTATAGCGCTGTATAATTTTTCAGGTGATATTTTTGGATATTTAGCCGACAAAAGTTACGGACTTCTTATTCTGATACCGTTCCCGTACGTCTTTATGAGAATATCCGAAGGAGGACTTCAACTATACTGGGTCTTTTTGATTATCGTAATTACACTGTGCTTTATTCAACTATCTTGGGAAATATACAAGAAATACAAAAACCAGGATGAGAAAACAGGTATAAAGGTTATAGAAAACACAAGCATTTACTGGATGGGTCTAATATGGCCATCTACCATATTCTTACAGCTGGCTCTTATGTTTATTGCAATCGTTATTTCAGGCGTAAGTGTAACGCCACCTGGTGCTGGAGAGGATATGTACGCCACAATGTTCTCATTGGCAAGTGCTGGAGTCTGGGAAGAAATCATTACACGAGTACTGATCATAGGATTGCCTTTAGGAGTGGTTGCTTTACTAACAGAAAAGAAACAATCTTGGAGATATCTTCTTGGAGGTTTCGGTGTTAATAAAGCGGCGATGATCTCAATAATCGTTGCTGCACTGGTTTTCGGATACGCACACGCAAGTTGGGGTTTCGGTAAAATAATTCCTGCATTTGTTTTCGGAATTGCAGCTGGATATTTATACGCAAAATATGGCCTTTATGCAGCTATATTGATGCATTTTGTGAACGATTATCTAATGGCGTTCTTGTGGCTCGGAGGCAACGATTTGACCTTTACATTCTTGTATCTGGCACTTATCGGCCTAGGGGTAATAACCACCGTAGTGTTAGCTATAAAGTCCGTTCCTTTTGTTAAGAACTTTAAGAACAGACCGTTCTTCCCTGACTCTTTTGCATCAGAGGATGATGACCTTCTAGAGTGAGAATATCACTCTAGAAGAATTTCTAATCTTTTCTTGGACTCTATAGCTGATTCCAAAGATTTTGATTCTATTACGTAATTACCGTTGTACCATGATAAAGATTCCAATACCTTGGGAAAATCCACAGTACCGTCACCTATCGTAAGATGTTCATCAGACTTACCTGAATTATCATGAATATGTACATTCACAATTCTGTCTTTGAAAGTAGACACCATAAGTTCCATCTGCCCCGTCGTATTGGCATGACCGATGTCGAAGCAGATACCTAAGTTCGTTCCATCCACAAGTTCGTGAAGCTCTTCAGCCGTCTTGCCGATCATTGGCTTGAAGTTAGGCATATTTTCTATTGCGAAAGTTACACCATACTCGTTTGAAACCCTGTCTAACATACTGAGGGATTTCTTAGCATTCTGCATTGCACGTTTTTCCATACCGGGTATGCTCATAGAAGTAAGTCCAGGATGTACAGTTATCATCTTAATTCCTAATTCAGCAGAGATCTCAGCTGTAGCGATCATCTCCAATACCGAGGATTCCCTCATTCGGTTCGTTAAAGCACCGATGTTGGTATCGCTTATAGGCGTGTGAACAGAATATGAAAGGTCGTATGAACTTCCAATGACTTTGATTCCATCATAAATTTGTCTTATGCTGTGATCTGCCTCGGCAAATATCTCCCAGTGTTCGAACTCTTTCGATACCTTTTCTAAAATTACCTCAAAGGATTGCGCACTAAATTCTGGGCATGAGACTCCGATCATATCCTGACCTCCTGGCCATCTACAGTGTTCGGGAACATAACGTCTATGAAATCTAAAATATTATCATCGCCCAAACGGACAGTGATAGTACCTAAAATAGAATTCTTAGGTGAAAAAGATACTTTTCCAACGAAAGCTGCTTGTTTATTCAAACGGAACATTGAGTCTTCACCTCTGATTCCATCTATAATCACGGAACGAGAGGCATCAAGTATCATCTGTTTTCTGACCATTTTTGAAAAATTGTCTATACTCGGAGCAGTTCCTTCAAATCCTTTAGATGTTCGAGACATTGATGCATCCGGAAATATCCGCATCACCGCATCAAGTACCAGTTGTTCAGATTCGCTGGGATTGACTGGGCAGGATATCCTGACATTGACCATGTCACAGTGATTGATTATGTGTATATAACTCTCATTGATTGCGGGTAAGAGTTATGTATTTGGAATGCGACATACCTTGTTATGAGGTCTGACGTACTCAATATCGCGGCAAAGAAAGGAGTTTTTCTAAGTCCTGACGCCCTAGAGTACATACTTTCTAATTCAGATCCTGCTTCGTTCACTATGACCACTCTTTCTGCTTTGGCCTCGAACAAAATGTTCGTGGAACGTGCCGATATGGAAGATTGTCTGTACGGAGATAAACCAATATTCACATCACCAGGAGAAGACGTCCCTAAGAATAAGCGTCATGTTGATATCGAAGTGGTTACCGGTTCCGACGTTACAGGTAACTCTACCTGCGAAGGGGACATAACTGACTTCACTAACTATTTCAAAAGCCGATATGATATTCTTAGCAGAATAATAGCCAGACGTAGTGATTTTGGTGTCGGCATTCCGATAGAGAGAGCCATGAGACTTGATCGTGATGTTCGCATTATCGGGATGATATATGAAGTAACTAACACAAAAAATGGTCATATAATTCTTAGTGTAGAGGATTCGGATAGCGAATGTAAAGTTTTTATTTCAAAGGATTCGCCACTGATCGGAGAGACTTTTGTTAGTGATGAGGTGATCGGCATAGTTGGAAAACCCAATGGAAAGAAGGATCTACTCATAGCAGAGGAAGTCTTCCGTCCCGAAGTAGTAAGAACCAATCGTTGGGAGGCCACCGATTCAGTATCTTCAGTAGGATTCCTTTCTGATGTGCACGTGGGTAGCTCAACCTTCCTTGGAGATCGTTGGGAAAAAATGATCAAATGGTTGAAAAGCACTTCGTACGGAATGGATCTAGATTACATCGTGTTGCCTGGTGACGTTGTTGACGGCATAGGAATATTCCCTGGCCAAGAAAAAGAACTTGTTATCAGTGACATATACGAACAATACGAAGCCTTAGCAGAATATCTAAAAGAGATTCCAGATCACATAAAAATGGTTGTTCAGCCAGGTAATCACGACGCTGTTAGATTAGCTGAACCACAACCAGCACTAGGAAGCATGTTCACCAAGACATTTGATTCTAATATTATTATGACCGGAAATCCAGTCTCGTTGAAGATCGAAGGTCGTTCCATACTAACGTACCACGGTAAGAGCATAGACGATTGGATCTCAGGTGTTCAGAAGTTGACGTATGACGACCCGATGGGAATAATGAGGGAAATGCTCAAGCGTCGTCATCTTTCGCCTATATACGGCCAGAGAACGGCTCTTGCACCAGAAAAAAAGGATTATCTTGCTATCGAGAACATTCCAGATATTTTTGTTTCCGGTCATATACATGGAGCCGGCGCTACCGAATACAATGGAGTGAAGATGATCAACGCTTCTACCTGGCAGGACCAGACGGTATATCAGAAGATGCATAATTTCAATCCGGACCCAGCCATAATGCCCATCGTGCATCTAGGCACAGGGGCAATGGAAATGAAGAGCTTCATGGACTGATCTAGTGGATCCCATCGCAATAGTTTGGCTTATTGTGGGCGGACTTCTAGAACCGTTCTGGGTGATCAGTCTAAAAAAATCCGAATCTTTTAAAAGGATCGGTTGGGCAGTAGTAACAATATTCTTTATGATCGCCAGCCCGTATTTCCTTTCTCTAGCTATGTTAAGCATTCCTTTAGGCACCGCATATGCTGTGTGGACAGGTATCGGAGCAATAGGGACTTTGATCGCAGGATTCTTAGTATACGAAGAGAAAGTACAACGTATCCAGATTTTCTTTGTATTCGTTATTCTTGCCGGAGTAGTAGGACTACAGATCTTCGGAGGCGCCTAAGTGGATAAGAAAACTTTAGCCTGGGTCTATTTGATCATAGGAGGAATGTTCGAAACAGTATGGGCTACAACTATGTTCATGTCAGAAGGTTTTACTCATATCTTTTGGACCATCATAACGATCATATTCCTATTCGTCAGCGTATGGTTCCTTGACAGGGCTCTGAAGTCAGACATACCAACAGGAGTCGGTTATTCTGTTTGGGTCGGTATAGGAGCTCTTGGAGCCGTTATTGTAGGAATACTTCTTTTCAACGAACCTGCAACTTTGATTCGTTTGTTCTTTGTTCTAATGATAATATTTGGAATAATCGGATTAGAAATGTTTACTAAAAAAGTCGATTTGACGACAGAATAAAAAATTAATTGTTTTAAAAAGTTTAGTACAAATGAGTTTGTATCATGAACCAGAGAATAACGATTATACCTAGAATGAGGGTCGAGTAGGCTGCGATCCAGACAAACTTGAATACCCGTGATAATCTCACAGGGTCTTCTTTTATCTCTTGCCAGCGTTCCTCGAGTGGTTTCACTCTACTCTCTCACCTTTTTTCTTCTGATGTTTAAGGCGAGTGGTATTTTCTCTTTCCATCTCTTCGAGACTGAATTTAACGAATCTTTCTGATTCTTTGAAATCAGGGATTATCTTAAATTCTAGAGCGTTTACTCTTCTCTTGGTCTTCTCTATCTCGTCGAGAAGTTTCTTCATGGTAGTTTCGATCTCTGCAGCCCTGATAAGGGTCTCCAGAAGTTTCTCAAATGCCACGGAAGCTTCTTCGATGTATGCGGAGGTAGATATCACACCGTAACCTTTTTCGGTTATTTTAGTGTGCATGGATCCAGAGGCTGCCACCTTGGGGACTTTCATCCCCATGATGTTTGTGCTTCCTACTGTGACCTGATGA
>CAYIZM010000041.1:0-4867 GCA_964368015.1 uncultured Methanomassiliicoccales archaeon
TTTTTTAACGGGATTTTACAAAATGAGACACTAGTAACAATATTTTTTATCGCGGTATTCGTGCCTGCTTTGTCGGGAATGTTGTTAGGCCTTGTTTCAAAATCCAGCAAGGTCGCCAACTTGGTGGCTAGTCTATGTATTGTCTCCTGTTTAGCAGGGGCATCAACATATTTCCTCTGGCACTTTGGATTTGACCTAAGTGTTACATTGCCCATACCTTCAGCTGCTGGAGTGTACACATTAGCTATAGATCAGCTGACGGCTGCAATGATTTCCGTATCTTCGGTGATCTTTATGCTTATCGTGGTGCACGTTGTTAAGTCCATATCAGATTCTGGTTGTAGATACAGTGCATTACTGAATGCTCTTTTCCTTGCATGTTTTTCCTGTATGTCCGCAGATAGCGTATTGGTCCTCTTATTGACTTGGGAAATGATCACTCTTACTACTTTCCTTCTTTCCAAAGGTGAAAATAATGAAAGAGCCAGATGGCTATTCTTTGTTATAGCCCACATTGGCGGCATGCTGCTAATATGCGCTTTTGTTTTTATCTCATCCGTCACAGGAACACAAATACTATCAGAATGGAGCGGGGTCGGCGCTTCCATGGGTGCTGGTACTTCGATGGCCTTGATATTGATGATAGTCCTAGGCTTTGGTTCCAAACTAGGATTGATACCCTTCCATGCTTGGATGCCCGATCTATACGCATCCGCTCCAATACACACAACAGCATTACTTTCAACCATTTGCTCTAACGTAGCCGTTCTAATTATGGTAAAGAGCATATTCTCGTATATTGGAATCTCGCCTTCCATGACCTGGGTGGCCTTTGTCCTATTAGCTTTGGCCGCTGCCACGGCCATATGGGGAGCTATGGAATCACTGGTTCAAAAGGAACCGAAGAAGATACTGGCATATTCCAGCATGGAGAATATGGCCCTAGTTGTTCTTTGCATATCCCTAGGAATAATATATATCGGAGAAGCTCCGGCACTGGCTAAGCTTGTTCTGATTGCTGCGTTACTACATACAATGAATCATGCCGTGTTCAAATCACTGATGTTGATGACCATCGACACTGTTGAAGACTGCACTGGAGAAAAAAGCATTGAAAAAATGGGAGGACTTTCTAAAGCCCTTCCGATACTTTCAGTGGTTGCCGTAGTAGGCGTATTATCTATGGCGGCCATACCGCCTACCAACGGATTCGTAAGCGAATGGCTTATGATCCAATCCTTAATGGGAGCTCATCTAGAATCGAAAGCAATGAGTTTACTTATGCCTCTGGCACTTGCCGCAGTGGGAATATGCGGTATGATGATGGCCGCATCTTATGCTCGTCTATATGGATTCATATTTTTGGGCAGGCCCAGATCAGAAGGAATGGAAAATCCTCGTCCGATGAAAAAAGGTACCATATTACCTATGGCAATTTTAGCATTGCTCTGTATAGGGATGGGTGTTTTTGCTACGGTCCTAATGGACGTGATAGCATCAGGGATATCATCTATAACAAACACATTGACCGGACCTGGATACAGAAGTGTAATGTCAGCCGAGTTATTACCACTGATCCTAGGAGTTACAGTAATAGTGATACTGGCACTATTGATATGGTACTTTAGAAAAGATAGAAGGAATGAAAGGTTGACCCAGACCTGGGGTTGTGGCGAGAAACTGGACGAAGATATGCAGTACTCATCCATAGGATTCTCTCAACCTCTTGTGAAAGTTTTTCATCCATTCTACGGGGATTCAGCTGTCGTCGATGAACCGAAGGGTGGAGAAGGTAAGACGATCGTAACAGAATTCGCAGAACCTTTTGTAAAGTATCTTTACAAGCCATTGGCCCGTAAGATCTTATCATTATCTGAAAGGATCGGAAAGACCCAGAACAGTAATATTCACACATATTTCGCATATATGTTAGCGACGCTAGTTATCGCTTTACTAGCAGTGAGGCTACTATGAACTTTATAGAATTGTTTGTAATGATCGTACAAGCTGTAGCCCTCATTCTAATATCTCCTTTAGTGGCAGGCATAATAAAAAAGATCAAGGCCTTGATGCAGAACAAAGTAGGCGCCAGCATATTCCAACCTTATAGAGACCTAAGAAAACTAATGAGAAAGGAATCCGTAGTATCTAAAAACTCATCATTCCTATTTCGCATAATACCGCTGATATGCATTACCTCGATGGTATTGCTAGCTGGTATGACCCCTTTCATTTACACGAAGGTCATAGCACCTTATTCTGATGTTATCGCCATGGTATACATCTTTACAATGTTCAGATTTGCCATGGTATTAGGAGGATTAGAAGGAGGATCGACCTTCGGAGGAATGGGTAGCAGTCGAGAAGTCATGATGTCGGTTCTAGTAGAGCCAGCTCTTTTGATCTCAATAATGACCCTTGCCGCCATGACCGGCGTAGGATTCGACATAACCGATATTTCAATGTCCATAATAGGTCTAGGTGCCTTAGCAATATCCCCTGCCCTACTTTTAGCAGGAACATCGTTTATTATAACAATGGTAGCAGAGAACACTCGAGTACCTTTCGATAATCCAGAAACTCATCTTGAACTGACCATGGTACATAAAGGAATGCTGATCGAATATTCAGGTAAAGGACTAGCTATGATGGAAATGGCGTCAATGCTCAGACTTACCATATTCATGGCCTTATTGGGAACGTTATTCTTCCCCTGGGGAACAGCCGTGACGTTGTCAATATCTAGTCTTGCAATTGCCGTGGTTGCAATATCGATAAAAATGCTTGCGATCGCATTCGGAATAGCTCTATTGGAGAGCACCGTTGCGAAATTGAGGGTCTTCAGGATGCCCAACATGCTGACCGTGTCTTTTGCTTTGTCCCTAATGGCAATGATATCACTTTACGTACTATGAGGTAAAAATAATGAATCTGATACTAACCAGCAACCTGATCGATATCTTTGCCGTATGTATGCTCTTAGCATCAGTGCTGGCGATGTCGAGCGAGAGGATACGTCCTCTGATCAGGCTCTTCATAGTACAGTCCATATTCCTTGCAGCCTTTGAGTTCACTGTAGGATATTCCCAAGGGGATCCGCGGATCTATGTAATGGCGATCATGACCTTCGGAATAAAGGTACTACTTATTCCAAAAATGTTGAATTACATAATCTCTCGGATAAATGTAGATGATGAGATTTCCCTATCGGTAGGTATACCAGGCTCCATTCTTCTTGCTGCCGCCCTTATAATATTTTCATATTTCATATCAGAACCACTGATAACTGTATTGAACACCGCAGAAAGGAATTCTTTGGTACTATCGTTCTCTATAATGCTGATAGGGATGTTGATGATGGCCACACGTCAAACGGCGATAAGCGAGGTCGTTGGTTTACTTATGATAGAGAACGGTCTTTTCTTAGGTGCGATAGCACTCTCTAACGGAATGCCCTTCATAGTCGAACTGGGAGCGTTCTTTGACGTATTGATGGCTATAATAATCATCGGAATATTCGCTTTCAGGATAAATAAGTCATTCGATACCGTAGATGCTACTTTGTTAAGGAGGCTTAAAGAATGATTATCGTAACGTTAATGGTCCTTGCTCCTCTAATAGCAGGTCTTATCTGCATCGTACCATCGAAAATCAATAATCTATTCCGTGTATCCATAATAGGAGCATTTGCCTTTTTGGCAATCGCATTTTACTGTTGTATTCCTGTGATGACAGGAGGAATCATAAACGAGTCCGTATGGTACATAGACAGCCTTTCAGCATTCTTCCTTTTGATAACAGCATTCATCTCTTTTACTGCAATACTTTATTCCAAGAACTATCTGAAGATGGAATTAGAAGATGGCCTGCTTAATACGAAAGAGATCAAACGGTTCTACTTCACAATGTTCCTATTCATATCGGCCATGCTGATGACATTTGCTGTACGTTCAGCAGCACTAACTTGGATCGGCATTGGAATTACTACGTTAGTGTCTGCTTTCCTTGTAGCACTTTACAAAGACGAACGTGCCACAGAGGCCGCATGGAAATACATTATGCTCTGTTCCGTTGGTATAACGTTAGCATTATTTGGTGTAGCCATGGTTTTCGCCGCATCCACTGGAGTGATTCCAGAAGGCGAAGCACTTGATTGGCCTGCTCTAGTTTCAAACGCTATGAATTTGAATCCGGTCTTCATGAAATTCGCAGCAATATTCTTTATAATCGGTTTAGGGACGAAAGCCGGTCTAGCGCCTCTTCACAACTGGTTACCGGATGCCCATAGTCAAGCTCCAAGCCCTGTCAGCGCAATGATGTCAGGAGTGTTACTGAACTGTGCTATGTATGGGATAATGAGATTTTATTCTATATCGGAGATCATGAACCCAGGGTTTGCCAGACATATACTGATGGTCCTAGGCATAATTTCCCTTCTGATAGCTGCCGCATCCATTCTAATATCTAAAGATTTCAAGAGAATGCTAGCGTATTCCAGTGTAGAGAATATGGGTTTGATGGCAATAGGCTTAGGAATAGGCACTCCGTTGGCTCTCTTTGGAACTATGTTCGTAGTTTTGGCCCACTCAATATGTAAGCCTCTTATGTTCTTCTGCGCCGGCAATGTTACACAAGTTTACAAGACCAGGAACATGTCCGAGATACGAGGCGTTTCTGAAAAAATGAAATTCACTGGATTCGCTACTACAGTAGGAGGACTTGCAATGGCAGGTGCTCCTCCGTTCCCTCTGTTCATAGGTGAACTACTGATCATCGCTGGAGCGATAGGTGCAGGAATGTATTATTTGGCAGGTGCCCTAGCTATTCTGATGATATTCGTATTTGCTGGACTCATACAGAATATATT
>CAYIZM010000041.1:4967-7651 GCA_964368015.1 uncultured Methanomassiliicoccales archaeon
GTCATGTCTATGTTCGCCTCAGAATCTTCACCAGGGGCTACATTGAATATAATTCTACGAAGGGGAAAAGATATTGCTAGGGTAACCTCCAATGTAATGTGGTTATATTCTGCTGTGTCACAAAGAGTTCCTTCAGTATCCTTATTTGAAAGGAAGATCCATGAAATGAATGGAATAACTCCTGAAGGACACAATGATCTGACCCCTGTCATATACTGGAGAACAGGAAACGGCCATCCTCTACAGAAAGGAGAATACGATACGTATGGCGAGACCAGGATACCAAAACCTAAGAATCACGTATCAGGAACGGGTGTTTTCGAGATACCTGTAGGGCCTGTGCATGCAGGTGTGATAGAGCCAGGACATTTTAGATTCAGTGTCGCAGGAGAACAGATACTCGGTTTGAGGGTCCATCTTGGATATGCTCATAAAGGAATTGAAAAACTCATGGAAGGCCCTGTAACGAACAATCGCACATATCTTGCCGAAAGGATATCGGGGGACAACGCGGTGGCCCATGGTCTGGCACATGCTCATGTTATGGAAGGAGAGACCGAAATACCAGCTAGAGCTCGATACATACGCGTCATACTATCGGAACTAGAACGGATCCACAATCATTTAGATGTTATTGCAGGTCTATGTACAGATGCTGCTTTCATAGTTGCCGCAGCATTTGGAACAGCGGCCCGTGAAGAACTACTTAGAATGAATCTGGAGATCTTTGGTAGCAGAATGTTAATGGGTAACATAGTTCCCGGCGGAGTCAAGAGAGATTTGTCTCCCGAGGACTTACTAAAATTAGAAAGCTCCATAATGCAAGTAGGCTTTGCAACCACAAAAATGGATAATTACATAAATCGTTCTCCTTCAGAAGTAGATCGTTTGGAAACTACAGGAGTACTTAGTAAAGAGATCGCACAAAGATTAGGTGCTGTAGGCCCTATCGCAAGAGCCAGCGGGATCGTTTCAGATGTAAGGGCAGAACTTCCTTACGATGCTTATGGAGACTTATCCTTTAACGTAATAAATGGAAATAAAGGCGACGTAATGTCCCGTAAGACCGTCAGAGTGAAAGAGATAGCAGAATCCGTAAGTCTTATACTACAGTGTATAGAGGATATACAAGAGGGTGAAATAAGAGTTGATTTCAAAACTCCAGATGGATTCTCTTACGGTTTGGTCGAGTCTCCGAGAGGGGAGCTTCTTCACTGTGCCGATATAAGGAACGGAAAAGTGTGGAGATACAACATAAGAGACCCTTCGTTTGTGAACTGGCCTACTTTAGAATACTCGGTTTTAGAAGACATAGTTCCAGATTTCCCTTTGATAAACAAGAGTTTTGGACTGTCCTACAGCGGGAATGATGTTTAAGGTGTGGACATGATTAAAAAAAGCATATTGAATTTCATATCAAGAAAAAGACTTGCAGAGTCTAAAGAAGTCATGGACGCCAGACAACTTCTGATGCCTTTTGTCAGTTGCGATTGTGATAAATGTGGTAAATGCGTTGAGATCTGTCCTACTGATGCCATAAACGTATCCGAGGAATGGACGATAGATCTAGGCAAATGCATATTCTGTATGGACTGCGTCGGATCATGTCCTATATCGGTAATAGAAGAAGTGCCAGCACCACTTTATACCATGTACAGAGAAGAGCTCCTATTCAACATTTCAAATCCTCCTAAAGAATCAGAGGGAATGATAGATGAAGCTAAAGCAAAGATATTGAGAAATTCCATAGCAATACGAGAACTGGACACTGGGTCTTGCAATGCTTGCGAGATAGAGGTGAATAATATGTCTAACCCTTACTACGATATGAACAGGTTCGGCGTAAAGATAGTTGCATCACCTAGACATGCAGACGTTCTTCTGGTAACCGGACCAATGTCAAGGAACATGAAGGAAGCGGCACTGGAGACTTTTGAAGCGATACCCTCGCCAAAGATCGTCGTAGCAATGGGAACCTGCGCATTATCCGGAGGCATATTCGTTAAAGGAGATGTATCAGGAGAGGGGGTAAATGACACACTGGATGTAGACCTATACATACCTGGATGTCCACCTGCCCCAGAAAGGGTTCTACTGGCACTCTTAAAGGCTTTCGGACGTAATTAATGCACCACGACCACATTACACTTAGCGTGGTCCACAACATACTGTGATACGCTTCCTAAGACGACTCTATCAAGGAAGGTTTTATCTGATCTTCCGACTATGATGATATTACAATTGAATCTAGATGCGGCGTTTAAAATACTCTCGGCGGAAAGTCCTGGCTCTATCACCGTGTGTACATCAACACCTTCCTTTTTTGCTATTCCCTCTGCATCTTTCATACAGGCCTTGACATCAGCTAACCTTTCTTCATTCTCAGAGACATCGTTTGAAGCTAAAAAAGTGTAGACATAAAGAGACATTTTAGACATTTTAGAATAGTTTATGGCAAAATCTAACGCCCTTCGCGACGCGGGCCTCCCGTTATACGCCAAAATTATAGACATGGTCTGTTATCGGCCTTTAGATAAATATCACTTATTATACAAAAAAAATAGTAATAAATTATTACATGTAAAACAAATGACAATAACATCATAAAAATATTTGTTGCATGAACATTGTTAATAGAATTATAGGATCTTGATTGAATTTACATTATAATATATATAATACTT
>CAYIZM010000042.1:0-1155 GCA_964368015.1 uncultured Methanomassiliicoccales archaeon
TCCGATGGGCCTACCGGACTTCGTCCCATGATTCTCGGCATACCTCATGCCCTTCCGGACCTTTAGGGAGTGCATCTCCCTCCACTGCTCTCCCTGGTTCGTCGCGATGTAGTTGATCGTCTTCTCGATGCCGTCTTCCGGACGGATCTGCATAGTAGTGTATCGAAGGACCGTTCCCCTCGGCCGTATTATTTTCAGAAGCGATTCCATGTCATCGTTAGAGCGGGAGATCCTTGTGGGATCCTGTGCAACTATCATCGATACCTGATGAGTCATGAGGTATCCGATCATGAGCTGCAGTCCGGGACGATCGAGTGTTCCGCCCGAGTATCCCTCATCACGGAATGTCTCTACGACTTCGAGGCCCTGACGTTCACAGAAATCACGACAGTCCTCGATTTGCATCTCCGGACGTTGTCCCTTATCATCTGTGGAGCTGCGGACGTAGATCGCCGCAGTCATTCCCTCGTATTCCATTAGATCGCCTCTGCCGCATCAAAGAAGGTATCCTTTGACTGTGTCCTCGAAGTGTCGTTAAATCCCAGCGCATCGGCGACGGCGGCCAAATCAACGAACCTGCTTTCAGACTGATTGATCTTCCTGAAGAAGTCGAGGTCTTCCATCAGTTTCCAAAGTTCACGAACCTTTCTTTCAGACGCCGTTAGTTTAGCATCCATCATAAGGATCTTCCTAAAATCTTTCAATGTGATTTTTTCCTCGCATCCTTTTTCCGTGGGTCCGTAGACCCAAAGGAATTTTCTGTTAAGTGCTGTCAGGACGCTTTCGTACGTTATCATCTGTCTTCCCATTTTCTTCACTCCATTTTCAAAGAGACGCACGTGTGTGCATACACGCACACATCTCGATTCTATGTCGGGGCCAGACGGTCGCTGTTGCGACCTTTCTGCCCCGACATAGCCTCCACTAATCGCCCGTCGATTCGAGTATTTGGATCATGTCGGGAAGTAAGCAACAGGGGGGCAAAACCAACAAAGGCCCAACCCCCCAATCACACTACCCAGCAACCCAAATTCACTCTTGAATAACCAACATCGAATAGGTTTGTGTGCGTGTGTGCGTGCACACACGTGCGTCTCTTTGAATCATTACGTCAGCCCGGGACTTTAACCCGAGAGAGTTTGAACTCAAGCCGAC
>CAYIZM010000042.1:1255-7198 GCA_964368015.1 uncultured Methanomassiliicoccales archaeon
CCATCTTGTCGATGTGTGTTCGGAGGGGCCTTTGCCCCTCCCCCAACCTTTAACGCTGCCGGAGCTTTTTCAATGTGACTCCGGCAGCGTCTGATGACCCCTTTCAATATTGTGATGGGATGGATCAGGGTCGTCAGCGTGAACCTACGGCCGTCATGGGTCGTAGTAATAAGTTTCATTTTAGTCCTCCGTCAGCACATATATGCTGACATATCCGCGCAATCCTTCTCTAGGATATTTTAGGAGGTATCCCTGATCATGCAGGATCCTTAGTTTCTGTGAGACCTCCGCCTGGGAACAGCCTATCAATTTACAGAGCTCCCTACTCGAAGCTTCTCCTCCGATGTCCATCAGAGCATCGATGATGATGTCGATAGCTACCATCTCAGAGGACCTCGTAGAAATCAAGCCAATCATAGCGAAACGCTGTGCGTATAACGCGTCCATTTCTCATGCCTTAACTCCCTTGTGTAGATCAGACCATATCGTAGTCTCGTCGCCTGTTAGATAGTCCAATGTGAGTATTGCAGAAGCAAGGGTTCGGATCTCTTTGGCCGATATGCTACAATTCGATGCACGGTCGTACGTTTCTTCATCGGCGTTGGCCGACAGCAACACATCGCGTATGTTACTGCGTATATTGCGCAGTATATCGAGTTCTGATCTAGATATCACAATAGTTCCTCCGCTATTGTCAGAGATGTATCTACGTGGTATCGGTGGCGGTATGTGCAGATCAGATTAGCCTGATCACACTGATCCAAAAGTGGGCATCCTATGCAGAGACTTGAGTACGCTAATGTGTAAGTTGCCGCACATTCTACCCCCGGCTTTAGTGGGCAGATCGGCATCAGATCTCCCCCTCTTTTTGATTGATTTTAGAAAACTCGGCAGCATAACAAATTACTTCAAAATCCACTCCTAAAAAAGAGGGAGGCCAGGTAGATTGAGAAGATTTGTAATCACATTGGGCCCACCACTTTCATACAGGCATACATGCTTTTTTGAATCAATTTTTGTTATTGTTATTAATTCCTTTTATTTCTCTTTATTTTCATATTTTGCAAATCTCAGGTGAATTATAGATCAAAGATAGTTAGATGAGTACGTAATGCCAATTTTATGATTTCAAATGCTGAATTCATATAATTTAAGGATATGCTATATAAATCACAACAATATTTCTATCACATGTATTGCAGTAAAATTATACTAAATAGAGGCAATAATCTCAATGAGCATCCCTGTCATTATTTTTTTCCTGTTAAGCCAAGCTCCGATAGTTTAATTTCGCGAGTATTAACATGTTCTATGATCGATGATGAAAGTGGATATTCAGTTATTGAAATTATCGATGAAAATGACTCTCTTCCTGTAGGGTTACATGTTAAGGATGGTGGTGAATGCAACATCATGAAGGTCGGTTCATCACATTATATGGCTTTTGTAACCAATCGCAATTGTTTACTGGCAAATATCATCAGTGATGCGAGATGCTTCCTAATATCGGCTGTTCCGAAGAGCGATAAACTGATCGAATGGACTTTGATCGGCCCTAATAAATCTGCAATTGATAAGCTTCATTTCAATATGAGTGAAAAGGGATACAATTTTGAAATTGTAGCAAGTTTCAATGTTTCAATAAAAGTATCTTTAACATCTAAAGAGGAAAAGGCATTCAATTTAGCTATGGATCTAGGTTATTATGATGTTCCAAAAAGAATAAATCTAGAAAAAATTAGTAAGATCTTCGACTGTTCAAAGTCAACTATGAATGTACGTCTAAGAAGTGCAGAGAAGAAAATTTTTGATTTTTATAGAATTTTTTCCTTCGGTATGAACTTTAAAAAATAAAAATCGAACATGTTCGTAATTTCAATTAAATAAGTAGTTCACAATTTATCAATTAGCAATTGTCAACCCCCGTTTACCCAAATGAGAGGGATATAAATGGCAATAGATGTAAAAAATAAAAAAAAGACGCTATCTTACAGGTGGTTAGTCTTCGCAGTCCTGGCACTGGCATACTTTTTTGTGTATTTCCACAGGACTACTGGAGGCGCAATATCAGAAACCATCCAAGATTACTTCGAGGTCGGAACGGCATCCGTAGCTCTTCTGGCTTCTGCGTATCTTTATGCTTATACGCTGATGCAGATACCAAGTGGAATATTGACGGATAAGTTGGGGCCGAGACAGGCTGCAACGATATTTGTCTTTTTAATTGCATTCGGATCGATCCTAAGTGCATATTCGGCCACCATCAATAATTTTACTTTGATGATAGTCGGTAAATTCATAATTGGTATCGGTGCAGCGGTGGTGTACATACCGATAATGAAAGTTTTAGCTGTATGGTTCCGTAGGCAAGAGTTCGCATCCATGAGCGGAGTATTATTGTTAGTTGGTAACGTGGGCGGTATAGCTGCTGCAGCACCGATGGTACTGATGATAGATTCGCTTGGTATACAGAACACGTATATCGCGCTGGCTATTATCACATCCTTAATAGCGCTTCTATGTTGGATCGTTGTGCGTAATCACCCGTCGGAGATGGGATTACCGAGCATCGAAGAGATCGTGTCGGAGGAGACAGGACAACCAATTCAGGAATCCACTTCTGCAAAGATGGGTACCACTGAGGCATTAAAGAGGACATTCACAAGTGGAAGAAAGTTTTGGCCGTTGGCAATATGGTTCTTCTGTTTGTATGGTACCATTATGCTTTGGCAGGCATCGCAGGCTGGGGCGTTCTATACCAACATATACGGGTTCACTAAGGCAAATGCTGGCTTAATGGTCACTATGGTCGGTATAGGTATGGTATGCGGATGTCCGCTAGCAGGAATACTTTCCGACAGGGTTCTTCATTCGAGGAAAAAGGTGATCATAGTAGGAACTTTGGTATACACTGCTATCTGGGCAGTTATATGGTTGACGGCAGGCAACGCATCGATGAACAGTTTTGCGATACAAGCAGTTATCAATTATCTGTTTGGATTCTTTGGTGGTTTCTTTGTTGTGTCCTATGCACAGGTCAAGGAGCTGTATCCTATCGCAATGGCAGGTACATCTACAGCAGCATTGAACCTGTTCCCGTTCTTGGGTGGTGCAATATTCATTACCATTGCGGGATTGATCGTAACCAATAAGACCTTGGTGCAGTTCCAGGACCTCTGGATGATAGCATTTATCCTAATGGTCATCGGAAGCATCTGTGCGATCTTATCGGTGGAGAAGGCGGATCTCGATCGTAAGGATTCTAAGTCTAAAAAGATTTGAACAAAGATCTATCATAAAAACTTTTTAAGAAACTTTTTAATTTCTTATTTATAGATCTTATAAATTTACATGTTGTTTTACATCGATTTTTATTTTTGAATCGTACATGTTCGTAATTTTTTATAAATGTCTTCACGACGATATTTAAAGTGGGTAAATGGGAGGAAGCAATTGCTTTCGATAAAAGGAGGATTGAAGAAATGGATAAAGAAAAAATATTAAAAGAACTGGCGGACTCTGTAGTGGCTCTTAAACCTGATAGGGCCAAAGCTGCTGCGGAGTTAGCTCTTAAAGAAAAAATAGATCCTGTGGAGGCAATAAATCATGGTCTGATCATCGGGATGGGTGTTGTTAGTGACAAATACGCAGCTCGGGAGTTTTACTTGCCACAGGTGTTAGTAGCTGCCCACGCGATGTATGAAGGACTTGATGTTCTTACGCCCGCTATACCAAAAAAGAGTCTTGAGGAAAGCAAGACTGCGATCACTGCTGTGGTCGAGGGGGATGTACACGATATCGGTAAGAACATCGTCAAGACAATGCTAACTGCTGGAGGATATATAGTAAAAGATCTGGGTAACGATGTACCGCCTAAACATATTGCAGATACAGCTAAGAAAAATAAGATCGATGCTGTCTGTATAAGCACGCTTATGACGCCTACTCTGGCCAATATGCAGGGTACTATGAAATTTTTATGTGAGAATAAATACCGCGATAAATGTGTCGTGACCATTGGCGGACCACCTACATCTGAGGAGTTCGCAAAGGAAATCGGAGCAGATCACAGGGACGTTGACGCACAGGCTTGCGTGAAATACGTCAATAGTAGGATAAAGAGGTGATGTAAATGACAATGACGGCAAGAGATAGGGTTTTAGCGGCATTGAAACAGGAGCCTCTAGAAAGGCCTCCTGTGGCTGTATTCACTACATGTGATACGATCGGCATGATGAAAGCTTCAAATACTTACTGGCCAGAGGCACATTCTGATCCAAAAAAAATGGCCACTCTTGGATGCGCACAGGCTGATTATTTCGGATTGGAATCCGTTAGGGTAGGATTTTGTTTGACTCAAGAGGCAGAAGTTTTCGGATGTAATGTGAATAGAGGAGGGCCAACTTCATCGCCGATGGTAAAGGGTCCAGCTTACAAATATAACCCGATGAAAAATATTTATGATGATATGGATCATTTTCCAGACATAGATACATTCATAGATTCGGGCAGGATCAAAACGACCATAGAAGCCATCGAGATAATGCATAAGACCCACGGAGAGAACTTTGTAGTGGTCGGTGGCAACACAGGACCATTTACCGTTACCGGACATCTTGTTAATACTGAGAATCTTGTGTATTCAGTATATACTGATCCTAAGATGGCAAAGAAATGGGTCGGCGCTGTAGCACCTTATTGTAAAGCATTCGGAGAGGCATTACTTGAGGCTGGAGCTGACTTGGTGCAGATGTCAGAGCCCTCTGCATCTACAGACATACTTTCGCCTGATGATTTTCCTGAACATTCGGGGCAATTCATAAAGAAATCATTGGGATGTCTTAAGGGAAAAACGATCTTGCACATATGTGGCGATACAAGTCATATTATTCCACAAATGTTTGACACGGGATCTACCGGGTTATCTATCGAAGAGAAAGTGGATCCATATGAAGCTGTTAAGTTAGCCAATAAAAGAGGTCCGCTTGTCGGAAACGTTGGTTGTGCATTCCCATTGTTCAGAGGAACTCCTGCGGAAGTCGAAAGAGAGGCTAAGAAAAGTAGAGATGCAGGGTTCAACGTAATATCTGCTGGATGCGGCGTTCCTATCGGGACCCCAGACGATAATATACGTGCTCTGGTCAGAGCGATAAAGGGGTGACGATATAAGCGTAGTAACTCTAGGTCATCATTCCACTCCGCTGTTCCGGATTTTCCTCCCTTTCGCAGATGGAAACAGTGGAGACCAGCGTCTTTCAAGACGCTGGTAGATCCGGTTAGCTAAAAAAAACTTTTTAATTTTATAAATTTTTCGACGGCATGTTTATTCAATTATCGATGAATATATCAATTTCCGTTTTTCATCTGATCTTTAGTAATAAAGCAATAACGATATTATCAAGCTGTTTACTACTTACTGCAAATATGTAAAACAAATCATGTATTAAATATTATAATTCGATAAATTCAAATACGTGATAATTTTGATAGCATTAGTTATAAAACGCCTTAAAATACAATGTCTGTGCGATCTTTCTTCTTCAATTTATTATTTTTTAAATTATCTTCTGGATGTAACTATAGGAAGTTATTTATATCGTACAACGCTTATTATGTATTAGCACGCGTGGGGGTCGCACGAGTGAATTAGGATGTGGACCGTATCCCAAACTGGGAGAAAGACACGAATCCGAAACCTCAGTGCCCTACAGTATGCGGACGACAGTGAACAAAGATGTGAGACGTTTTGTTCTCTGACGTACAAATGCAAAGGATTTCCTACTGGAATCATACGTTGCAAAACCTAGAACTCGAGAAAACTCCCGGAGTGGAGCAATTCCTTGAGCGCCAATATGGTTGCAATGTAAGGCTCCACGCGTGCCATCGAGAGTTTTTTATTATTTTGTTTCAATTTATTCAATCTCAGAACTTCAGGTTATTTAC
>CAYIZM010000043.1:0-6927 GCA_964368015.1 uncultured Methanomassiliicoccales archaeon
GTTGCAAAAGGCGGAATTCAATGACTATCAAAAACAGAAAAGCTGAGCACATGAAGATCACCCTTAATGAAAAAGTAGCGCCAGGCTACTGCTATTGGGACGATATTAAACTTGTACACAACGCCCTGCCGGAGATAGACGCAGAAGAGATCGATACTAGCGTCACATTATTCGGTAAAAAATTAGAATTCCCTCTGATAGTTACAGCGATCACAGGCGGATTCGAAGGCGCTAGAAAAATTAATGCTAACATTGCAGAAGCTTGTGCAGACCTCGGGATAGGAATGGGCGTAGGAAGCGAAAGAGCAGGTATCGGAGGCATCGAACCTGAAAGTTACACGGTAGTCAAGGATTATGACGTACCATTGATGATCGGTAACGTTGGAGCTCCTCAACTTGTACCTCAGCACAGCAAGGACAACATCGCCATGGACGGCATAGGTGCGGCTAAAGATCTCGTAGACGCAGATGTTGTCGCGATACATTTGAACTACCTACAGGAAGCGATCCAACCTGAAGGGGATACAAATGCAAAAGGATGTTATGATGCGATCCGAGATATCGCACAAGAATATCCAATTATGATCAAAGAGACAGGAGCCGGTATATCAAAAGATGTTGTCGCAAGGCTCAAAGGCACCGGAATATTAGGAATAGACGTTGCCGGCATGGGCGGTACAAGTTTCGCAGGCGTTGAAATGTATCGCGCACTGGAGATCGATGACAGGATACGCACAGGAATGGGCCAGACCTTTTTTGACTGGGGTATTCCTTCACCTGTATCCCTTATCGAAGCAAAATGCGGACTACCCTTGATAGCATCCGGAGGAATACTTGATGGAGTGCACGTTGCCTGTAGTCTAGCCATGGGCGCTAGTTCCGCTGGTGTGGCACACGCAATATTAAAAGAAGCAACCGAATCCGCAAAAGCGGTAAAGGACAAACTTAACCTTATCAGAGAAGAACTGAAAGTCGCAATGCTGTTGACCGGATGTTCCGACATCGCACAGCTTTCCAGAGCTCGGTACATTGTACTAGGCGAAACGAGACAATGGTTGGAGGGACTTGAATGAACGCAAAAGAATATCTAAAAAAGATCTCGGCAGAGCTTGACGCTCCAATGCAGAACTACATCGAGAACGAGGATCCGGCAGACCTGATCGAAGCGACTAGACAGTATCCATACAACGGCGGAAAAAGAATGAGGCCTGCGATGGCACTTGCTTGTTGTGGTGCGGTCGGAGGAGATAAATCAAAGGCTATTCCCTTGGCTGTTGCTGTTGAATACATACACAATTTCACGTTGGTCCATGACGACCTTATGGATGGCGACGAAACACGTAGAGGAATGCCTACTATTCATGTTAAATATGGTATGCCCACAGCCGTACTGGCTGGAGATGCCTTGTTCGCTAAAGCGTTCCAGATCATCGCTGATCTAGATGTTTCGGACAAAGCTATGCGCGGCGTTCTAAGATACGTTACAAAGGCTGTTTGGGACCTTGCTAGAGGACAACAGATGGATATCAACAACGAAGGTCGTATCGTCACCGAAGAAGTCTATATCGAAACCATCCGGCTTAAGACCGCCGTATTGTTTGCGGCGGCCGCAGCAGGCGGTGCAATCGTCGGAGGTGCCGATAAGAAGACCGTTGAAGCGATCAACGAATATGCAGTGGACCTTGGCTTAGGATTCCAGATGTATGATGATTATTTAGGAATCGCAGGAGATTCGACGAAGACCGGCAAATCTGTTGGGAACGATATACGCAAGGGTAAGTGTACTGTGATGGTAACTCACGCGGTCAAGAATATCAAAGAACTCGAAGAACTCGAAGAGTTCAAAGGCATCCTTGGTAAAGCGGACGCCAGCGAGGAAGAGATACACAGAGCCCTTGAGATCCTTGAGAATGCAGGCAGTATCGAATATGCTTTAAAAACTGCTCACGAGAGAGTTGAAACGGCCATATCCAAAATACGTTTCCTTCCTGAAAGTGAAGAGAAAGCTTTCATGATCGATCTAGCTCGTTATGCGATAGACAGAGAAGTTTGAAACTTAAGGGCCGAAAGGCCCTTTTTATTCCATATTAGATCTATCTTTTTGTTTCCTTAATGGCGGAGTGACCTTTACTTCATTATCTTCAGCTGGAGTGGTCCTTACATAAACATCCAATTTTGGATATGGTATCTCGATACCGTTCTTTAAGAACTCATTGTAAACCCTCTCACGAATAACTCCGTCGGTGGAGAAACTGTTGTTGTAATCGTAAACGTGAATGGAGAGTCTGATCGTGATACTAGAAGATTCCAGTGCGGTCATTCTTACACCGGGCATTGGGACTTCTCCGCCCTTCATTACGTTAGGATTGTCCATAGCCGCTTTTAAAATTATTTCTTTAGCTTTCTCGATGTCCGAACCATAAGCCACACTGAAATACGTATACAGATGGAAATACATGTTCTCCGAGGTGTAATTGTATATTGTGGATTTAGCAACAATATCGTTAGGCATTGAAATGATCTGTTCGTTGTTGTTATGATAAAAGACCGTGTTCATGAAACCGACCTTATTTACCTTTAACACCGTGGCTTCTGACCCTACCTTTATGATATCCCCTTCTCTGAACGGACGGGCCATAAGTAAAGAAAGACCGCTAAAGAATTGATTGAGCGTGTTCTGGGCTCCAAGTGAGATAGCAAGTCCAACAATGCCTGCTCCTGCCAATATGCTCAGAAGATTACCTCCGAGGGCAGAGAATATCCCTGCTACCGCAAATACCGCAATTGTTATTTTCCCTAACATCTGGAACAGCGGAATAAGAGATTCGTCGACACCTGTTTTCGAAGATCTTGTTTTGTTGAACATACGGTCCACGGCGATCAGATAGATTTTCCATAGTATGATCGCACCTAGTGCGATATACAAGACCATGGACATGAAATCGGCCATAGATATCAAGTTGTCAGGAGAGCCGTAAACCCTCAAGGTCTGCCCCATTCCAGCCACTATTGCGACTAACAGTACCGATGTCCCTAAACCGCCTGTAAGATCTTCGTTGATCGAATCCTTGCGTTTAAAGAATCTGAAGAGTAAGGGTATTCCGATGTATGCGATCAACGCACCGAAGATCAACCAGATAGCGAATGTGAATAATGCTGCGTAGATTGGGTCATTAAAAGATGCTCCGAGCGGATATATTCCTAGAACATTGTTAAAATATCCTTCACCTCCGATAGAAGATAATACATTTAATCCGATGACGATAGTTTCATTAGATACAACATCCGAAACTCGATCTTTAACATTAAGAATAAGATTCAATTGTGCTTGGCCATGAACATTCTGTTGGGTCACTATGGTCATAATTAGTTTTTGTTGTTCGCCAGCGTCTATAGAAACAGATCCTTCAGTATTCGTAGATACACTAGAAATTAGATCATTATTTGTAGAATAAGAGGCCCAAAATAGTATATTATCCGTTGGAGAATAAATTGCTATTTCAAGAGTTATTGACTTTCCAGATTTAATATTCAAATCTGGACTAGAGTTAGAGTAAGGAAATGTTCCCTCGTTAGTTATTTGAGCTATGTCGTAAGATACGTCTCCAATCTTCTCCGCATAGGTTTCTTCAGTGTTAACTAACGGCACCATAATAAGTGCCAAGACAGAAATTAACGTCAAGAAAAAAATTGGAAACTTTGCTTTCACAGATTGCTTTAGGCCACCAGATTTTATAACATTTATGTATATATCATCAAACATCGTGAATCTTCCTGAGACACTTGCCTTAGCACTTTTCATCGTGGTATTACTAGTGCTAGCATCCGCCGCAATAAATGACGTTAGGAATAGAGAAGTTCATGACGGTCACTGGATCGCCATAGGAGTTTCTGGTATAGTATCGTGGATCGCTTTATCCGTTTACCAAGGTATCGGATGGGAACATATAGCCATCGCTGCTGGATCCAGCATTATACTATTCGATATTTTATGGGATTCAGATCGCTCCAACATTACATCTGCACTGATATATGGATCTATTTTTGTTCTTTTTCTATTACCTTACATATTTTCGTCTTCTGACGAAATGATACATGCAGGAGTGATGATCCTTGTATTCTATGTCATATACTTGTTAATGTACACAGGTGGAATTCTAAGAGGCGGTGCTGATGCAAAATGTGTAATCGTACTTACCATTGCCTTTCCCTTCTATCCTGAGTTCTGGCACTTCCCTATTATCACTGTTTCAAACGGAATTATTTCAGAAGTTTTTGTACTTTCCTTGACTGTATTATTTTATGCTTTACTTTTCTCACTTTCAGCCGTTGTATACTTCATATATAGGAACGTAAAAGACGGGAATAAAGGAAAAAGGATATTTTCAGGCTATATGATGGATATCGATCAGGCAGAAAAATCGTACGTATGGCCAATGGATGATGTCGGTGAGAATGGATTATACGGCATATCGATACCGGAATGCTCATACGATGTTTACGAAAGGTTAAAAGAAAATGGAGAAAAAAGGATCTGGGTCACGCCTATGATACCTTTCATATTTCCGTTATTCGTTGCCTTTTTGTTCACATGTATCGCGGGTAATGTACTGTTCCTTATCTGATCATGTTCAACTTGTGTTTACATGCAGCACATCTGTTACCGTCCAAAGCTTCTATCTCGATCAGATAACCAAGACGTTTTACAACTGCCGCGCCACACTCTGGACAGAAGGTATCGCTTGTACCTTCCGCGATTATATTTCCTAGGTACACGTAATTTAGACCTGCCTCCATTGCTGTGTCTCTTGCGGCTATCAATGATTCAGGAGCTGTCCACTGTATATCGTTCATCTCATTATCAGGATGGAACCTAGAAAAATGAACTGGTACATCTTCAGATAGTTCGTTCTTTACCCATTCGGCGAACTTTTTGATCTCGTCAAGACTATCGTTAAGGCCGGGTATCATGAGATATGTTAATTCGAGATGGACTTTTTGATCAAAAACTATTTTAACAGATTTTAGAACGTCCTCTAAATGCGCACCACATATCTTCATGTAAAATTCGTCTGTGAAGGCTTTAACGTCTATGTTCATAGCAGATGTTACTTTACAGAGTTCTCTAAGTGGCTCTTCGTTGACTAGACCGTTAGTTATCAGTACGCATATGAGTTCAGGATCCAAGTCCATTACATCCATTATGTATTCGTACCATATCGTCGGTTCGTTGTAAGTAAAAGATAAGATGTTAATTTTCTCTTTTCTGCACATACCCACAAGTTTTTCTGGTGATGCATATGTGGTACGCTTCTTACCAGTAGAATATTGTGATATCGCGAAGTTCTGGCAGTGGCGACAGGTCATATTACAACCTACACTACCTACCGAGAAAGCCTTAGCGCCCGGATAGAAATGATATAACGGCTTTTTTTCTATTGGGTCCACGCATATCGAGGAGATCTTGCCGTAAGTGTATGCTACGAGCATATCTTCCTCCCCGTATCTGGTACCGCATCTTCCGTACTCTCCAGGTTTGATACGGCAAGCGTGAGGACAAAGACCGCACTTGTAGTAGCCGTCCTCCCTTGTGTAGTATGCAGCCTCGATGTTCGGATTAATAAATGCCATGTCCCAGTACCTCTGTTGTTTGTGAATTAGTTATTTTTGGTAAGTCTTCGTTATTGACCTCACCTATTATTGTGAATGGTACATTATGGTCGTACAGCTCTTTTATCATTTCTTTTTTGAAAGTGAACATAAGTTCGTACTCTCCACCCCAATAAAGTATCATTTCATCTAATGGGACGCCTAAGGTTTCATGGACCTCTACAACGTCATCCCCTATTGGAAGGAACTCTCTACGGAACTCTATGCCGACGTGACTAAGTTCACATACACTCCACGCAGCCTCTGCTAATCCGTCGGATAGATCGATACAAGAAGTGACCGCCCCAGTTTTTGATAAGGATATACCTTCTTCAACTCTTGGATCTGGCACTTTAAGCGCTGATTCAGAATTCCGTAGCCCTAATTTATTTTTAATTGAATGCCATCCTGCTGCTGCAGTACCTAGATTACCTGTAACTGCTACTATATCGCCAGGGCAAGCACCGTAACGGGTCATTGGCACTCGTCCTTCCATACTTCCTATCGCTGTGCCTACAGCAGCGCCTTCACCTTCTTTGGTATCTCCGCCGATAATGAATGTATCACAGTATTCTGCACATTGATCCGCTCCGTTCATTATTTCAAAAATAGATTCTTCGTCCATCTCTGAAGGCATCATCAATGACATGAGTATCCCATTAGGTCTGGCGCCCATTGAGGCGAGGTCACTAAAGTTTACGGCCGCCACAGACCATCCGAACTCTTCAAATGTCATAGTGTCGGGCATATGACGTTTGAACGTTAGTCCGTCGGAACATATGGCCAAGCGTCCGCTTACGTCTACAAGGGCAGCATCATCGCCAGGTCCACCCTTTCCCGATGGACGGACCGCTTTCAGCATTCTGCGTATAAGTTCGCGTTCTCCGATTTCATGAAAAGAGGCCATCTAACGCTATATCTCATAGCGTCGTATATATTTTGAACCCGGCTTAAAGAATAAATTTATTAATAAGATACCTGCAATAATGCAATGAATGAAAATCGACGTGAAGTACGGAAAGGACTCTCAATCGGTAGAGATACCCAAGAGAAATTTCATAGGTACGTTCTATCCCAAGGACGTTAAATGCTCCCCGCCAAGTGATGTAATAAACGCTTCCATCGAGAACCCATTGGGTTCCGAGAACCTTCAGGAATTTTTGAAAGGTGGAAAAGACATCGTGTTCATACTCAATGACGGTACCCGTCCTACGCCTACTGCGAGAGTGCTAGATGCATTATCGGAGAAAATGGATTTACGTACTGCGAGATACATTA
>CAYIZM010000044.1:0-6859 GCA_964368015.1 uncultured Methanomassiliicoccales archaeon
TCGATACCTTCAAAGTAGATGTGCTTAGCCAAATTCATAGCCTCCCAGCTAACTGCTGTAAGATGTCTTATTAATTCATCGCTTATAAATTGAATTGTAAGAAATATTCATATATGAATAATTACGTCCTAATGATGTGAAATATCCTCCTGAATCAGATATCAAAAAAAGAAGGGTCGTATTAGGTATTACACAATCAGAACTTGCTATGGTATCAGGCGTTAGTCAAAGTACCATAACTAAAATAGAAAGAGGTAAAACTAAAACTAGCTACGAAACCGTGGTTAAATTGTTAGAAACTTTAGAATCCCTCAATAGATCGAAAAAGATAGACCGTACCGCAGCAGACATAGCTTCTGATTCACCGATAACAGTTGATGCGGACGATTACTTGAAAGTGGCATCAGAATTGATGCGACGTAGTGGATTCTCCCAACTTCCAGTTATGAGCGGGAACAATCATGTTGGCAGTATCTCAGAACGTAGGATACTGAACCTTATTGAAGAAGGAGGGATGCATATGGAAGATCTAAGAAATACTCCGATACGGGATGTGATGAACGAAACTTTTCCGGTGGTCTCGGAAAGTACTCCATTGTCAACGGTAGCACTTCTAATGAACGACAGTGATGCCGTACTTGTTTCTAGAAAAGGAAAAATAGTCAGCGTTATTACTAGCACGGATCTTCTTAAATTAATTTGATCACTTTATGAGTTACGGATAGATGCATGAAATCCTCGGCTACCAGTGTGTTTGAAAATAATTCTAAGGCCTCTTTTAACAAAGGATCGCGATCTTTGTAACGATTACTTATGTGGGTCAATATCAACATCCTAACGTTACATTTTTTAGCGATCTCAGCAGCCTGTATCGACGTCGTATGACCGTGGTCCATAGCCATCTTGGCCTCAGTAGAGCTGAAGGTCGCCTCATGTACCAGTACATCAGCATCAATGGATGCAGCATAGATCTCATCGCAGATCTTTGTATCTCCGGTGTAAACTACTTTAAGTCCCTTTACGACACAAGCGATTATATCCTTCGCAGAAACACCGTCTATCACCGCACCTTTCTTGATACGGCTGATCTCTTCCGGACCGACCTTTTTATCTGCGGCTTTACGAGCGTCGATCCTTATAGCATCCTTCTCGGATAGGGAAAAACCTACTGACCGTATGGTATGATCTGTTCTAAACACAGAGATATTAAGATTATTTACTTCGAAACTCTCGTCACCAGAGACTTCCATCATAGTGACCTCAAAAGGTAGGCCGTCACCACATGTACCAAGTATAGTGAAAATAATTTCTTTAATTCCTTCTGGCCCAGCTATCGTAATGGATTCCTTTCTTCCAGATAGGCCCATGGTCAATAGTAATCCAGGAAGTCCAAGAACATGATCGCCGTGTAAATGAGTTATACATATTGCTTTTATCTTCATAAAAGAAAAAGGAGAGATCATTAACTGCCTTTGAGTACCTTCACCACAGTCCATAAGAACTATATCGCCACCGCTACGGATAGCCATAGCAGGAAGGCCACGGCCCCTAGAAGGAATACTGGCCCCCGTTCCAAGGAATAGGATCTCAAGCATCAGTAAATGCGATCCAGAACTCTTGATTTCTTGGTCTGTTTTTTGAATTCTTTGTAATGTGCTTTACAAAGATGGATCTGATTATATTCTCCAGGTTTTAACTTTAGATCCGTCTCTGATACCTGTTTGTAGTTGAAGGATCTCTCAGCATCCGAGTTGCATCCTTCCACGTAGCATATTTCGATCTTCTCATTGTGTTTAGCTACTGCCATGATACCCTTAAGGTTCCAATCTAATATATTTATTCACTTCATTTTAAGGGTAAAGTATAATTGAGTTAATGCTTCATTCCTAAAGGATGACAAAAGTATCGGCCTCCATCCTATCTGCAGATTTTTCCAGACTAGGGGATGAAATGAAAAGACTTGAGGCTGCAGGTGCAGATTGGGCACATGTAGATGTTATGGATGGTATGTTCGTTCCGAACATTACGATCGGTCCCTCAGTGATACAAGCGGTACGCAAATGTACCAAAATACCCTTTGACGTACATCTGATGATAGAACGCCCAGAACGTTATATTTCAGATTTCGTACGCGCAGGTGCAGATTATCTGACGGTGCATCCTGAATCAAAGGGAGACCCTATGAAAGCAATTGATATGATATTTGATGCAGGAGCAAAACCCGGCATCTCGATCAATCCTGATACCGATGTAAAGGTACTTGACAAGTATCTTAACAAAGTAGATTTGGTCCTAATAATGACCGTTCATCCAGGCTTCGGAGGACAGAAGTTCATACCCTCCGGGATCGATAAGATACGCTACGTAAATAAATGGGCGGAGGAACAAAATCCTAAACTGGAAATATCTGTTGACGGTGGAATAAATCGTGAGACGGGATTACAATGTGTTAAAGCAGGAGCAACCGTACTTGCGGCAGGAAGTGCACTTTTCGGTTTAGATGATATGTCACCAGAGATCAAAATGTGGCAGGGCTTCGGCCCTGATCCATGAGGTGTTAATATGGGAATAAATCTCTCTGGACTTACGGATCCAAAATGTATAGAACTTACAGACATGAGCGGAAAGACTGTTGCTATTGACGCTTATAACACAATATACCAATTCCTTTCAAGTATCCGTCAACCGGACGGAAAACCTTTACACGATACCCATGGCCGAGTATCATCACATTTATCGGGAATATTGTACAGAACCGCAAACCTTATCGAAGCGGGCATAGAGCCTTCCTTCGTATTCGACGGTAAACCCCACGAACTCAAAGCAGATACTCTTGATGGACGTCGTGAAAGAAGAGAAAAAGCAGAAGAAGAATGGGAAGAAGCTATCGAAGAAGGAGATATGAAAAAAGCTTTTTCAAAGGCTCAACAAACATCTCGTATGACTTCAGAGATATCTACGTCTTCAAAGGAACTGATCGGATATCTAGGCCTTCCAATAATACAGGCTATAAGTGACGGGGAAGGTCAATGTGCCTATATGTGCGCCAAAGGCGATGTCTGGGCTTCTGCCTCACAGGACTTCGATTCGTTACTGTTCGGTGCTTCCACTCTAGTAAGGAATATAACCATGACCGGCAGACGCAAGATGCCCGGAAAAGACCAATATAAAGAGGTAAAGACCGAAGTGATCTATCTTGATGATTTCCTTGATACACTTGCAATAACAAGAGAACAACTTGTGGATATGTCCATCCTAATAGGCACGGATTTCAATCCCGGCATCAAAGGTATCGGTCCTAAGAAAGGCCTTAAACTTATCAAAGAACATGGCAATATCGAAAAAGTACTGGCTCATATAAACAAAGATATTCCTGAATATCAAGAGGTCAGAGATATTTTCCTTAACAGTCCCAACTCCGACGATTATGAGATCGACCCTAAAAAAGTAGATCGTGTAGCAGTTGTCGATATGCTCACAGCTTATGATTTTTCGCCCACTCGGGTTGAAGCTGCTTTAGACCGTATCGAAAGATGTAGAGAAACTAATAAGTCTAAACGTAGCCAGCGTTCATTAGATGCTTGGTTCTAAAGTTTGGATCACATCCAATATTATAATGAAACTGTTAAAAAATAGTCCCTGTCGCAAATAACGACAGGGACAAAATGTTTCAGGACTTCATATCCTTCTCACAAATATCAGATATACCAAGAATATGTCGATCACAGCTATCGCTGCCATAGCGATGATCACAAAGGACTCGTTACCTCCGTCTTCTATGATCATGTTCGCAGAAAATGGTACATCGTTATTCCACAAAGCATACAGGGTCACATTGTCTGTGACGACATGCTCTGTTATCGCCTCTCCGACCGAAGATAGCGACCACCCGATGAACGTACATCCTGCACTCATAGAAGCAACTGTGGAAGTAAGATCAAGAACAGAACCAGAGACAAAAGCCTGACTTTTAGGCGCGATACCCATGAGGCCGTTAAGATCATATTCGACCAGATATCCTAATAAGACATCGAACTCTGTTTGAACCCTTCCTGCATAATTACCTAATCCAGTAACCACTGCGGTAGCAATTCCTTCAGATACGTTGTTTTCATAGTATACGGCATAATCAGCCCCTTCGGTGAGCTCGTTCATTTCGTCATTGACCACTACAGGTTCAACAGGCGACCCTACGCATATCTGTGTAGATATAGGAGTTATCATCTCAGGAGAAAGAGACTTCGGGGCGATATACCAATCAACGGCTTTCTCGTCAGTAGTGCCATCATCCCAAGATGTGGTGGTGTTAGAATTTAACATGACGAATGCAACATATTCACCAGCGTCCATGCCTCTATCCCCACTTGAGGAATATTCTTCTCCGCATTGGATGCCTACCTGTTCCTCTCCGTTGTATATCAAACCAGTTATCGCTATTGGTAGTTCGATCACTTTTTTGTTAACTGTTATGATACCGTCAACATACGATATCTTATAGTTTATCGATTCAAGACCAGATGCGGTTATTTTATAGATACCGACTTTCGATAATACACAATAATCGCATTGGAACTCAATGTTTCCTGTAACTGACGTATCGTTTTCAGAAACTAATCCTTCATATCTTGAATCATATGTTGGTATATCGTCACCGTACACAATCTGGAAATTATCGACCGTCACTAAAAACGGAGCTTTGCTGATGCTCCAAGATATTGTCTTGGGGCCGTCATCTATATCTGCCCATTTTGTATTGTTCGGATCTATAAGTGTTGCAGTTGCGACGTAAGTGTCAGCATTTCTACCTACATTACCGGTAATGGTGTATCCGCTTCCTTCGAGAACACCGACAATGTCTTGACCGTTATACATAAGATTTTTTAAGATTATAGGTAAATCTATGGTTTTTTTATTTACCGATAAAACACCGTCTACGTAATTTATATTATAATTCGAGGATATTATTCCAGATAAAGATATTATATAATTACCTGGTGAAGATTCTACATTGTATTCGCAGTTGAATATAATCGAATCATAAAATGCTGAATTTTCTATATCGCCTTTAATTAGTCCGGAGAATTTGCAAGTGTATTCCGGCATACTATATCCAAATTCAACATTAATATTTCCTGCAGTAACGGTCAAAGGAGCTTTTTCAATCGCCCAATCTAACGTAATGTCATCTATTGTCCCATCTTGCCATACTGTGTTTATTAAATCAGTAAGCACAATGATTGATTGATAAGTCCCAGGAGTTGTTTCTTCATTATCGATAACATTATATCCGTCGCCAATTAAAATACCATTCTGAATAGATCCATTATATACTAAATTTAATTTTACTTCAGGTATCTGAATACGACATTTTTGTACTTCAAGAATGCCGTCTGCGTAAGTGATTTCATAATTTAAGAAATTTAGACCAAACGCTGAAATTATATATTCTCCAACAGGAAGACCTTTTGAATATTCGCATTCATAAATAATTTCCTCGATAGATAATACTCCGTCATCCTCAGAAATGAATCCATGACATACGCTCTTGAAATCGGGCACTACTTCACCAAATGTAATTTCGATATTACGAACTGTTACGTCAAGAGGTGCTTTTCCAATAGTCCATATTATTTCTATCGGATCATTTTTTAAATCAGGCCATGTTGTATTTACATCATCTATAAGTGATGCGATAGCCGTATAATTCCCTGCATCTTTGCCAAAATGATTAGATAAGGAATATCCATTGCCATCGGATACTCCGATTATTTCAGTTCCATTATACGTCAATTTTTCATTAACAATCGGTAAATTAATTATTTCTTCAGTTACAAAGAGTGTCCCATTACGATACGTAATGTCATAATTGTCTGATTGTAAGCCTGACGCAATGATGCTATATTCACCTACATCATTTTCTTTAATGTATGCACATTCCAATTTTATTGTTCCAGTGACAGAATTAGATGCATTGTCACCCAACATGAATCCCTGATATGAATTGTTGTAAACGGGAGCCTCTTTACCATAAGAAATATAATGATCGAAAACAAAAATATTGAGTTTTGCTTTAGCGATACTCCAAACTATCGTCTTTGGCTCAGTGGTTTTATCGGGCCACTCAGTATTTTTAGGATCCAATAATGTAGCAATTACCGTATATTCTCCTGCTTCAACAGCTGAAATATCTCCGCTAAGCTCATACCAATCTCCAGGATCAAACCCCGTCTGTTCTTTTCCGTTATAGGTCATCGGATCATCAGATTGTGTTCCATAAATGCCTGTAGTAAGTATGCCTTCATCATTTTCTTCGGAAAGATGTTCATTCAATAATAAAAATAAAGAAAAGAGAAGAAATGCCACAAGTACTACGATAGTAGTAGTCTTGCGTACACAAATTTTTTTGTGTATACTGGAAAGTAAGCTTGTTTCCATGCTGAGAGTTATTAAAAACTAATAAAAGCTTTATTGAATTTTAGTACGATATTTTTGAACTAATAAAGAATATTTATATATTATTAAGAGTCGTTTAGTATAGATTATATTAAACAGCTATTGTGTATATATTATAAATAATATTAATTCTATTTTATCAGTTTACGTAACCAGTCATAACGGATGTGAATTTTTTTTAATTTTTTTCCTAAAAAGAAAAAGCATAGTTTTAATGGTATTCTAACAATGTAAAATCTAATTAAAAATCATTAATTAAATGATATTTAAGATTTTTTGGCCTAAGAGATTGTTAAATATATGCGCGAGATATCAACGCGCACGGCCAGGAAGATAAACTTGGCAAGGAAGGATAAGCGATGATAAAGCAGGTCCGCGCAGATTATAACGCACCAGAAATTGAAAA
>CAYIZM010000045.1:0-6655 GCA_964368015.1 uncultured Methanomassiliicoccales archaeon
GATTAATAACAATGTTAATATATCCTCAATTCAATACTTTAAACGGGGTTAAATTTTAGTAAAACAGGTGTTTAACGTAATAAAGGAATTACTATTGAGCCAGATGGATCAATAATTCTTTTTATTACGACGTAAAACATTCTGTTCAAATTGTTTAAAGGGGATGATGAGATGAAGTTATTGGACAAAATTAAAAAGCACTACGAGAAGTTACTCTTAGTTCCAATAGTCTTAATGATCCTCATTATTGCATCAATGGCAGGAGTCGGTTATTCAGCCCTTACAAGCGATGTTATCAATTCCGGCAATACGATTACATTTACAAAAATAGGCGGGCAAGTTATACCAGACGATAACACTACAGAGACTATTGTCGATATTGTAGAAACCCCTACGACCATCATTGTCGATGGTGAAGAGATCACGTTACCGACCTACGAGATCACGCCGAATGTAGATCTAGGCCAACATCAACCACTTGAATTTGAACTTATAGGAGAATTCTGCATTTGGTTAAATATAAACAAAAAAATAACGATCACGATAGATACTGTCGACTATGAGGTCAAAACACAAGGTCAACAAGTTACTGGCTATTTTGTATTAGTAGGCGGTGCTATGGTAAAAAGGACCCTTACTGAGATAATTAACAACGATCTGTGGATTACAACTACCAACATCACTACGTTCTCATTTCATCAACAGGATGCAGTGGCAGGAGCGACTATACTAAAGGTCATATTCAAAGAATAATGATTTGACAATAGCTAAGAGAGAAAAAATAAATTTTACATCATGTCTTTTGATCAGTAATAATATTTTAGACACTCCATATGATTTTAATCTTAGGTATCTACTGCTGAACAAATATCTATCGATCACTCTTCAGAATCAAACTCACTTAAGATAATCTCATCGGATCCTATCTTCTTGCAAAGTTTCTTAGAGAGCATTCCTAACTCCAACCACGCAGCGTCAAAAACTCCTATCGGTAAGAGGCACTGTATCCACAGATTACCGCGAACCTCTTCGCTGTTGACCTTACTGCCGTAGAAGTCCGTCACGTCGTTTAAACTGACCTTAGTACAACGTTCTGCAAACTTTTTCGCATAGTCGCAGTCAGAAGTGATCTTGATATCAACATCACCGTCCTCCCTAAGCTTAGCTATAACTACATGAGTTCTGCCACATGTTCTCATTTCAACTATAACCTTGGAGGCCATAGAACTAGACCGTCGTCTAAGCTTATTAGATGAACGTATCTTTTTAGATACTTCGTATACGATGTGGATCAGTTTATTGTCTTTAAACTCTTAAGGGACAACACTTTTTCAGGACATTTGTGTACACATCTGCTACAGGCGTAACCTCCACAGAGATCGGTACGAATATTAGCATAATTACCGTCAGCTTCCTCTGTTATCGTTATGGCACCCTCTGGACAAACTTCCTCGCAGGTTTGACAATACGTACATCCTTTGATCTTCCCTCTAAGTATCGTCCCAGCATTTTCAAGAACAAAAACAGGTACCTTCTCAGTGTCAGGTAGATCTCTTTCCGTCATACGCTTGACCTTAGGATCAGGATTCGGTTCACCTATTGGAGGTATACCGTAAACCTCAAGCATGTTATTGTATTCCGACATTGGCATATTTTGCACCCAAAGTGAATACTCGATAGAGTAAAGATCCTTGAATATGTCAGAAGTTGCGAACATACAATGGTCAGCCCTTAGTTTTTTGGCAAATTCTCTTAATTCGTCTAACGTAAGTTCTCCCATAGCAACTTTACGAGCAAGTCCGATAGAAGTATTTCCAAATTGAACTATATCATCTACACCAGGAAGGACCATTCCGATGGACAGTGCTTTCCTAGCGTCAACATATAATCCCGAAGCTCCGGACATGTATGTTTTCTTAACGTCTCCGGTCCACATTCCGGCTTCATGCAACAAAGTAAGGAATCCTGCCCTCAAAGCACCTATTGCCTTTCCGGCCTCTTCGATATCTTGAGATGAGATATCTATCCCGTCCTGTAAATGTAATTTTCCATTATCCGTATTTATTTTCGGAGGAATAACTAGTCCTGATTTAAGACCACAGTATATTGCGGCCACGACCCCAGTTCCTGTTATACCGATAGCTTTACCGTGCATAGGGCCTTCTTTGACCACTTTACCGGTAATAGGATCAACGGTATCGCCTTCACGGGCCATCATGGTCTTGTCAAGAACTGAACAGACCCATCCATCAGGCGTTATGTTTATGTCAGATATCGCACCAGGTGCTGCCAACATACCTCTTTCTATTTCCTGGCCTTCCATTGCAGGTCCAGCGGCAGCGGAACCCGTTATAATTTTACCCCCGTATATAAGGGCCATTTCAGCATTGGTACCATAATCGGCTACGATGCAAGGCTCTTTTTCTTCAAGAGCATTTGTCATCATCAACATGGCCATAGCGTCTGCACCTATCTCGTGTCTTACAGCCGGCGGGATAGTTATCATTGCATTGGGCATTCCTTCGAGACCTATCTCGGAAGCTGGCAATATTATGCCATCCCTTTTGATCGGAACTATTCCTAAACTCTTTAGTTTATTCTCACCAGCGTAAGCTAGATCTCTTATCTCTATACCTTGTAATATTGAAAGTTGGAATGGATTTCCACACACGCCTATGTGCTCGACCTTACTAAGATCGATCTTTAATGTTTTGAATAAAGCATTGACAGCATTAACAAGAAGTCCTGTTGCTATAGTGCCCCCTGATTTAATTGCGAAATCAACGTGATCTATAACGTTCATTCCAGGTATCGGGTGACGCTGGGTTATGGATGAGGCTAATGTCTCTCCAGTGTCTAAATCGATCGCTTGACAGCGAAGACCGCTGGTCCCAATGTCTAATGCTATACAATATCTTGTCATTTTCCTCAGTCCCTTACGCTTTAAATGATTTAACGCATTTTGCGGCCATTACGGCAGTACCTATATCGAGCGGGTCATGTATTATTGTATCGGATTTATCTTCACCTTCAGCATCAAAACTGTAAGGTAGACCAGGTGAAGATATCACGGCACCCTTTGATATTAGGTCACCGGATATTAATGCGGGAGAAGCATTGAAAATATATTTACTAGATGATATTGCTTGATCGATATCACTAGTAGCTATAGCACCAAATTTTAATGCTGCTTTTTTAGCCTTTTCCTCAAGTATATCGGTAACGTGAACGTTCGCACCTTTTTCTGTTAATATGCGCATGGCTTCAGTTCCCACTAGGCCTGCACCGATAACTAATACATCTTTATTCTTCAGTCCTTTTGCAACGCCATCTAACGCTTCAACATATCCTGCTGCGGTAGCAAACGCATTATCTGCGTATGTTCCCGTTCTTACGTTGTACGCAATGTAACGCAGATCATCTGCCGTGAATATTATATCTGCTTCTTTTTCTAAAGCCTCGTATATTCCATCTATATCAGTTTTAGATGTAACGAAACTTCTGAATCCCATTCCTTCAAGAATAGCGCTCACACTTAGTGAGAATCCTCCGATCACGCCAAGTCCAGCAGTTATCGGTACCGAAGCCGTAAGATACTGTGAAAGATCGTGATCGTTGGGGTCCTCTCCCACGGCCCTGAACGCCAATGTCTTAAGATCCATACCTATGACGTTTTGAAGCCTCTCGCCGCGTTCCTTGGCATTCCTAGGTATGTCCTCGATCATTTCTTCTGTAAGCCTCGTCATTATATTATCTCCGGACTTTCATCGTAAAATGTTTTCGCTCCCGATTCGGATATCATACGTTCACGTACAGCTAAATGTTTTTTGTCTGCTTCGTTCTCGTCACGACCTTTTGTGATAACAGTAGTACGCCATTCTTTCTTTCCTGGTTGATAATCGGTTATCATTTTATCAGAACCGAATAATCCAGATATAATACGAGGTTCACGTACACGACCAAACTCTTTTTCTCCGCTTGTACTTAGGACACCGTCCTTGAAAACATAATGTTCGTATACACCTGCATTACCTGTGCTTTTAACCGTTGATACTTTGCCCATAGCGCAATCAACTAGTTCCTTCAGAAGGTTTATGCCTGTGCCAGCCTCTATGGCAGCAGGGGTCTGACTAGGTATCCTTGCGTCTATCTCAAGGACCCTAAGTCCGTTGGGAGTGTCTATGGCTTCCATATCCATAAGAGCATTCAAATGTATAGCCTCTGCAGTTTTTTTACATATATCCTTTAACAACATATCTTTCTCATGGGATATGATATTAGGATTGCATCGTACCATCTTACAATCGTATCTGCTATCCAATATTACCTCAGTAGTAACATAAGAACGTGCTTTTTTTCCATTTCCAATAGCTTCTATGGATAAGCTCTTTCCAGAAACAAATTCTTGTGTTATAGGAACGTCATTAAGTTCAACGACTTTTTTTAATCCTGCCTGTCTTTCAGTTTCATTCCTCGCTACTGTGACACCGATACTACCGCTCTGGCAAGATGGTTTTACTACGATAGGAAATCCGCACTCAGGCCAATGTTTAGGCAAAGGCACATTTATTTTTTCCATAAGTTCATTGGAACGTTCCTTTGAGCAGGATATCTTGTACGAATTTAGATCGAATAGGAATGGTATTTTTGTGTTTTTAAGATTTGAGTCAAGAATTTTTAAAAGATCTAGTTCTTCACATGCCGGAAGAACAGCATCACAGTCAGAAAATATCTTCATCGCTTTATCAATGTCCTTTATTGGATCTAGAACATGTTTTTCATTAGTAAGTGCTAGAGCAGGAGCTTCGGGTTTTTTATCTATTACTACGGTGTCGAAACCTGCTAATTTAGAGAGGTAGACTGCTTCCATTCCTTGCAGGGCGCCGCCCACTATCGCAATTCTCATCCTAGGAACCTCCTAACTTAGACTTTCTATCTTTTAATAAGGCTTGGAACTCCTCATTTGTAGCAGGCCTCTTACCTATTTGTTTCAGAATACTAAAAACATGTTCAACAGAACGATTACCATTTTCTATATCAAGTTCGTGTTGCGCTACTCCAGCTAGATTTTTATTAGCTGGCACTATGGAAGTTATTAGATTGGCGCCTGCATTGAGTCGATCCAACATTCCAGAAATACCTTCTACGTCCAACGTTGCAGGTATGATGCTTTTAGGATACATTATCCTCATTATTGCAATAGCCAGTAATTCATTTAAAGAATCAGCAGTGTTGAGATCGCTCATAGGGGTACCATCTTGCGGAACGAAGGACATAGCGCGGATCTGTTCACATCCTTGTGGACCCATACGCATTACGAAATCAGCTCGGTCTTCCACAGTTTCACCAACTCCGACTAACATTCCATCTTCTGACAACATTCCTGCTTCTTTAGCCCATCTTCTGACGTCTATCCTAGTTTGATAGTCTTGATGTAATCTAAGTTTCTTAAAAAGTTCAAAATTATATGTTTCCTGATAACAGGCATAAAAATCTGCACCTGCTTCCTTCATCCTAAGGAATATTTCTTCTGGCACAGCACCAGGAGATACCATTATTCCAATGTCTACAGCGTCCCTGACGGCTTTTATGATCTCAAGAAGTTTGGCACATTCGTTTTCATATATTATTGGGTCTTCGCCCATAGTGAGATCAACAAGATTTATGCCTGCATCCCTCAAGTTTTTAGATAACTCCACTACCTCTTCAGTGGTTTTTCTGTATCTTTCAAGATTGTTAGTGCTTCTAAAATAACAAAAAGAACAATTGTTCTTACAATATGTTGAGAAATATACAAACCCGTACGTGAATATTTTATCCCCGAATTCTCTGTCCCTAACGTTCCTAGCTGTTTCAAATAGAAGTTCCTGTTCCTTAGGATCAGCATTGAAGAGCCTTACAACATCCTTTTGAGTAAGCTCCTCCCTGGCCGCTGACCTATCTAATATTTCCTGTACATTCGTAAAATCACCTCAGTCTATTTTGCGTCCGTTAAGGTAGGTCAGGCTACGCCCGGTCTTACGTACGCTGTTTTTATTATTTTTCATTGCCAAAAGGCGTTCTAGGCCGAAACCTACACCGCACCATGGTTCATGAACGTCATGTGCCTCATCTAACTTATGTGGACCAACGGCACCGGAAGCAACTTCCACACCATCGACCTCTACATCAAGTGTTTCAATATATACGTCGGATTCCTCGTGTACCGTCTCGTATTCTATATCGATAATTTTCATAATGATATCGATAAACTCTCTAAGATCAGCTACTGGGTCTTTGATTTGACCCTGTTGTACAAGGTTAAGCATTGTAAATTCTTCGAGATGTTTACCGCTGTGAGATTCCTTTCTAAAACAAGAGCCGATCTCAAAGAAACGTATCATCCCGTCGGTATGTTCACGAAGATTCTTCATATAATGATAAAGATTTGGAGCTAGCATAGGCCTTAGACAACGTTTTTTATCGATAAAGAAAACCTGTCTGAATAATGGGTGACCTTCTGTTATCGTCATTTTTGCTAAGGCCGCAGTAGACATTATGGTAGGTGTCCGTACTTCTATGAAACCTGCAGCAATAAGCGCCTTACTAAGGTCACGCTCCAATTGTACCAGTTCGTGACCTTTTGGACTTAATATCATATCTTTGATGGCTTCAT
>CAYIZM010000046.1:0-6403 GCA_964368015.1 uncultured Methanomassiliicoccales archaeon
TCGCGACTTCTTGCTTGCAAAGCAAGCGATCTACCAGCTGATCTACCAGCCCACTAAAGAAGTCAATCTGGCTAAATCTTATATATCTTTCGTCTTACATAGTTACATCTAAGCATAAATTTGGCATATATCTGTCAAAAGGGGTTGATTTTATTGGGTAAAGGCGTATCTTGGGGTGCAGTGTCAGTAATAAATGCGATGCCTGGCGGAATCGGCGCCGTGATAGGAACGGAGCTAAAAACCCGCTCCGAATTCATTCCTGGTGGCGAATACCGTACCGTCGAGATAATCAATGATAGGTCAGAACCCACTCTGCTCGCAGAGCTTTGTGTGTCTGCTTCATACAAAATGGCAGGGACGGAAGAACCTGAAGGTTGGCACCTTGACACATCGTCAGAGATGCCTCCCTCTAGAGGTTTAAAAAGTTCCAGTTCCGCCTGTAACGCAATTATATCGGCAGTTTTCAACGAGATCGGATTTACTACAGATCCCCTAACAATAATAAAACTCGGAGTTAAGTGCGCAAGACAGGCTAAAGTCACTAGAACTGGATCTTTTGACGATGCCTGCGGGTGTCATTACGGAGGATTTGTTATGACAGATAATAATACGGACAGCATCATATTCATGAAAGATGTACCAAAATATGATGTTGTGATACATGTCCCTGAACGTAAGATTCGCAAAGAAAGCTTAGATATGGCACCTTTAAAAAGAGCCGCCACAGAGCAACGTAAGGTCATAGAATTGTCAAAGACTGATTTCCTTGGCGCAATGACATTGAACGGTCGTATTATTGCTGAGGCCTCGGGACTAGACAACGATATTGCTGAAATGGCCATAAAAGCCGGCGCCCTCGCAGCAGGGATATCTGGCTCTGGACCTTCTACTGCCATTATATTAGAATATGGCGAAGCGGAGAAATTCTTGAAAAACACGGGACTCGAGAACGTTATCGTAACAACAACCCGTAAACTTACAAAATGATCAGATAATACTAGTGAGGTCGTATATCATGTTTCAACTGGGGAAAAAAGTAAAATTCACGCTATTTGGCAGTAGTCACGGCCCTTATGTAGGATGTATCCTGGAAGGCATACCGGCAGGTATGTCGATAGACCATGCATCTATATCGAAATATATGGGGCTGAGAAAGCCAAGATCGGGCATTGGCACGGAACGTAAAGAGCCAGACATCCCAGAATTTGTCTCTGGTATACGAGATTGGAAGACTGATGGAACCCCGATAATCATAAGGATAGCTAACAAAAACGTAATAAATTCAGATTACTCAGAATATAAATATAAACCGAGGCCGGGTCATGCAGATCTTCCTGCTATCACAAAGGGCATGAACTGTGTTGGAGGCGGCTCGTTCTCAGGAAGGATGACTGCAGCAATAGTTGCAGGAGGCAGCATAGCCAGACAATTTGTTTTACAACACGGGATAGCGATATCCGCTCATACAAGATCGATAAGTAATGTCATAGACGCGGAAGAACGTTCTTATGGTCAATCTCTAGTTTCAGAGTCTTACGTAACACGAGCATGCACCGAGGCCCTAGACAAAAATATGATAAAAGAGATAGAAAAAGCAGGAGATATGGGGGACAGCGTAGGCGGAACAACCGAATGCATCGTTTCTGGACTTCCGATCGGATTCGGAGGAATATGGTTCGAAGCCCTTGATTCAGAGATTGCTAGAGCAATGTTCAGCATTCCTGCATGTAAGGGGATAGAGTTCGGCAAAGGTTTTGCATTGGCCGATATGAAAGGTTCCGAAAGTAACGATCAATATTTTTATAGCAACGGAATTAAAACGAAGACGAACAACATGGGAGGGATAGTCGGCGGAATGAGCAACGGCGCACCTATGGTGTTCAGATGTGTGTTCAAACCTACCCCTTCTATATCCAGGTTGCAAAGTACAGTAGACCTGAGGACCGACGAGTCTACAAGTATTAGGGTCAAAGGAAGACATGACCCTTGTATCGTCCCAAGAGTAGCAGTAGTGGTAGAATCAATGACTGCATTGGTTCTAGCAGATCAGATACAGAGGGATTTTTAATGGATAACTTAGAACTACGAGAAAAAATTGCATTTATTGATGAAAAGATCGTGACACTTATTTTTGAAAGACTTCAAACAGCCGTTGAGATAGGCAGAAATAAAAAAATGGCTGGCACGCCTGTCCATGATCCCGAAGTTGAGAAAGCAGTAATAGCCAGATATCGTCGTTTTGCTGAAGACGAAAATATAGATCCTGATGTAGCGGAAGAACTTGCTAAGCTAATTATCTCCTGGTCTTGTAGCGTACAGGAATGATCAGAGATATTCACGATAGTTATACCGACCATCTTTAACACGGGAAATGACTTCGTCAGATATCGCCTCTAATTCATCTACATTAAAGTACCCAGAGTAAATATTCTGCGAACCCATTGAAGAAAGTAAGCTGATATTACACTTAGCCAAGCCATATGGTCTGGAGAATGGTCCACTCTCAACCTTGGCCATCTGAACTTTGTCATAACTCATGATAGTGATCTTACGATCTATCACACCGACAACAAATGTGAACAGGTCCGTACTTCTTCCATATTCCACTATTCTGCAGGACCATATCCCGTTTATGAAAATACTTACAATGATTATTGCTGATAAAACGATGAGGATAGATGTTATCTGATTGACTATCATACCTTCGTCGACAAATATTTTTGCCAATGGGTCGTAGAATGCTACAGCGATAATTACAACGAATATTGACCACAGTGCAGCGCGTATGAATATTGGTTTAGCGGCTTCCTTAGGCTGAAGATCCATTTCCACGTCGTATATGAATTCTGGAACTATAGCTTTCATGACCCTATCGATGGTCCCACGGTCCTTCATAGGACAGAGGAGCGGAGCTATGTTCTTACCATCATCATTTCCACCTAAGGCGAGACCCACTACTTCTGCATCAAGCATATATCGGCCTACTAATCGTGGAAGCAACGGACTCCTTAGACGTACTGCATTGATCCTAGTTATCTTGAATGATTTGTGATACGTCCGTATAAGTCCGTGGCTCAAGTAGATCGTATCACCTATGCGATAGATCTTGTAGTTAAAATAATGGAATATCATTGCGACCACTGGAATAACGTATGTGATCGCTGCAAAGAATATTGCAACTACTCCTGCCCCAAAATCTCCTGAATTCGTGAACATCTGATAGAATCCAATGAAAAACATAATTATTCCGAACAGAGCAGACGCAGTAGGCTGGGACAAGAAACTGTGAAGGACTACATCTTTCGCTGTTATAGTGACGATCGACGGAATATTGTCCTCGTCTGCAGGAAGAACGTTGTTATTGTACATTTTTTTAGATAGGTTGGCACGTATACGGTCGGCCATCTCTACACTAAATGTAAGCGTCAGCTCGGGAGAGTATGAATTTACACGGCTATTTATATTTATCAAGAGCTTCGAAGTGCCAGTTAAACGATTTATAATGCCGCGATTGACGTTGACTGAAGCTATTTTTGTGTAAGCTATCCTTATTTCTTTCTTGAAAACAGTATCTCGGAACACCGTCATCTCTGTTTCTTTGAACAGAATCATGGTTTTCTTCCAACGCCAGTAGGATATCCACAACACGGATAGTACGATTCCGAAAAACAGCGCCGATGAAATGATTATGGCATACTTCATTGAGTTAGGATCTTCGATTCCTGCGAGAATTGTGAAAAGAAAAACAATTATAATAGTAGCAATTACCACTGAATTAAACACTTCCTCAAACACTTTTATCTTGTGTTGACGGAATTTCTCGTTGATCGGTATTCCCTCGAACTGTGGAGGCGCTTCGAACAACTGCTCTTCTTGCCCCTCCGGTTCCATCATTCTCTTTTCCTCAGAATATCAGTTATGTACTCATTAAGACTGTCCGCGGTCTTTTCAGCTACCTGTAGATCCAAGAACTGTATCTTTGCTATTCCGCCGGCTGTTGTTATCGTAACATCAGCCAGTTTGAATAAATTATTTATCGGGCCGCGAGCAACTTCTAATTGATGGACTCTCTCTATAGGAACCACAGTATGCGAGATAACGAAGATTCCTCTACGGATATCAATACGGTCCTCGTTTATGCGATATCTATAACGAGCATAGTAAATTGCTGGCCCAAAGATGAAGTATATAGCCAATAAACCAAATGGAACAAACATAAAAATTGGATTTATGTCAGATTCATCGTAATATGGCAAAGCATACACGTATATCGTGAACACAACAAGTGTAATGATCAAAAGTGCAATTATGCTTCCAATATACATTGATGCCATAGCTCTTTTTGGCAGTATGTGATATCCATCAGCTGTAACGCCATGCTCATTGACTTTGAATTCATTACTCATTGTGACTCACTTACTCCAGATACGCACCGTTCGCACCATTAGTAACGAGTTGTCTGTATTTCTTTTGAACTCCTGTGACCGGGCGTTCCACCTTCTTCACTTTAGATAGGCGTTCTTTTATCTCAGCGTCAGAAAGTCTAACATTCATTGATCTAGAAGGAATATCAATATCGATTATGTCGCCATCTTGAATAGCGGCTATCGGGCCGCCTTCATATGCCTCAGGGGAAACATGTCCTATGGCTCCGCCTCTTGAAGCTCCAGAGAATCTACCGTCTGTTATAAGTGCGACGGAATCTCCAAGGCCGCGTCCAATTATTAGACTAGTCGGAGAGAGCATCTCAGGCATTCCCGGCGCCCCTTTTGGACCTTCGTATCTTATTACGACAACGTCACCTTTGACGATAGAACCTGAGGTAATCGCTTTAGTAGCTGATTCTTCACTGTCAAAAACCCTTGCAATTCCAGAGAAATTCATCATTTCTTTACTGACAGCTACTTGTTTTACAACAGAGCCTTCAGGAGCAATATTTCCCTTAAGAACAGCAATGCCACCCTGTTGATGGAACGGATTCTTAAGATTTCTGATTATCTCAGTGTTGACGACCTTTGCAGATGCGGCAATTTCTTTGATACTATTGCCATTAACCGTGGGAGCATCCTCAAGAATATCCTGCAATACATTAAGAACCGCCGGTATCCCGCCCGCGGAATCCAGATCTGCAATGCTGTACGGACCTGCTGGCCTAAGACTTGTGATATGAGGAACGTTTCTTGATATGCTATCAAAATCGTCCAGAGTAACAGGAGTTCCAAAGTCTTTAGATATCGCAGGGATATGGAGCGCAGAGTTAGTAGATCCGCCAATAGCCATGTCCACTCTTATTGCATTTCTGAACGAGGCAACAGAAACTATATCGCGAGGTTTAATGTTATTTTTAGCAAGTTCTACAGCCTTGCGCCCTGTTTCACGAGCTGTTTCTAATTTCTTTTTATCTGTAGCGATACTTGTAGCGCATCCAGTCAGACTTAGACCCAATGCTTCGGTTAGACATGCCATGGTGTTTGCCGTGAACAGACCGGAACAACTGCCGCGACCCGGACAAGCTTTACACTCTATGTTCCTAACATAGTCTTCATCGACTTTGCCTGCAGAATATTCTCCGAGTGCTTCGAATACAGACTGAAGATCAAGATCTTTATCTCCATCCTTGCCGACTTCCATTGCACCACCGGTCAACATTATTGCGGGAACATTCATTCTTCCTGCTGCCATTAACATGCCAGGAGTGACTTTATCGCAATTCGTTACGCCGACCCATGCGTCGAAAGCGTGACCTTCTACCATGATCTCACAACAATCGGAGATAACTTCACGAGAAATAAGCGAATATCTCATTCCGTTGTGACCCATTGCGATACCGTCGCAAATGGCTGGGACACCGAAAGTGAACGGAAGTCCGCCAGCTTCGATTATTCCTTCTTTGACTGCTTCTACTAGCTCGTTCAAATGAATATGACCGGGAACTACTTCGTTCCATGAATTCGCTATGCCTATGAACGGTTTCTTAAAATCTTCGTCGGTAAGTCCATCTGCTCTAAGCAAACTTCTTGCCGGCGCTTTATCTATACCTTTTTTAACAGCGTCACTTCTCATTGGAATTTCCATATGAGACCATCGAAGATAAGGGTATATAATTAACTGAATTAAAAAGAAGAATTTTGGGGCATGGTCGCCCATGCCCCGTTAATGAAATTGTTTTAAGCGCTGTGAAGACGCATCTCGATGTTCACACCGTCTGGGACATCGATCCTCATGAGTTGCCTAAGGGCACGCTCATCGGCGTCTAGGTAGATGAGCCTCTTGTGGATGCGCATCTCCCAGTGATCCCATGTCTCGCTTCCTTCTCCGTCAGGACTCTTTCTGCAGGGTACCTTGAGTTTCTTCGTGGGTAACGGAACAGGTCCGCGTATCGCCACTCCAGTCCTCTGAGATA
>CAYIZM010000047.1:0-6365 GCA_964368015.1 uncultured Methanomassiliicoccales archaeon
GTATGTACTTGACCTTCGTATGAAGAAAGCCAAGGAACTCCTGTCAGAAACCAATCTCGGGATTGCCCAAATTGCTCTGCAAGTCGGGTATCACGACCCTAAGCACTTTGCAAAGAATTTTAAAAAGACCTGTCAAATAAAGCCGATTGAGTATAGGAAATTATATGGCTAGGCATAATCGGTACCTTGAAATGCGAGTATTGTTCCTTGCGCTTTACCTCACAGTCCTTATCATGACCTCGCTGCTGCTTGCCTTGCTGTATCGTCAGGATCGTATAACTTCACCCGTTTTCATAATTCTAGTAGTTGTTGCCACTATTGGCACAGGAATCGCCACGTATTACCGTATTTATCTTCCCTATACAAGGACCAAGCATATCATGCAATTATTTGCCTCAGGATATACTTTCAACGCAATCGTTGATGATAAAGTACCGCTGAATAAGGAAATGGTAGACCTTAATACGACATTGGAAGCATTACTCAATACCGATCAAATCATGAATGCAAGTAAGCGCCAGGCGCAATTTCTTGCACTGCAAAACCAAATAAACCCTCATTTTCTTTATAACACTCTGGAGGGTATTCGTAGCGAAGCTCTTCTGGCAGGTTTGAACTCAGTTGCAACCATGACCGAAGCTTTGTCGACTTTCTTTCGCTACACCATCAGTAATGTCGAGAATTTGGTTTCTTTAAAACAAGAGCTGGAGAATACGAAAAATTATTTCTTCATCCAGCAATTCAGATTTGGAAATCGAATTAAGCTTCATATCATTTTTGATGGTGAACAAGAACATGAGGTTCTCCAATACAGAATACCGAAACTTACGCTGCAACCCATAGTTGAGAACTGCATTGTCCATGGCCTTGAGTGCAAGGTCGGAGAAGGAAACCTTTTCATCCGTATCGAGATTTCGGAAAGTCGGCTCTTCATCACAGTGCGTGATGACGGGGTAGGGATGCAAGAAAATGTATTACAACAGATGCAAAGAAAGCTGAGTACCAGAAGTTTTGACTATGTCAAGCGGGATGAATACCAAGGAGGGATTGCCCTGGTGAATGTGAACAACAGAATTAAACTTCTGTTTGGGGAACAATACGGTCTGACGGTCACCAGCAGAATTGGAGTCGGAACAGATGTTGCGATTTCACTTCCAAGAAGCAAAGGCGAGGACCCTCTATCATGAGAGAAGAGGTATTCCGTCTTGAACAGGTATCAATTCCTCCCTTTCTTCACGACATCCACCTACATCTCTATCGGGGAGAGATTGTTGCACTCATCGGTTTGAACGCGCTGGGTATTGATGAACTTTTGGAAATCTTTCAAAAAAACATTGCGTTACACTACGGGCATGTCTACTGTAAGAATGTACTGGTTAATGACTATCTCGGCTGTAATCATAGCCTGAATCCAGTTACCATTATTGAACGCAATTCAATGCTCATTGAGAGCATGAGTGTAGAAGATAATCTCTTCATTCTTCGCAAACGAAGCAAGCAGCACTTGCTCCACAGTAAAATGCTTAGCCGACAGATGCAGGCACTGCTTGAACCACTGTCTCTATTCATTGAACCTAGAACCCTGGTCAAAGATATTTCATCGTTCGAAAAACTGGTGATTCAATTTCTTAAAGCTAGCCTTGCTCATAGCGCCTTGGTCATACTGCGTGACATCTCCACATTTGTCAGTGAAGTCGATTTGGCAAGACTAAAGCCAATCCTTACGCATCTGAGCAAAGAAAAGGGCATGACATTCCTCTTCGTATGCAACCATCATCAGGAAGCTTTCCACTTTGCATCAAGGTGTTATCTCATGCGGGAAGGGCGAATCATCAAACACTTATATAATGACCAGATGACCGATGCAATCATCAATTGCTATGCCAACGAATTTGCAGAGTCTATCGAACTATCAGACCGCCAACAACAGTATGGACAACAAAATACGTCCGATTCTCTACTGCAGTTACACCATCTTGTATATGGAAATATCAATAATTTGGATCTTGTAGTACATCACAAGGAGACGGTGGTCCTCCTCGACAGTGAAAACCTTGTGATCCATCAACTATTTGACTTATTAGGGAAGAGAAACCTTGCATATGAAGGGACCATTGAATATCGAGGAAAGAAAATTTGTCCATCTTCGCGCAGCATTGCTTTAGTTCCTCCAAAACCCGATTCTAGTTTGATATTCCCACAGCTTTCTGTCCTTGACAACCTACTGTTCACCTCTGATCACAAAATCTCAAACTTATGGTTCAATATCCATCATAGAAGTGCGCTTGCCGGTGAGCTTGAACAAAAATTCGGCACACATTTGGCGGAGAAAGATCCCCGTGATTTCGATCAAGCCTACAGGTTGCGTATAGTGTATCAACGCCTATTGTTGCAGAAACCTGAATTCATCTGCGTCGTACAACCTTTTGCGTCAGTAGATATGTATCAACGAATGGAACTCATCTCTTACTTCGATTTGTTCAAGCAACGGGGTAGCTCAATTCTGATTTTGGCAGTTTCACTTTCCGACAGCCTGCAGATTGCCGATCGCCTAGTCATTCTCAAGGACGGACGAGTGCATCACCAACTTCACCGCAGCGAATTCTCTCAATATCACGGTTTCGCCGGTTCAATTCCGGTGCAATCCAAAGAATGACCACCTGATTCCAAAAAAATCATCCCTATCTTCCCCAACTGAGCCATGCAAGACTGATAGCAAGGAGTCTGAAAGCAATGGAAAGCCCGTATATTGTCGAAATGGAACACATCACCAAAACGTTTCCAGGTGTCAAAGCCCTCGATAACGTTCAATTTCGACTCAGACCGGGTGAGGTCATGGCACTGCTTGGAGAGAATGGGGCAGGCAAGTCAACATTGGTCAAAATATTAAGCGGAGTCTATACCCGCGATAGTGGTTCCATCACCTTATTCGGCAATACCATTCAGTCCGATCTTAAGCCTAGACAGGCACAACAACTGGGAGTCTCTATAATTCATCAGGAATTGAACATGTGTTCACACTTGACTGTAGCTCAGAATATATTTCTTGGGCATGAGACTTCCTATGCCTCACTATTGGATAATCGCTCAATGAGAAAGCAGGCTGAGCAGGTGCTTCAGTCACTGCATATGGATATCGATCCCGATACTGTCGTCGGAGATTTAGCAGTATCCAAACAACAAATGGTTGAGATTGCCAAGGCATTACAAACAAAGGCAAAGGTCCTGATCATGGATGAGCCAACCAGTGCATTGACCAGTGTGGAAATCAACCAGCTCTTTACATTGATCAGAGAACTCAAGACAAAGGGATGTGGAATCATCTACATCAGCCATCGCCTGGATGAACTGCAGCATATTGTTGATACAGTAACGATTATGCGTGACGGAAAATTCATAGTGGAAAAACCCTTTTCCGAAATGACAATGAACCAGATCATTTCAAATATGGTAGGAAGGGAAATCAAAGAGAAATTTCCTCGAGTTCATGCTGAGAAAGGGAGAAAAATCCTTTCGGTGCAAAACCTTTGTGCGGGCAGAATGGTGAGAAACGTCAACTTGGATGTCTATGAAGGGGAAATTCTTGGTATTGCCGGGCTCATGGGTGCCGGCAGAACCGAAACTACCCGGGCAATATTCGGTATCGACCCAAAGGAGAGAGGAACCATCACTCTGGATGGAAAAGAGTTGATGATACATTGCCCGGAGGATGCAATTCGAGAGGGGTTGGTGCTTGCACCGGAAGACCGAAAAAAGGACGGACTTTGCACGAAGTTATCCATTCGTGAGAATATTGCACTCCCTAATCTCGATAAGCTCTGCAATAAATTGGGTATTGTCAACCGGAAAAAAGAGGACGCCATGGTAGTGAAGGTCGTACAAGAACTAAAGATTAAACTTGCAGGACCGGAAGTCGATGCTTCTTCGCTTTCGGGAGGGAATCAACAGAAAGTGGTAGTAGGCAAGTGGTTGGCCCGAAATAGTAAAGTGGTGATTTTCGATGAACCTACCCGAGGAATCGATGTTGCGTCAAAGGTTGAAATCTATCAGTTGATGAATCAGTTGAAGAAACAGGGTATTGCTGTTCTGTTTGTTTCGAGCGAGATGCCTGAGATATTGGGTATCTCGGACCGTATCATTGTAATGTGTGACGGGAAAATCACCGGGTCCTTGATGCAGGAGCAGGCCACCCAGGAAAAGATTCTGGAACTGGCGACTCGTTTTGAAAATAAGTTTGCAATGTAGTGTGTGAGGGGTAGGCAATAATGAGCGTGATGAAGAGACCATTGAAAAGAATATTGGCGATTCGAGGTATTGGACAGGTGCTGACGGTGACTGTTGGATTGATTTTTTTATGCATTGTGTTTGGTATTATGAATCCAATTTTCTTTTCATCTCGGAATTTGGCCAACCTCTTGCGCCAGATTGCTCCAATACTTTTGATAGGAATCGGCCAATCATATGTATTAATTACCGGCAACATTGATCTCTCTATCGGTTCCGTAGTGGGGATGAGTACCATGATCAGCGCCACGTTGATGACAAAGGGCGTGGCCCCATTGGTCGCTGTACTCATTACTATCGTGTGCTGCCTTGCAGTCGGTCTCTCCAACGGTCTGTTAGTCAGTTTTGCAAAGCTACCTCCTTTTATTGCGACCTTGGGAACTATGACTATTGCACGGGGAATCGCACAGATTGCAAACAATAATTATAATACCGATTCAATTGGTGAGGCAGCACAAGGCTTTCGTGACCTGTTTTATTATGGCAAAACGTTAGGACTCTACAATACCATTTGGATTGCAATTCTCCTTTGGCTGATTTTCAACTTCTTGCTTACCAGAACAAAAACTGGCAGACATATCTATGCTATTGGATCCAATGCAGAAGCCGCCAGGCTCAGCGGTGTGAATTTGGTATCTACGACTACGAAAGCCTATCTGGTTTCTGCCTTTGTCAGCTGTGTTGTTGGTCTTGTCACCACGGCGACCAGTGGTATGGGAACCATGGATGCAGGAAACAGTTACGAGTTATATGCAGTTGCTGCATCGGTCATCGGTGGGGTATCAACGCTAGGTGGTCAAGGACTCCTCTTTGGTACAGTTATTGGAGCTTCCATTTGGGGAGTTCTGCAAAACGGCCTACAATTTGCTGGTGCCCCCGTTGCAATTCGCAATATTGTAATCGGAGTAATTGTTGTGGTGTCCGTATTACTTGATGTTATTGTTCGTTCTGGAAATGTTGCAAAGAAGAAAAAGAATGTAACAACTGTTTGAGAAAAATCACAGAAAGTGATGTAAATAAAGGAGAAAATTGTATGAAAAAGCTAATCGTCGTGTTGTTGGTATTGCTCATTGCAGGCGCAATGTTCGCGCAAGGAACCAAAGAGAGTTCAGACTATAAGGTGTACCTGATAACTATGGATCAGATGGACCAACATTGGGTGAATGTAGACAAAGGTGCACAAAAAGCAGCAAGCGAATTGGGTGGAATTCAGTACAAGTGGCTTGCTCCTGACGTAAAAGATGATGCAAAACAAATTGAATCCATTAACAATGCAGTTGCCGGTGGTGCGAATGCAATCCTTCTTGCTGCAAACGGACCAAATGCCGTTACTGCCGCTTTGAAAGAAGCAGCAGGTGCAGGAGTGATTATTGTGTATGTCGACTCAGCAGCAAATTTTCCCGCAGTACAGACACTTGCAACAGATAATACTGCAGCAGGTACTACTGCTGGCAAGGAAATGTTGAAAGCCTTGACAGCTAATGGAGTAAAGAGTGGAAAGATTGGTGTTATATCGGTGAATAGTGCGACTGCTTCAACAGTAGCTCGTGAAGCAGGCTTCAGAAAGGCTTTTGAAGGTACTGGTTTTACCATTCTTGAGACCCAGTATTGTGATGGTGATGCTGCACGTTCAAAGGATATGAGTGCAAACTTTATCACACAAGGTGTCGTAGGTCTCTTCGGTGCAAATGAAGGTTCAACTGTAGGTGTTGGTAATGCAATAGCAGAAGCTGGAAAGAGTATTATCGGAGTTGGTTTTGACAAGAGCGACATGATTCTATCATTGATCAAGAGCGGTCATTTGCTTGCTACTATGGCTCAAAATCCTGATGTAATGGGATACGAAGGTGTAAAAACAGCTTTCAAGGCATTGAAGGGTGAAAAAGTAAGTCCCGAATATTTCGATACCGGAGTCTCCGTATTGACCAAAGCTACACTGTAGTCATTTCAAAATTGCTTATCGGGGAGGGGGAAACCTCTCCCTTGATTATTTATTCTAGTATGAGTATAGTTTACATACCTCGATGGAGTAATCCAAAGGGGGTGTTTCGGTTTCGACTGGCGGCAGATCAGGCCAGGGG
>CAYIZM010000048.1:0-6351 GCA_964368015.1 uncultured Methanomassiliicoccales archaeon
GAGTTCTCTCCGTTCTTATATTTGCATATTCTGCCCCTGTGGGACCTAGCAATTATTTCCAGCATTAATGCTCAGTGAGAGTCAGCGTGTTAATTAATGTTGGTACGCGCAAGCGAAGAGTTATATCGCAAGGTCAGGATTAACCAACATGGACTTCTATGACAGGGACGTCGTTTCCATAAGGGACTTGACAAGAGGAGAGATAGAATATCTTCTAGACTTGTCTGAAACGATGTTGCCTTACGCTACAGGTGAGAAAACCAACAAGGTTCTCGACGGAAGAATTCTCGGTAACTTGTTCTTCGAACCGTCGACACGCACTAAACTATCTTTTGAAAGTGCCGCTTACAGACTCGGGTGTGATGTTATCGATGTATCTGAAATGTCGATGACGTCCATATCCAAAGGAGAGACGCTAGCTGACACCATCAGAATGGTAGATGCATACTGTGATGTGATCGTTCTAAGGCATCCCTACGAAGGTGCAGCTCGTCTTGGAGCTAAATTTTCGATCAACCCTGTGATCAACGCTGGAGACGGTGCTGGTTCACACCCTACTCAAACATTACTAGATCTATTCACCATGCGGCAAGCAAAAGGTTCACTGGACGGACTTAACGTCGTACTTGTCGGCGATCTGAAGTATGGACGTACCGTACATTCTCTAGCAGAGGCACTGACGATGTTCGGTGCAAAGCTTACACTCGTTGCTCCGGACACTTTGCAGATGCCGGAAGAAATAATCAGTCACATCAAAGAAAAGGGGTGCAGTCCCGTAAAAACAGCAAGTCTTGAGGATGTAATAGACAAAGCAGATGTCCTTTATGTTACTAGGATCCAAAAAGAGAGATTCCCTGACCCTACCGAGTATAGGAGAGTTGCTGGCATGTACCGTATAGATAATGCAATGCTCAGAGAAGCTAGGAGCGACATGGCCGTCATGCACCCTCTTCCCAGGATCGACGAGATCGCGCCTGAGGTCGATATGTCGGAACATGCAAAATATTTCCAGCAGGCATTCAACGGGGTTCCTGTTAGAATGGCATTACTTTGTGCTATATTGGGAGGCGACATCTGATGGAAATAAAGCCTAAAGAGATCAAACTTGCACCCATACGTAACGGTACTGTCATTGATCATATAGCAACTGGAGAGGCGCTGAACGTTCTAAAGATACTTGGTGTCAACGAATACTTAGATTCGACCATAAGTGTCGGGATACACGTATCATCTAACAAGGCAGCTAAGTGGAAGGATATCATAAAGATAGAGGACTGCGAGCTCGATCAAAAAACTGTTGATAAAATAGCATTGATCGCACCAGACGCAACTATATCGATAATCAGAGACTACTATGTAGCAGAAAAATTCGAGGTCGCTCTTGGAGATCGTGTTATAGGACTTGCTAAGTGTTGTAATCCAAATTGTATAACAAATAAGAACGAACCTATTGAGACCGAGTTCTTTGTTGTAAGCAGACGCCCTACCAGACTCAGGTGCTTCTACTGCGATAGAGAACTTTGTAACGTTTCGGACAGCTTACTATGAAAATATTCATTATAACCGGAATGCCCGGATCCGGTAAAGAGGAACTTTTGACCGTGGCCCGCAGTATGGGAATCCCGTTCCTAAGAATGGGAGATATCGTAAGAGGACATTTCTCAAAATTCCATTCTGACGAAGGACTTACAATTGGTGAGTACGCAGACAAGATCAGAAAGAAAAAGGGAAAGGACGTCTGGGCGAAAGAAGCTATGAAGAACATGTCCGGAGAGATATTCCTCGTTGACGGTTGTAGAAGTATGGAAGAAGTTGATTCGTTCCGTACTTTAAGCGAAGACGTATTCATTATCGCGATACATTCCAGCCCAGAGACCAGATATGGACGCCTGGTCAATCGTGGAAGGGAAGATGCGCCCCGCGAATGGGTAGAGTTCGCTGATCGAGATACAAGAGAGATATCATGGGGACAGGCGGAGGTCATAGCCCTTGCGGATATCATGCTCATCAACGAATCGACGCTGGATGACTTCCATGGCATCGTCTCGGACGCTATGAAGGAACTTATGCCATGAAGTTCACGATAGCCCGTCTATGTGGGGGATCGGCACTTATGGCAGTTCCTCAAAAAGAGATCGACATAGATATGGATAAAGCTTCGATCATCATTGAGAAAGATGGACATGATATTAAGCAGAAAGATGAAATGATGATCGTTTTCATGTTAAATGATATGGAGACCACACTATATTCCCAAGGAAAGGTAATGTTTTTTCCGCTGACCGATAAGTCTCAATGTATCGAATACGCCAAAGTTGTGCTTGAAAAGGTTATGTGATTAACTTTTTCGACGTATAGTTATTAAATGTCATTCTGTTCACGCATTATATGGATCCTATGATTCAGGTCATACTGGCAATAGTGCTTTCACTTTTGCTGTCAGCCATAGCCTGGAAGACTGGAATGCTTACGACAGATGGAGCTGTCGCCGCAGGAGCAGTCCTTCTAGCCATAGGAATAATGGGAAGTCTAGATTGGCTCCTTATGCTTGTAGTGTTCGCAGCCTTAGGATTTGCAGTCACTAAATTATCTTTTAATAAGAAAAAGGAAAAAGGACTACAAGAAGGAAAACACGGCGAACGTAATTGGAAGAACATCATCGGTGTATCCTTGGCGCCAGCGATCGTGGCGATCGCCAACTTTGTATTTCCCGGATATACGGATATCATGGCTGTGGCCTATCTTGGTTCTATCGCTGTTGCAGCCTCAGATACGGTGGCCAGTGAGCTAGGTGTCAAGGATCCACGTGCATGGCTTATAACTACGTTAAAAAGAGTGAATGCAGGAACTAACGGAGGCGTTTCCATATTTGGATTGGTTGTATCCCTTATAGCTTCGATAGCAGTGTCCGTCATAGGATGGTTGGTTCTGTTCCACGATATCAGCTGGCTTCTACTGATCCCTATGGCCGCAGGAATGATTGGAAATCTACTCGATAGTTTGTTCGGCGCAACTATCGAAGATAAATATATATCGAAATATGCAAATAATTTTATCACAGGATTGATCGGGGCAGTGCTTACAGCTGCGATATACGTTCAATTTTGATGAAAATCGTCTGAATAACAGAAAAGTATTTATATCATCTGGGTATCATATGATTTAGTTGACGGCCATAGCGGCGGGGCAACACCCGGTCCCATTTCGAACCCGGAAGTAAAGCCCGCCCGCGTACATTATTGTACTGTATTGCGCAAGCGTACGGGAACTCTTGAACGTTGTCAACTACTTTTCCTTTCTTTTGATCAGCGTTAATGCTGTATCGCATTTCTAAATTTAAATTGATAAAAATGTTCCGACGCGTAATAACACGTCGGTAATTGGTTTGAACGGAGACACTACAAGTAACGTTGGTAAAGACACGTTACGTAATGGTGTTGATATGTAATTACATACGAATTATAAAATAGTTATGCGCTTAATATTAAAAAAATATTATAAATAATAATTGAAATGCAAAATATTTATCGTTAAATTGACCTTTTGGATTGCAAATGACATTTGAATCAGATGTGACTGCATACTTCTTTTACACTTGGATCGTGACTATCCGAACGCTACTACAGCCGTTAGGATAGCGATGTTAAGTTAAAGGCCGTAGAAAGAGTTCGATGCTCGTATCCGTATATACTACGAAGTCATCAAAAACAAATTTAGAAAATAATGATATTGCTCTAAAAATTATGAACGATATGATTACGGATATTCAATAAATAGAAAAAATAAAAATAGGGGGGCGACCCCCGCATAGTTTACCTAAGAGAAAGCCAGATCAACTTTTCCCAATTCTTGTCGATCTGTGCCTGCATGTTTTCGACAACAGGTGCCCAACGCTCTTCCTTCAGGTGATTGAACCTTCCCTGAGCCTTGATCCATTCTGTTATCGGCTTCTTCTCGCTCTTGCCTTCGGCTATCTTAAGACTGTCGGCTGTCAATGCATAAGCACCGTCAACGACCTCGTAAAGAGGCCATACACATGTGTCTACAGCCAATTTGGCCATGTCGACCGTCATTGAGGGCGGGAATCTCCATCCTCTAGGACAAGGCGTTATCGAATTAATGAAAGACGGGCCTCCACAGTCAAATGCCTTTTTTGACTTGGCTACAGTATCTCTCCAATTATGAGGGGATACCTGAGCCACGTAGGGAATGTTGTGGGCGACCATGATGGCCGTCATGTCCTTCGAGAACTCCTTTTTTCCGAATGATTCTTCTCCGGAAGGGGAGGTCGTAGTGTCCGTTCCCATCATCGTTGCGCTGGATCTCTGGATACCTGTGTTCATGTACGCTTCATTGTTCAAGCATACGTACAACATATTGTGTCCTCTCTCCATTGCTCCAGAAAGTGCCTGAAGTCCGATGTCGTAGGTTGCTCCGTCCCCTGCGAAGTTGACGAAGTTCATGTCCTCCTTGATCTTTCCCTGTTTCTTAAGTGCCTTGTAAGCTGTCTCGACACCTGCACATGTGGCTGCACCGTTCCCGAACGCCGTATGGATCATAGGGACGTTCCAAGATGTGTATGGATACACAGTAGTTGAGACCTCGAAGCATCCTGTGGACAACGAGACGACCATTGGCCTCTGGGTGCCCATGAGGATCTGCTTAACGAGTATAGATTCCCCGCAACCTGCGCAGAGTCTGTGACCGCTTGTCAGTTTGACAGGTAGCTTGTTAAGTTCCTTTATTGATGTGGTCATAATTTCATCCCCGCATAATTGATCTTTTTCGCAGTACCTTTGACCACAGATTCCATGGCCTCTTTGAGGATGGAGACACTTGTGTCCGCTCCTCCGATACCGTAAATGAAGTTATGCATTTTAGGCATCTTGTCAAGGTCCGCAGCTGCTGCAACGACCTCTGGATACAAAGGTCCGTAAGCTCCGATGCTCACGTGTTTGTCGAAGACCGCTACGGCCTTCTTGCCTTTCATGATCCTTGTAAGCTCTTTCTCCGGCCAAGGCCTATATATGTGGGTCATTGCGACACCGACCTTAATGCCAGCGTCACGCATCTGATCCACGGTTTCCTGCATAGTACCGAAGGAAGAACCGAGTATGATCGCGATATAATCTGCATCGTCACACCTGTATTCGTCCACGATATTATACTCACGTCCGGTCATTTCTTTGAATTCTTTGAAGACCTGTTTAGCGACTTCTAACGCTTTGTCCATTGCCTCTATCTGCTGGTACTTGTGCGCATAATAGAAATCTGGGCCATCTAACATTCCGTGAGATGTTGGATTTTTATAGTCCAATATGGGACAGACCGGTTCGAACTCACCGACGAATTTCTTTACGTCTGCAGTATCGACAGGGGTCATCCTCTCTACTGCGTGAGTTAAGATGAAACCGTCAAGGTTCGTGATTATCGGAAGTTGTACGTCCGGGTGTTCTGCTATTCTTGGCGCCATTATTGCGTTATCGTAGGCACTCTGTACATTATCAGAGAACATCTGAATCCAACCAGTATCTCTTGCGGCCATAGAATCTCCGTGGTCGTTATTGATATTGATCGGTCCACTGATCGCCCTGTTAGCGACGGCCATGACCACTGGTACCCTCATAGAGGATGTGATCGGGAGCATCTCCCACATGTATGCCAATCCTTGTGAGGCCGTTGCGGTGAACGTCCTTGCTCCAGCGGAGCAAGATGCTGCACAAAGCGTCAAGGCACTGTGTTCGGACTCGACTGCTACGTATTCGGTCTTAACCTCTCCGTTAGCAACGTATTTGGAGAAATCCTCGACTATGATCGTCTGAGGTGTAATAGGATATGACGCACAAACATCAGGGTCTATCTGCTTCCATGCATATGCGATCGCACCGTCACCGTTTATCGCTAAATCTTTTGGTTTATTTTTAACCATGTTCACACATCCGTCATTGTAATAGCATTCTTAGGGCAGACCTGAGCGCATATGCCGCAACCTTTACAGTGGGACATTTTGAACCCTTCCATCTTTCCGTCCTTAACTATGACGGAGTTGTCAGGGCAGTACATCCAACAAAAGAGACAATTGATGCACTTCTCGGTATCTAAAATAGGAGTATATGATCTCCAGTCACCTGTGAGTATGGCCTCAGAACTTCCAGGGTTACATACTCTAGCGCCTAAAGGCATTTTCTTTAAATCGACTTTTCCCATATCACTGCACCTCCTCGTATGCCCTTCTAAGAGCGGCAAGATTTTTCTGAATAACTTTCTCGGGTAATTTAGCTCCGAGTTTTTTAACGACGTGATCTGCCAAAGTTTCAAAATCTACGATCGGATTGATCTTAACGAGCGCGC
>CAYIZM010000049.1:0-6293 GCA_964368015.1 uncultured Methanomassiliicoccales archaeon
AGGTCGCAGAGCTACTAGCTGGCGATAAAGAAGATAGAGGACTCCTTGTAACACAGAACGCGGCAATGGAGCACGCCAAGACCGTCAGCCTTCTTTCTGTAAAAGATACGAAGGCCCTCATCGAAGAGCTAAAAGGAATTTCACCTGTATCAGATTTTACCGCTGTTAAGATAGCGGACGTACTTCCCAAATTCCCGGTGGATCTACGTGCGATTTTCTCCAAGGAGAGAGTCAACCTAGAACCAGAAACCATTAAAGAGATTTTAGCGACAGTCGCTAAATACCTGTAAGCTGATACTCGGAAGGGATAACCGTGGAAGAGTATGTACGCATTATCGATTATTTACCGCAGGGCATACCTAGCGGTAGCTATTCTAAGAAGGAGCCTGTATGTTTCGGAATCGGCGAAGAGGAGTTCAAACTTTTTGAACTCGTACCCAAAGCCAACGCCAAGATCCATATGGGAGACCGTGTCTATGTGGGAGAAGATAGAGTACTCCGCACACAGATAGATCACATCAGAAGGCGCGTTGGATACACCGAACTAACTAATACGGCTCAAACCGAGCTGGATTATGCAGTTGAAGAGGTCGTTGCGTCAAATCCTAAAAGATTTATACGATTCTATAACGAGGCGATCCCCATATCTATGCGTAAACACATGCTAGAAGAACTCCCAGGACTTGGGAAAAAGAGCATGGAAGCATTGATCAAGGAACGCAGCAAAGAGAAATTCAAAGACTTTGAAGACCTTTCAGTAAGAGTGCCTGTTGTTAAAAACCCAGAAAAACTGATATCCGCTAGAATAATTCTGGAAATATCAGATAGCGGTTTGAAGCGCTATATCTTCGTTGCAAGATGAACGAAACTCGTCGCTTGATCAATGAAGCTGGCCTGATTCCTAAAAAGGAAAAAGGCCAAAATTTTCTAACCGACAAAGCAACTGCAGATAGACAGATCGAGTATGCTAACATCTCCAAAGATGATAGAGTACTGGAGATCGGCCCAGGATTTGGAATTCTAACTGAACGTCTTGTACAGGCTAGTGATAACGTCACATGTATCGAGTTAGACGAAAAACTTGCAGATTATGTTAATAAAAAATTTGGAGAGCAAGTGAACCTCATACGTGGAGATGCGTTGAAGGTCGAATGGCCAGAGTTCGATGTATTTGTTAGCAATCTTCCATATAGCGTTTCTACCCCGATAATATTCAAGCTCCTAAAACACGATTTTAGAAATGGTGTCATAATGGTGCAAAAAGAATTTGCAGACCGGATGAATGCTACCCCTGGTACAAGCGATTATTCTAGATTGACCGTTGGAATTTATTACAGGGCTGATTGTAAAGTCCTTGAGGCCGTTCCTTCAACTCATTTTAATCCTAAACCTAAAGTGGATTCGTCAATCGTAACACTAATTCCGCGTAAAACACCATTTGAAGTAACCAATGAGAAACTATTCTTCAAGATCACGGATCTGTGTTTCACACATAGACGTAAAAAGATCGGCACTTCACTGAAAAACGCAAGGATCATAGACAAGAATTCTGATCTGCCTTATCTTGATGACAGGATCGAAACACTTTCCCCTGAAAAAATCGGCGAATTGTCTAACCTCATAAACGCGTATACAACAGATGTATAATGTTTGTGAGACAATACATGGTCGATTTAATGCTTATTGGAATTGTAGGAAAACCCAACGTGGGAAAATCAACTTTTTTCGGCGCAGCTACAATGGCACCTGTCGAGATCGCCAACTATCCTTTCACTACGATAGAGCCCAATAAAGGGATCGGACATGTAAGGTCGCCTTGTCCATGTAAAGAGTTGAACGTGAAATGTACACCTCATAACTCTACCTGCGTGGATGGCGTAAGATGGATACCTATAGAATTGCTGGATGTTGCCGGCCTAGTGCCTGGCGCATGGGACGGAAAAGGACTTGGAAACAGATTCTTGGACGACCTTCAACAGGCTGACGTTTTGATCAATGTCATAGATGTCAGCGGTTCTACCGACATAGAGGGGAACTCCGTGGCCATAGGAACGCATGATCCAATCGAGGACATAACATTCCTTCAGAAGGAGATTGATTATTGGATGCTAGGGATCATAAAAAATGGTCTTGGAAGAATAGCTAGACAGGCAAAAATGAAGGGCACCAAACCAGAAGCGGTACTTGCTGAAAGATTAGCAGGCCTTAAGGTTACAGAAGGACAGATAAAAGATGCCGTTAGGAACGTTGCATTGCCTGAAGATCCTTTACTATGGACTGATGAACTTCTACTACCTTTCTGTTCGAGACTTAGAGAACTAAGTCGTCCTACAATGGTCGCTATGAACAAAGCAGACATTGCAACAGAAGAAAATATCCTTAAGGTACAGAATTTCACCACTGGATGTACTCCCACAATGGCGGATACAGAACTTACACTTAGAAAAGCTGCCGCTGCAGGACTTGTGGAATATGTTCCTGGTGACGAGACTTTTAAAATCAAGGATGGAGCTAAGGTCAACGATGCGCAAAGAAAGGCACTTGAGCGCATGAATGATAACCTGGCACGTTTCAAAGTAACCGGCGTACAGAAATGTCTAGAGAATGCAACTTATGACTTGCTCAATCAGATAACCGTTTATCCAGTAGAGGATGAAGGCAAGTATACAGATCACTTCGGTCGAGTCCTTCCAGATGCTTTCCTTATGCCACGTGGAGCTACCGCGAAGGACCTGGCATATAGAGTGCACTCAGATTTAGGAGATAAATTCATAAGAGCAGTTAACGCAAAGACAAAACGCACTGTAGGGGCAGATTATGTTCTTCTAGACGGGGACGTCATAAAGATAATTGCGAACAAGTGATAATATGAAAACCTGGGATGTCAGACTGTTATCCGCATCGTACATTCAGAACAATGAAGATGTTTCCATCGAAATGTTCGGTAAAACACGCGAAGGAAAATCAATAACAGTACTGGCACATGGTTTTAGACCTTATTTTTTCATTGTTGATCCTACTCCAGCGATAGAAGAGAAAATGAAAAAGGATCGAGAGGTACTTTCTACAGTACATGATAATTTACTATTTCGTGGCGAATATCATGACATGTTGAAAGTCACAATAATGTATCCGTATAAGGTGCCAGAGTATCGCAATAGTGTGAAAAACGAAGGTTTGAAAGTACTATCGGCGGACATACCATTTCACCTGAGATACATTTATGACATGGACCTAGGCGCATGTTTAAGGGTTAACGGAAAGGAGATCCCAGGAACATATACTACGGACCTTATCGTAGATATGGAAAATTACGAAGATATCGAACCCTTCACCCCGCCGATGCGAATTATGTCTTTTGATATAGAAAATAGCATTGAACACGAATTTATCTACTGTATATGCGCAGTGATATCTGAAAACGACGTGATAAGAGAATGCGAACCTATCACCGGTTCAGAAAAAGAGATAATCACTCAGTTCGCAGAACTTATTACAAAGGAAGACCCAGACGTCCTTACTGGTTATAACATTGATAATTACGACATAAAGAAAATTAGAGAGCGAGCTGATGTTAACAAGCTTACTGACGCAATGCCCTGGGGGCGAGATGGTGGTCAAATACGTAGCGTCAGCGACAGATTTTGGCGGATGAAAGGAAGACTTGTAATAGATGCATGGTGGGCAGCGAAAAGGGAGATAAGGCCGAAACAGGAGACCCTTAACGCCGTGGCGATGCAACTTTTGGGTGAGGGAAAGATGGATGTGAATCCAGCTGAAATGGACGCCGAATGGAAGAATAATCGGGAAAAAGTTCTTGAATATTGTACAAAGGATGCAGAGCTGGCACTTAGAATTCTTGATAAGATAGATTCTCTGAGAAAAGGTATGGACCTAGCTGCAGTATCACGATTACCTGTGGAAGATGTCCTATCATCGGGATCCTCCCAGTTAGTAGATTCGTTGCTTATACGTGCGGCAGATCGACATAAAGTTGCAGTTCCAACAATGGGAGGCCGAGGAGCTAAAGACGACCAGATAGAGGGCGGTTACGTTCACACCATGAATGCTGGATTGTATCACTGGGTCGTTGTTCTGGACTTTAAGTCCATGTATCCGTCACTGATAATCTCTAAAAACATATGCTTCACCACACTGTCTGAAGATGGCGAGATATCGAGTCCGTCAGGAGCCCGATTCATGTCTAAAGATCGTAGGGAAGGATTGCTTCCAATCTTACTTTCTAACTTAATGGAGTACAGAGATAGCATCAAGTCTTCGATGAAACTTACTAAGGATCCTCATGAACATCATTATCTAGATGGTCTTCAAGAAGCCGTTAAAATTATAATGAACACTTTCTACGGTGTTTTCGCATCTTCCTTTTATAGATTTACAAATAAAAATATTGGTGCTGCCATTACATCTTTTGCCAGAGCCAATGTCAAAAATATAATAAGTGAACTGGAATCAGAAAAAGTTGGGGTGATCTATTCAGATACAGATTCGGTTTTCATACAATCACCTACTAATGATTTAGAAGAGTCCGTAGAATTCGGTAAATCATTAGCGGGAAGATTTACCACAGAAGGCGGAGTCCTAGAATTCGAGAAACTTATCGAACCGTTGTTCTCACATGGCAAGAAGAAGAGATACGTCGGTCGGGTCGTATGGCCGAATAAAGAGGATGATCTTTTAGTACGTGGCTATGAGATCCGTCGTTCAGATTCATTCGATCTTCAAAGCGAGGTCCTTGAAGAATTATTTGAAAAAATATTAGATGAAAAAAACGAAGAGGCCGTTGCTTATGTTAGACAAACGATACAGGATACGTTAGAAGGTAAAGTATCCGCAGAAGAGCTTGTTATCTCCAGGACCTGTAAAGGCCTGAACGCATATGCTAACCCGGATAGGATGACGAACGTACAAGCTGCACGTAAGATGATGGCACTAGGTTACAAATTCATACCAGGAATGAAAGTTTCTTGGATAGTTACCAATGGTTCGATCACACCTCAGAAAGTCGAACCTTTTGTCAGCGGCAAGAAATTTGAATTCAAACCAGATTATCGTTACTATGCTGAACGTCTCGCCCATACAGTATCAAGAATAACAGAAGTATTCGGATGGTCAGAAAAGGACTTAATGATGGGAAGCCAGCAGACCACACTTTTTGATATGGATTTTCAATCCGTACCAAGCGAAAAACCTCGGGTTGTATCTAAACCGAACAAACCAGCAGTTAAGAAAAAGACCTCGAATTTGAACGATTTCTTCTAAACTTAGTTTAGATCTTAGATTCCCATTAAACTAATTAAGAACAAAAAATTCGCTGCCCAGACGAACAACGAAACAATTATCGCGATTATGCAGACAAAGGTGTATGCGTTACCACTTTTATTCTCATCCATATGTGCCAGCACTGCACCTAATATACCCATGACCAATCCGATTAGGGGTATAAAAATTGCGAATACTATTCCTAATATGCCTAATATTAACGGCAGAACCGAGGGGGATCCTTTGATTAGTTGAGGTGGCGTAATAACTTGATCGGCACCACAGCTTGGACAGAAACGAGAACCTTGTGGAACATCATGCCCGCAATCAGTACAGTACGACATACGCTTAGAATGTCAACAGGCGATATAACATTATGCGGTATTGGAACATCAATAATTAAATAGTGTATAGTAATCACAAGCAACACAGAGTATTATTCGCTCTGCGGAAATGTACCTCTAAACAAGGTGAATCCGAAAAGGTGATACAAATGAGCAACGAATCTCAAACCGAGGCACGCCCCGTCAACGGTAAAAGCATGTACAGCTACATCGCAGACGCGTGGAAAGTGCCAGAAAAATCTTATGTTAAACAACTGAACTACGAGAGAAAGATCTTATGGAGAAGACAAGAGAACTTCATGAGAGTCGAAAAACCTACTCGTCTTGACAGAGCTAGAGCTCTTGGATACAAGGCTAAGCAGGGATATGTCGTAGTCAGAGGCCGCGCTAGAAAAGGTAACGCCGGTAGAAGAATGATCAAGGCCGGTAGAAGGGCCAAGAGAATGGGTATGAACAAGATCACTGGCGGTAAGAGTCTTCAGCGCATGGTTGAAGAGAGAACCGCAAAAAGATTCCCTAACATGGAAGTTCTTAACTCTTATTGGGTAGGAGCCGATGGACAGTACGAATGGTATGAAGTTATTCTAGTCGACCCTTCACACCCTGTCATCATGGCCGACCCCAAGATCAACTGGATCTGCAAGAACAGCAGCACTGGCCGTGTTTACC
>CAYIZM010000050.1:0-5998 GCA_964368015.1 uncultured Methanomassiliicoccales archaeon
GTTAAAAAAGTATTATATCAGACCCTTGGCTTTTGCCAGTTCTGCGTTGAGTATAGAGCCTCCTGCCCCACCTCTTATTGTGTTGTGTGAAAGTGTGAACGCTTTATAATATCCATTACTGAGGCGTAGCCTTCCAACGGTGACTGCCATACCTTTAGCGCGGTTCGGAGTTCCTGCGTAAACGTCGAACACAGGCTGGGGACGGTTTTCTTCTGTCCTTACTATCACTGGCGATATAGGTGCGGATGGAAGGTCCAGCATCTGAGGTTCGCCGCGGAATGAAGATAGTGTTTCAGCAAGTTCATTAAGGGATGGTTTGTCCCTTAGTTTCAATACGAAGGATTCTGTGTGACCATCGATGACCGGCACTCGTGCACAATTTGCCATGACCCTTATGTCAGCAAATCGGAATATATTGCCGTCGAACACCCCAAGCATCTTACATAGCTCGGTCTCCATCTTTTCTTCTTCTCCGCTGATGAAGGGAACAACATTCCCTAAAGCATCAAGCGAAGGAACTCCTGGATATCCAGCGCCTGAAAGAGCTTGATAGGTTGAAACGAAAACATCTTCCAGTCCGTATTCAGTATCTATGACCTTTAACGGTAAAGCCATTCCAGTTGTGGAACAGTTAGCATTGGTAACAATGAACCCGCCGCTCTCTTCGTAACTCTTTTGTTCTTTTACCGATCGAAGGTGGTCAGGGTTGACCTCTGGAATAAGAATGGGCACATCTGGATCCATCCGGTGTGCTCCTGCGTTACTAAAAACTGCTATGCCGGCGTTTGCAAGTTCCGTCTCCGTAGGTCCTGCAAGTTCGCTGGGTATTCCGCTGAACGCGACTTTAGAGTTAGCTGCGATCTTCTTAAGGTCCATAACCTCGATCTCTCGATCAAGGGTTTTATCTTTGAATATGTGATCTCTTATCTTGAGAACACTGCTCAGTTTCTTACCTTCGGACCTTTCTGATGCGTAGAGCCCTTCTATTTCAAAATAAGGATGGTCCTCGAGCATCTGAACGAATCTCTGTCCGATCATTCCTGTGGCGCCTAGGACTGCAACACGCGTCTTTTTCATATTATTTTTCTCCCTGGGTCTTTCTGATTCAGATGACAAATATAAAAACGTGAGCTTATTTATTAAAAAATTGCTTCTGTCTTTCCTTAGATATATTGAGCAAAAGTTCAGCGATCTGTCTAGCCTCGCTTTCCGAGAGACTTACTTCTTCACAGAGTTCATGATATCTTTGTATGACCTCATGTTCTTTTTCTTCGCTCCAATAGCTTTGGGAAGACTTCTTCTTGGCCTTTGCAAGCTCATCTGCGATTTCCATACGTGTCGCGATAAGATCTATGATTTCTTCGTCTATGGTAGCGATCTGCTCCCTCAGCTCTTCGGTATCTGGCGTCTGAACCACCGACACCACATAAAGTTAGCCGTATAAAATATCTGATGTCGACTGTAAAACAAATTATGTGACGATCGAGAATGATTATCCCATCCTTCGATCAGTAACATATGATCAAAAGGAAGGGTAAGGAATTAGTATGCTGTATTTTAGTGTCTAATTATATTCTTCTAAGACATCCTCGTAATCATCATAATACGTGGAATTCCTTTGTACTGCGTACTTTCAGTTCACCGGTACGTCCTACGCGTATGGCGCCTACCGCAATATTGGCCCCTTGTGCGGTGGTCATGAAAGGTATCTCTAGTTCAACAGCAAGCCTTCGCATAGTATACCCGTCACGTCGGGTACCGGATTTCATAGACGGGGTGTTGATGATCAAGTTGATCTTCCCATCTCTCATAAGGCCGATGGCGTTAGGTTTTAATTTTTCGTCGAGTTTGAATACCGTAGTGGTCTCAACTCCTTTCTCTCTAAGATACGTAGATGTGCCCTTTGTTGCGTATATGGTAAAACCCATTTCCTTTAGGCCACGTGCGGCATCTAATATCCTTGATTTATCTTGGTCGTTCACTGTTATATACACGCCGCCATCCATTGGAAGCTTGTTACCTGCAGCGATAAGTGCTTTGTAACAAGCGGTATGGAAATCCTCGTCGATTCCCATAACTTCTCCAGTGCTTTTCATCTCTGGCGTAAGTATAGAATCGATACCTGGTAATTTTAGGAAAGGGAATACTGATGCTTTAACAGCATAATGGTCTATCGGTTTATAACCTGAAAGTCCGAAGTCCTTTAGCTTTTTTCCAAGCATGATCTTAGTTGCGATCTTAGCTAGTGGTACGCCTGTTGCTTTGGATATGAACGGTATCGTCCTAGAGGCACGTGGGTTCGCCTCGATCATATATATGACGTCATCTTTGATCGCTAATTGAAGATTCATCAGACCTTTTATGTTAAGTGCTAGTGCGACCTTTGACGAGACATCCACTACACCGTCGATCATTTCTTGACTTAGCGTGAATGGAGGAAGGACCATCGTAGCATCTCCGGAGTGACATCCAGCGTATTCCACGTGTTCCATTATTCCTCCTATGTACGTGTCTTCACCATCGCAGACCACGTCGATATCTATCTCGATCGCTTCAGAAAGATACTTGTCGATCAGAATAGGATGGTTCTTTGATACTTTTACCGCTGTTTCTACGTAGGTCTTCAATTCATCTTCTGAATAAACGATCTCCATCGCCCTACCGCCAAGAACGTACGACGGTCTTACTAGTGCAGGGTATCCGATCTCAGAAGCGATCTTCCTTGCATCCTCAAATGAATATCCAGTACCTGAACGGGGTTGAGGTATTTCCAGATCGTCCATAAGCTGAGAGAACCTTCTTCTGTCCTCTGCAACATCCATATCGTTAGGACTTGTACCTAGGATCTCAGTTCTAGTTCCTTTCAGGGCCTTTTCTAGATCTATAGCCAAGTTAACGCTGGTCTGTCCTCCGAACTGTACGATGACGCCGTCTGCTTGTTCTTCCTCTATAACGTCTAACACATCTTCCAGTGTAAGAGGTTCGAAGTACAGTCGGTTGGATACGTCAAAATCTGTTGAAACGGTTTCGGGATTGTTATTGATCATGATAGCGTCTACGCCTTCTTCTTGAAGTGCAAAGACTCCGTGAACACAGCAATAATCGAACTCTATGCCTTGACCGATCCTTATAGGGCCGCTTCCAATTACTATCACGCGCTTTTTATCCTCATCCCTGAAGGTTTCTGAAGAACGTCCGTACGTTGAATAAAAGTAAGGGGTTTTAGCAGGAAATTCTGCTGCACAAGTATCTACCATCTTGTAAACAGCGAAATCTCCTTCGCTCTTGCGCTTTATGCGAAGGTCCGTTGTGCTAATGTTCATAAGTTCTGCTATTGCATTATCCGCAAAACCCATCTCCTTTGCTGCTCTGATGAGTTTTCCATCCATCTGACCGTTCTTAAGACACTTTTCCATCTCAATGATGTTCCTAAGTTTTATCACAAAATAACGGTCCCATTTAGTTAGATCAACTATTTTTTCAATAGACCATCCTTTTCTGAGGGCCTGGCCTATGGCAAATATTCGGGTATCTGTAGCGTTCTTTAATTCATCTAAGATCTCTTCCTCGGTCATATCTACTGGATCTAGTCCTTTCACGCCGATCTCTAGTGATCTTAATCCTTTCAGTAAAGCTTCTTCAAAGGTGCGACCTATTGACATTACTTCACCTGTGCTTTTCATCTGAGTTCCTAAATGACGGTCCACCGTGCGGAACTTGTCAAACGGCCAGCGAGGTATTTTTACTACCACATAATCCATAGTAGGTTCGCAAGCTGCGTATGTCACGCCGGTTATATCGTTAGGTATCTCGTCCATCGTGTATCCTAAGGCTATTTTTGTTGCTACACGAGCTATAGGATATCCTGTTGCTTTCGATGCAAGAGCAGAAGAACGGGAAACACGTGGGTTCACTTCGATCAAACGGTAATCTCCATTTGCTGGGTTAAAAGCAAATTGTACGTTACATCCTCCCTCGATGTTGAGTTTGCGGATGACTTTGATGGACGCGCTTCTAAGGCGTTGATGATCGTGATCGGAAATAGTCAGAAGGGGAGCGCAAACAATGCTTTCTCCTGTGTGTATCCCCATTGCATCCAAGTTCTCCATTTCACATATTATTATGCAGTTATCGTTAGAGTCTCGCATCACTTCATACTCTAGTTCTTTCCATCCAAGGACACTTTCTTCGATAAGGACTTGGTGGATACGCGAATAAGCTAGACCGCGAGCACAGATGGATGCTAGTTCTGCTTCATCATATGCTATGCCGCCTCCGGTCCCTCCTAGAGTATACGCAGGACGTACCAGAACAGGATAATTACCTATCATATTTGCAGCTTCTATCGCTTGAGGAATAGATTTGACGCTACAACTTATCGGGACGGGTTCCCCTATCTCTTCCATAGCTTTTTTGAAAAGGTCCCGGTCTTCTGACATTGCGATGGCGTCAGGCTGAGTTCCAACAAGATCACATCCAAGTCTCTTTAGAGTACCATTGTCGTATAATTCGGAGCATATGTTCAGTGCGGTCTGTCCACCCATTCCTGATAGGACACCGTCGACACCTTCTTTCTCTATTATTGCGGCCACTGTCTCGGCGTTAAGTGGTTCGATGTAAACACTGTCGGCCATATCTGTATCGGTCTGTATAGTCGCTGGATTAGAGTTTACTAAAACAGTTTGGTAACCTTCATCACGAAGGGCACGACATGCCTGTGATCCTGAGAAATCAAACTCTGCCGCTTGACCTATTACTATCGGACCAGAGCCTATGACCATCAGTTTCTTGTATTTTCTTTTCATTTCCTCGCCTCTCTGATGACCTTTCCGAACCTGTCGAACAGGAACAATGTGTCGGCGGGGCCAGGTTTAGCTTCTGGATGATACTGAGTGGTAAAAATAGGCAGATCCCTGTGAATACAACCTTCCACCGTTTTATCGTTGATATTGATATGATCTGCTGTTAGATCGGTACCCTCAAGTGAATCTGCGTCCACGGCGTATCCATGATTTTGAGACGTGATATATACCCGACCTTCGAACATGACCGGCTGGTTATTCCCATGGTGTCCGAATTTCATTTTATATGTTTTTGCCCCCATGGCCAAGGCAAGGGTCTGACTTCCAAAACAGATGCCATACATCGGTAGAGTAGATATGAGGTCCTTTTCTGTTCTTACAACAGTGTTCAATATATCCTTATGAGAAGGGTTACCTGGTCCGTTGGATATCACAAGACCATCCACTTTGTATTCCAGTATGACGTCTGCTTTCGTGTCGTAAGGGAATATAACTACGTTATAGCGTGAAGATAGATTATCGACTATAGCGGATTTTGTTCCACAGTCTAGAATGCCTATAGTTAGATTTTTATTCGATTTGATTTCTGATATCTTTTTAGAAGAGACCTTTGCTACGAGATTCGATGTTGCCGGAAGTGGCATATTCCTTAATCTTTCCGCAGTATCTTCAGGAAGAGTATCTAAGTCCGTAATAGCTCCCTTCATAGAACCGTGGTCCCTTATCCTGATCACAAGATCTCGTGTATCGATCCCGGAGATCCCTGGAACTTTATGCTTCTTAAGAAAAGAATCTAACGTGGTCCCGCCGTACATATCGCTGGGTTCGGCACAGTTCTCTCTTACCACAAGTCCCCTGACCTGTACTTTTTCGGATTGAGAATATTCGTCGATTATCCCATAATCTCCAATAAGGGGATAGGTCATAACCAAGATCTGACCACATAACGAGGGGTCGGTCAAGCTCTCTTGATACCCGCTCATACCGGTCCCGAAAATCACTTCGCCGTCAGTGGATGAACGGTGACCGAAAATATTACCTTCATATACCGTTCCGTCCTCGAGGACCAGATATCCGCGCGTCATCGAGGATAAATCACAATTATGTACAATATATAAGGTCTTCCTTTTTAGCATTACATACAAAATCTAACTTGTCTGATAATAGACATTTGTCATATGTTTTAACGAAACATG
>CAYIZM010000051.1:0-5956 GCA_964368015.1 uncultured Methanomassiliicoccales archaeon
AACATTACCCAGATAATGATTAACCTTCCAGTGGAAATGAAGGGGTCTTTAAATAGTGTAAAAATGGTCTGGTTGAATGATATAAATACTACTTGTATTAAAGATAATTTAGGAAGAAAAACAACTATTATTGTATATGCTGGCACATATGATAATGTTACTACGCCAGTGCCTAACTCTAACTCATGGGCAGCTGACCCAGAACATGGAGTAAAGATAGTACAATTCCGCATGGACCCAGAGGCGGAGATCGTGTTAAAAGCGTCTTCTAAAAATGTTGCAAGAAATCTATATTTTGTGTCTGGAAGTAACGCCGAAGTAGAAGGATTTGTTGCAGATGCAGGCTATCGTTTGAAACTGAAACCCGACCAAGATATCAGGATAAAGAACGGCGATGTCGAATCTAAATTATGGTTACTTGAGGGTGCACCGATAAAGGAGAAAATGTCCTCTTACGGGCCTGTAGTACTCAAAAATGATAAGAGCGTCAGAGCTGCTATGAAAGACATCCGCGAACATGAACGTAAGCTATGGCCTTGGGACTTTATAGACAAAGTTCAGCCTATTGGAGCACCTAGGTTCATTAAATATGCTGACGGAAGTGAAGAATACCCAGACGGAAAACCTGACGGGTTCGAACCTAGTAAAATTAAATCAGCTCAGAGTAGCGAGTAAGGTATGTTAGTTCCAAACTTTGATATGGCTTCAATGCGGGATATCAAAAGATCTATCAGAACTTTATCGCAGCACATCAAGAAATTATTGCCGTGCATTGATTCCAGTATACATCCTTCATCAGCTTCAAAAAAATAATCTATAGGTAGCTTGGAAGCTTGGACTGTTTTTCTAGCATTTGTTCCATATACTCCGGTCAAAGAACTATTAGTTTTAGATATGATCGATGCGAATATCTCTTCGTCGATAGTGTCGTCTATTGGTAATATATTAACAGTGCCAGGATTATCAGAAGGAACGGACTTTGCTACTAATTGTGGAAGAGTTTTAGGGTGGGGAGTTGCTGGATCGCCGATAAGTTCGGACATGCTGATGTTCATATTATAGATCGCAGGTTCCACCAATCCAGATAGATAAACTTCAGAAGTATTATCGTAAAATCCTTCCGATTCTCCCGAGTATATATTACGGCCTCCTCTGAGGACATGGACTTCGTCCGCCCATGAATATGATAGATCTATGTCATGTGTAGAAATTATTATTGTGGTGCCATTATGATGTAGTTCGTCTGCTAACTCCATCAGTTCCTTGGACATCTGCGGATCGAGTCCTGCGGTGGGCTCATCCATTATCAAAACTTTTGGATGCATTGCTAGTGCTCCCGCAAGTGTGACCCTTTTTCTTTGTCCGTAAGAAATTTGCATAACGCTACGATTACGAAGAGATTCTATGCCTGCGAGATAAAGTGCCTCATCAACCCTTTCATTGATCTCTTCAGTGCTAAGACCTAGATTCTTAGGGCCAAAGGCTATGTCATCAACAACCTTAGGCGCAAATATCTGATCGTTAGGATTCTGTAGCATAACTGCTACCTCGGAACTTAGTTCTCGAAGCTTTTTACCCCGTCTAGGCACTTTATTACCGCGATAGTAAATACTTCCTTTCGTAGGATTTAGAACTCCGTTCAAATGGTAAAATAAAGTAGATTTTCCAGCTCCGTTAGCGCCCATAAGCACAGTGCGAGATCCTTCGTTTATCGACATGTTAACGTCTATAAGGGCATTACCTCGACCGCCTTCGTATTTGAAGTATAGGCCTTTAGTTTGAAACAATGGCTCTTTCACAGCACTACCTCCATGGTCCTTATTGTAGTGCCAAATTCTTTTAGTGCATCTAACGCCCTGAACAAGGAATCTTTTAGGCCTCTGTCCACTATGATCAAAGAATCGTGATTTATCATAGCTTCACTGACGCATCCCTCTATCCCGTTGAAGAAGAAATCCACTCGTAAGTTAGATCTTGTCGCTTCCCTGCGAGCAAAGGAACCATACACCGCAGTAGGTATGCCTTTTTTGCCCGCGGCTTCTTCAAGTGCATTTTGATCGATTTTTTCTCCTTCCGAATAATATATAAAAATAGTTCCTGTAGATTCCCCCATAGGAAACATTTTACTAATTATCTGGCTCATAGTCTTTGGATAAGGAATTGTTGATCTTTTATTTAGTGATTCGATATTGTGATTTATCCCGAATATCAACGGTTGTTTTAATCCTGAAAGATAGACCGATGAACGATCTTTAAAGAACTCATCAGGACCTCCAGAATAGATCATTTTACCGTTCCTCATAACATACATATCATCTACCCATGGATAGATGAGATTAACATCGTGAGAAGATACCACTACTGTTATACCGTCCCTATTCAGAGAATCGGTTATTTCCATAACTTCGCGTGATATTTGAGAATCTAGTCCCGCGGTCGGTTCATCAAGGATCAATATCTTTGGACGGAGTGCCAGTGCTCCTGCCAAAGAGACTCTTTTCTTCTGACCGTACGACAATCGCTGTATCGGGACCTGAGCGAATTCTGACATTCCAACGCTTTCCAAAGATGAAATTATTCTTTCTGTTACTTCCTCGTGTGAAAATCCTGCGTTCATAGGACCCATGGCAACATCTTCTTCCACCGTTGATGAAAAAATCTGATCATCAGGATTCTGAAGAACAACTGATACGTTAGAACGTAACTCCGTAAGGAAATCCCTGTTGTATGAAATAGCCTCACCACCGTAGGTAACAGTGCCAGATAATGGTTTATACACTCCGTTCAGCTGATATATAAGAGTGGATTTTCCGCAGCCGTTCTCACCAAGAAGTGCTGTGCGTCTACCATTACTAGTTTTGAAATCTATTGAATCTATTGCATTGTTCCTTGCGTTACTGTACTTGTAACTGACCTTATCGGTTTGTAGATCTTTGAACATTAAACTACCCCAAGTATCAACGATGCCATATCTGGAGCTGGAGCATAATAACCGAATAAATAAAAACTTACACAAGCCACAATAGTCAAAGTGATCCAGTATATCCCTACTTTGTTAGGCATACGATATATTGGAAAATTTCCGTTATAGTTTCTACTCTCAAGAGCAGGTTGAGATCGTTCTGCTATCTCTAATGATGTAATAAAAACGTTGACGAATATACTGGCGGTCGTTGATATCGAACGACGGAACCCGTTGAAACCTAAACGACATCTTGCAGCGTTCCACATAACTTCCGCCCTCTCTAGCAGCAAGAATGCATACCTGTAAATTAGAACAACTATCTCAATAACATCTTTTGGAACTCTGACCTGCTTAAGTGCGTAGGCAACGTGCGGTATAGGAGTAGAAGTCGCAAATGACAGCATAAGCGTAACACCAGCTACTGCACGGAACATTATCAACCAAGCCTGGTTAAAACTTTCAGCAGTGATATGTATTTTTATCCAAAGTATCTTTTCAGTATTTGCCAGCATAACTGCTGGTTGAGAAGGATCCCCGAGTATCGAGACCATTCCACAACCTATAATGAGTATAACTATCGCCTGTAATATCGCTATAAATATTATTGGCGGTAACTTAAGATTTGTTGAATAGGCCATAAGTCCAAGGCCTATACATAAATTAATAATTGAGACAAAAATATTGTTTGATGCCAGACCTACGATCAATAAAGAAAATGTGAAAAAAAGTTTACCGAGCGGAGCCCAGTGGATCATCCTAGAACTATACGCGAGAACATCCATCTGAACTTGCTCTGACATTATAAGACCTCATTCCCCTTTCAGGGTTTTTCTTTCTTAGCCTTATTAACGGTATAAACGTTACCGATGACAAAACCGATTATTATTGCACCAATGGCTGCCTGTAATGCAAACATCAAGCTTTCGGTCTCAGCAGGAAGTTCATAGTCTCCCCATATACCGTCCCACCAGGGTTCGTAACTTGGGTCTAGATCGCCTATGACGTCTCCACCCATGTCGTCTGTTCCTCCGAATTCAGAATCCAGATTTAATGCCAAAGCTCCCATTACGATAGCTATGATCACTCCGAAACCTATGACATAATACGCCCAATTCGGTATCTTCATGATACTACGACCTCCGGATCATTGTTTTCAAGTCCAAAGATCTGCGGTCTTGAGTCTACGAGGTACTTAGCAAACATTGCGAAGACTATACCTTCGACGATCGCCAGTGGTATCTGCGTTACTGCAAATACAGACATGAACTCTATGAACGCCGTATAATATCCAGCAACACCGCCGAAAGCGAGTGTGAGCTGTACGGACGTCATTACGTAAGTCATCAAGTTAGCAACGAAAGCTGCGAAGAACATTGATATTGGAACGCTGAGATTCAAGCGTCTAAGTAACAACCAAATTAAAATTCCAAAGAACGGACCTACGATACCCATGGATAATATGTTCGCGCCCATTGTGGTCAATCCACCATGTGCTAGTAACAATGCCTGGAATATCAGTACTATGGTCGACAAGAACGCTGTACATGCAACACCGTAAAGAACGGCCGATAGACCAGTTCCTGTTGGATGAGAGCTAGAGCCTGAAACCGACGGTAATTTAAGAGACGACATTAAGAATATGAAGGCTCCCGAAAGAGCTACGATCATCTTCTGTTCAGGATTATTTCTAATTATTTCAATTGTTTTCTTAATACCATAGAACGCTAACGGTAGCGCTAATATGAACCATAATAGGCACCATTCCCATGGTAAAAATCCTTCCATTATATGCATTTCATTTCACCTTTTTCCTGGAACGCAAAACGTTCCTGACGTCATAGAGGTACAGAGACCAGAATAACAATGGACTATATATCCAGTTGTCTTTATAATGTATTGGATTAATAATCCAACTGTAAAATATTAGATCTCACCTTTGTAGTATATCATGGCGTTACAGATAGCAGCGGCCACGTTAGAACCGCCCTTCCTGCCTTTGGCAACTATGAATGGGACCCCTGCCTCCATTATGAGCTCTTTAGCTTCTACTACGTTAACAAAACCTACAGGAACACCTACTATTAGGGCAGGTTTTAGATTTTCGTTCTTGATCAAATCGTATAACTTAACAAGCGCTGTTGGTGCGTTACCTACTACGAATATTGTGTTGCCTTCAAGGGCTGCACCGCGTTCCATTGAAACTGTTGCACGGGTACATCCTCGGGATTTAGCTTCGGCGAAAACAGATTCATCAGCGATAAAACAATGTGCACTTCCATTGTAAGATCCAAGATGTTTCTTATTGATTCCCGTATACGCCATATTAGTATCAGTAACGATATTAGCACCAGATCTTATCGCCTCGATTCCTATGCGAACTGCGTTCTCGGAGAAAACAAGATTATCAGCATAATCGAAATCTGCTGATGTGTGTATGCATCTCTTTACAACAGAGAATTCTGGCTCTGGCCAGGTCCTACCGTTCAGTTCAGATTCGATGATCTCCATACTTCGCGTTTCTATATTTTCAGGCTTTACTATCTCGAATGCCATTAGATCACATCTTGTATCCACGAGGAGTGATCATCATTCCTTTAGACGTATATGTTTGAGAATTTCCGACTATTACGGTGGAGAACATGTCCACTAACTCATAGTCTATTTTTCCAAGGGTAGTGATTATTTTTTCCTGGCCTTCACGGCTTGCATTACGAACGATGCCTACCGGAGTGTCAGCAGACCTGTATTTCAAAAGTATATCTGCAGCCTGAGAAAGATAATCAGGACGACCTTTACTTCTAGGATTATAAATGCATACGATTAGATCGGATTGTCCCGCAGCCTCAACACGTTTCATGATCAGATCCAAAGGGGTCATAAGATCAGAAAGACTTATGATCGCAAGATCGTGCATCAAAGGTGCTCCGAGTATGGATCCAGCAGCAGATGCTGCTGTGACACCAGGTACGACTTCTACGTCAATATCGGCTT
>CAYIZM010000052.1:0-5950 GCA_964368015.1 uncultured Methanomassiliicoccales archaeon
CTATGTCTTCTATTATCGCTATGCTTTCTAGATAAGAGTTCAACGCAGCCCTCATTGCTGAGGAGTCTGCAGATGATATCTCTACTATGGCCGCTTCTCCCTCGGAACGCACAGAAACGTGGGTGCGAGGGAGTTCCCCGGTCTCGGGCCCTACCGAAGCAACTATGCTTTCAGCATTTACGGACCCGATCCTGAGGACTGCGGTCAGCATACGATCAGTCTGACTTAAGGACTTTCTTTATGTTCGGCCTCTCCTTGAAGAAGATCTTGGATCCGCATTTTTCACACTGGAGGCCCAGCGCATTAACGTTCCTTAGGTGTTCGTTGCACTTTGCACATCTGTAATCAGACATGTTTACTGCTCCGACACCTTAGAGATGTTCTTTCTGGTCTTAGGGGTGTAAGCACATGCTGCAAATTTAGTGTTGCAACGGCTACATTCCCATATTCCAGAGCATACTCTCTTTACGGATACGTGGTGGCATACAGGGCATTCGTGTCTCATCTTTTGATGAGCTTCGATAGTTTTTACTCTATTGCGGACGACGACACCATACCTTGCGCCGAACCTTCCGGCTGTTCCGGCCTTTTTGGTTCTTTTAGACATTTATTTCACCCTATTATTTTTCTGATCTTGATCCCGGTCTCGACAGCTGCGTCAAGACAGGAGCTGAGCTCGTCAAGGGATATTGAACCCTGACCGCCCTTCTGCATAGCCCTAAAGTTCCCATCATCGTCTGTGGTGATGGTGAGACGTGCAGAAGCAATGTGCTCCTCGTCGAAATTTGGGTCTATTATTAAGTTCTTTCCTATCTTTGCAGATGTTACCGAGATGGGAGTGCATGTATAGGGCATAGGTTTGTTCTCGCCCTTGCCATAACGTTCCCCTGGAACGATGGCGTTCTTGATAGCAAGTACGGCCGCAAGGTTGCACGCGTCAAATAGGTTTCCGCAGTAATCGATTACGTAGATGTCGATGTAGCACATCCATACTTCTTGTCCTGGTGTGATGCATAATTTATCTACGTCTATCATTCCTGATTCGCGTATTCCACGATCTACCACACGGGCAACTTCAATAGCATTCTCGCCCGGAGGTCCAGATTCGAAAGAAGCGTGTGCCATAGGGATAAGTTCTGCGCCCGTGGTCATAACGCCGCTATTTGGTTTATCCGAGTAAGGGGTACCAGGTGCGAGTTTCACTCCACATATCACCGTTGTATCTCCTAGTGAGACCTTTGCGGAACCATCCGCGGTCTCAATAAGTCCGATCTCGAACTTTATATCTCTAACATCTTTAACTCCGCGACCATCTGTTCTCTTGCCCTCTTTGAGCAGGTTGACAATGTAATCGCGTTTTATCTCTGAAATAATTTCACTGCTCATCGGAATCATCCTCCTCATCATCTGCGCTGTAACGTCTCTTAAGAGCGTCTTTCTGCAGTTTGTAAATGTCTTTACATCCTTTGACCCCTAGCTCGATGGCGCGGTCAAATTCCTTACGGGTCATGTTACCGTCCATCTGTAAGAGAACTATCTCTCCAGTGCTTGGGACTATGGCCATCGGAACATCCGCCTCACCAAAGTTGTCTTCTTCTTTGTTAAGATCTAGAAGTACGTGTCCATCTGCCTTTCCAGCGGCCATGGAGGCTACGATATCCTTCATAGGTATACCGGCATTTGCAAGTGCGACAGCTGCGGCGGTAAGTCCGGCGCATCTGGTTCCAGCGTTAGCCTGTAAGATCTCTATGTAAACATCTATCGACGCGCGTGGGTACAAGCCTGTAAGTATAACATTCTCTAGGGCTTCGGCGGTGATCTTAGAGATCTCAATAGATCTTCTGTCGTTGCCTGGCCTCTTCCTGTCATCCACAGAGTAAGCTTCCATATTGTATTTGCACTGCACGATAGCCTTAGTTGGGTTCTGCATGTGTCTAGGGTGGCACTCTCTAGGTCCATAGACCGCTGCGAGTACCTTGTTCTTTCCGATCTCGACGTATGCCGATCCGTCAGCGTTCTTGAGTACGCCTGCTTCTATTTTTATAGGTCTGGATTCTTCCGCGGTCCTTCCGTCGATCCTAATACCTTTATCGTTAACTAATATCATATCACTATTTTCGCTCATGATTGCTCATCTCCCTCTTCTTCATCTTCCTCTTCCTGAGGGATCTCTTTTTCCAAAAATTCTTTTACGCGTTCGGTAAGGTTAGCCTTTACCGTTTCGTCGTCTATCATCTCGATCGCTTTGACCGCCACATCGGCATTCTCGCCGTCGCCGTCGATCCAGATCACGCCGTTCTGTCCTATGAATATGCGACAGTCGGTGAGGTTCTTGATCATCTGTATCATCGATCCGTTCTTTCCGATGACCCTTGAGATCTTTGTGTGGGATATCTCTACAAGTCTCCCTCCCTCAAGTTTTCTGAGTCCGGAGTCTTTCATGGTGACGGAGATCTTGTTCCCCTCGTCAACCATTAGGATCTTCAACATGACGACGTCCCCTATATTCAGGTATTTCGACGTGTCTCCGAATGCTACTTTCCACGGTACCTCGCTCACATGGAGCGGTGCAGGATAGGGTGCGCCGACCTCGACCATCCAGTTGGATGAGCCTATGTCGTTGACCACTCCTATGATGGTATCTCCTGTTACAGGCATATAACGTCCCCCGAGAGGAATGACCCTGACAATGTTTTGGCGTACGCTTTTTACGCCTAGTATGCCTGCGCGGATCTCGCCACCCAGAACATATGTGTTTTCTCCCGCCTTCAGTTTACCATCGTCCAATATATCTCCTGGGACGACGACCTCGCGGGGTTTTCTTGCGTTTCTATTATCCATTTTATCACTTCTTGAATTTAATTCAGCAACTTTACAGATGCTGTTCCTTTGGTTTTATGCTTCAGCTTCTCGGATAGTTCTAAGGTAAGTCCAGCTGGTACTTCCATTAGACCCATCCAAGAGCCGTCATTTCCCCATTCTTCGTTCTCGACGATACCGTAGTGCATAATTTCCTCGTAGCACCTAGCATAGTCATTTCCGCTCAGTTTTATTGCAACTTTGCTCATTTCGAATCTTATGGGTAATAAAGGCCTAAGCAATTTCATGGCCTCATCGATCTCTTTATCCATAGGTTTGAACAGGTCAGGTCGGAACTTCGCTTCATCCAGCGCCAATTCTATTCTCTGGGCCGGATGAGGAAGTTTGGTCTGTGGGTTTATGGCGTTGGCGGCAATATGTGTAATTATCCGCCTGCGTTTAGACTCCAGCATCTCCCTTCTCTGTTCTGTAGTAATCTGCACTTCTCCCTTCTCTATTATCCTTTTGGCGATCTCGATAGGGTCCATCGTGCCGAAAACTTCTTTTATCTTATCTTCTGGAGGGTGTGTCCCTGTATTGGCATTCTTAAAAACATCCTCGACCGCCAGGTATTTGGAGAGATCTATTTCCGTACCATGTTTGATGAGATCCATCGCTGCAGGGTCCAATAATATTTCGAAGGTCTCGCCGTGACTCTCTAGCCTGGCGATTATGGCGTCGTCAAGATTAACCATTTCTCTTTCACTCTTTTAGAAGTTTAGAGATCTCTTCGACTTTGAGCCTACGGAATTTTTTCCCGGTCTCTACGACGGCTATCTCCAAAGTCTCTGCATCCGGTTTTCCTTCTAGTCCGGCCTCAAGTCCTTTGAGCCCGAGTTTCAAAGCATCTGCGAATTTCATATTGTCCTGGAACTCTTTTTCAAAGATGTCCATGACTGCTGCGCGTCCACATCCGACACAGGTCGCCTTATACGAGACGAGTGCGCCAGAAGGATCCGTTTCAAAAAGATGGATGCCCGTATCGTCTATACCGGCAAATACCATTGCAGTTCCGAATGGACGTGCTCCACCGTACTGAGTATAATTTTGTTTGAAATCACAGATCTTCTTAACGAGCATCTGCACAGAAATATTCTCGCCATAGGTTATCTTGTGCACTTGAGCATCCTTCCTAGCTTCGTTAACTAGTATTCTTGCATCGGCAACTAGTCCGGATGTAGCGCATCCTATGTGTTCGTCAATATCGTAGATCTTCTCTATGGATGTAGGTTCTACAAGCCTACTGGACACTCTTTTGTCCACTATTAAAGCGACTCCTCCTTTGTACTTGAGCCCGATGGTCGTTGTGCCCTTCTTCACTGCTTCACGGGCGTATTCAACTTGAAAGAGCCTTCCGTCAGGGGAGAAGACTGTTATCCCCCTGTCATAAGCCATTTGTCCTGGTTGCATTATATGTTCTCCTTTGTACTCGCGAGTAGACCGGAGACTCACTATATTATTATTTCATCTCGTTGTGACGTTTTTCTTACGTGAAGGCTTCCTACGTTTACCTAAAGGGCCGTATTGATCCCTAAGGGTTTTTAGCGTACCTGATGTCTTTAATGATCTAGAATCGGAAAACCTTTCTTCGACAGCGGCGATGACCTCATCTCTTCCTTCTGGAGAACATCTCACGACAGCCATCCCATTTTCACAATGGATAACTTTGACCTGTGGTAAGTTCGGTACGGCACGAGAAAGTGAGTTCCTATCGGCATCTGATGGCATCTTGAAAACGATATATCTCCTTCTACCACGTTTACTTTTTACGGTCACGATGGTCCATCGTTAACTTCTGTTTTATCTTTACGCTTTTTGATAGGATGTTTTTCTACTTTCTCGTATAGTGCACCGCATTTTCCGCAAAGAGGCCTTGAACAATCTACTATGTTACCACATGAGCAAACGATCGTGTCGTCACGTTTAGCAAATATAGCGCCACAGGCACACATACCGCCGCTAAGAAAACGTCCACACACTGGACATCTTACTCTGTTCGGTTCTCTGATTTTCATAGTCGTGTAAGATTTTCCGCAGTAGGGGCATATCTTCGTAGGATCGGCACAACTGTCGTGAAACAATTTACCGCATGAACATTCGGCGACAGCTTCGGTTTTTATCTGTCCGAGGCAGATGGCGCATTTTTTCTCAGAGTCGGAATCATCCAAAAAATAAGTACCTCCTCCGCTAGAATGATGTTTAGATAGGGCTTTCTTACGGATCGAGTCAAGTAGAGATAAAAGGACTATGGACACAACCATCGCCACCATCGAAAAGATACCCAGTAAAATTATATCATTCATATGTCTAATCTTTTAGTAGATAAACATTTTGTATTTTAAACATATGTAGACTATATTCAATGTGTATCGATAGGGCATACGATTTCATTCAAAGTGCTACAATTACTACATTTAAATTTGTAGAATTAGCCTATTGGTTAATATGGAAAAACAATGCATATTTTGTAAGCTGGCCATATGAAAAAATACAATTACAAAAATTATTTATGGAATTACGAAAATGGTAAAACTAAAAGTCTATACGTTATAGACTGTTCATATATAATTATTGCGTAGAAGGGTTAATATCAAGAAATCCTATACTAAGATTTGTTAAAAACCACTTAAAATAACGGAGGCAAAGATTTGACCAAATCAGCATTAGTAATCGGAGGAGGAATCGCAGGTATTCAGGCTTCGTTGGATCTTGCAGACAGGGGTGTACACGTCTACTTGGTGGAAAAGGATCCAACCATAGGCGGAAAGATGTCCCGTCTTGACAAGACATTCCCAACAAACGACTGTTCAGCTTGTATTCTGTCCCCTAAAATGGCGGACTGTGCAGGTCACCCGAACATCTCTATGCTCACTTACCACGAGGTAATGGGTGTTAAAGGTGTAGCAGGTGACTTTAAAGTTACAGTAAAAAAGAAAGCAAGATATGTCAATCCAGACGATTGTACTGGATGCGGAGACTGTGTACTTAAGTGCCCAGTAAAAAATATTCCTGACGAGTTCGAGTTCGGACTCTCAACAAGAAGGGCTATTTACATTCCCCACGCACAGGCAGTACCTAGGGTCGCTATTAT
>CAYIZM010000053.1:0-3426 GCA_964368015.1 uncultured Methanomassiliicoccales archaeon
TCATGTTCTGGGGTTGTTCAAACCTTTCAGACGTCGTCATACCTGATAACGTAACTTCCATAGGCACTATGGCTTTTATGGATTGTTCTAGTCTTGTTTCGATAATCATACCTGATAACGTAACGTCCATAGGCGAGTCGACATTCGGGGGTTGTTCTAGTTTAACGTCTATAACTTTACCGGATAGCGTTACGTCAATAGATGACGGGGCTTTCTATGAATGCTCTAGTCTTACTTCGGTTTCTATCGGTAAAGGCATTGAGTCCATTGGTATCAAGACATTCTTCGGTTGTTCCGCTCTTACGAATTTTATCGTCTCGAATACTAACAATAACTATTCCAACGACGATCTAGGTATTTTGTACAACAAGGACAAAACAATATTGATAGAATGTCCAGAAGGATATGATGGTGAATTGATCATATCAGACAGTGTTGTGTCCATAGGCAACAATTCGTTCTGTAACTGTTCTAACATCACGACCATTACCATACCTGATAGTGTTACATCAATTGGTAGTGGTGCATTCGAGGACTGTCATGGTCTCACATCAATAGCCATCGGCAATAATGTGTTAACTATCGGAAATTATGCATTTTATGATTGTTCCAATCTTACGTCTATCGTTATACCCGACAGCGTTACATCCATCGGCAATAGTGCGTTCGAGGGATGTTCTGTTCTGAAATCTATCGTAATACCGGAAAGCACTGTATCAATGGGTGAGGGGATGTTACAGAATTGTTTTAACCTACTATCCATCACCATTCCTGAAAATGTGACTTCTATCGGTGATTATCTGTTCTACAACTGTGCCAGTCTTACAGATATAGTTATTCCTGCCAACGTTACATCAATCGGTAACAACGCTTTCGAAGGCTGTTCCGATCTTACGTTAATCAACATACCCGATAAAGTTACATTTATCGGTGAACGAGCGTTCTACGGATGTATCGCACTCCCATCGATTGACGTTGGAGAAGGCGTAATATCTATCGGCGAACGAGCGTTTTACAACTGTTCCAGCTTAGAATCTGTTATCATTGGTAATGGTGTCGAATCCATAGGTTACCAGGCATTTAGGAATTGTTCCAGCCTTACGTATATCTCCATGCCAGAAAGCATGACGGACCTGGGAAGTTGGGCTTTCTTCGGTTGTTCCAGCCTTATATCCATCGTCATACCTGAAGGAGTGACATCCATAGAAGACTTAACATTTTTAGGCTGTTCTAGTCTAGTTTCAATTGTCATACCTGAAAGCGTTACACGCATCGGTAACAGTACGTTCTCTGGCTGTTCCAGTCTCACGTCTATAATAATACCAGAAAGTATGACATTCATAGGCGGTTGGGCTTTCTTCGGTTGTTTTGATCTGACGTCTGTGATCATACCTGAAAATGTAACATTCATCGGTAACAGTGCGTTCCTAAGTTGTTCAAACCTTTCAGAATTCATCGTATCAAATAATAATAGTAACTACTCTAATGACGATCTAGGTATTCTGTATGATAAGGAAAAAACAGTACTTATTCAATGCCCAGAAATATGTAATCCTGAAATAATAATACCTGATGGTGTGGAATCTATAGAATATAAGGCGTTCTACAATTGTTCCAATTTGATTTCCGTGATCATACCCGACAGTGTGACTTATATCGGTGATGAAGTTTTCTCAGGCTGCTCTAGCCTTACATCAGTAAGCATTGGTAACAATGTAACGTCCATCAGCGACTATGCGTTTTATGGTTGTTTTAGTTTAACATCATTAACCATCGGCGATAGTGTTACACACATTGGTTACAACGCGTTCTCTGGTTGTTCTAGTCTTACTTCATTGATAATCGGTGATAGTGTGACATACATGGACGAACAAGCGTTCTCTGGTTGTTCTAGTCTTACGTTAGTGACCATAGGTAATAACCTGTCATCCATCAATAATTATTCATTCTCTAATTGTTCCAGCCTTACATCAGTTACCATTGGTGATAATGTAACGTATATTGGTGAACGGGCATTCTCTGGCTGTTTTAGTCTTACAGGTTTCATCATTTCAGAGGATAACATTAGTTATTCTAACGATGACAGGGGCATTCTATACAATAAAGAAAAGACAGAATTGATAAGATGCCCTGAGGGATATGAAGGCGAGATCGTTATACCCAATAGTGTGACATCAATCGGTGAATGGGCGTTCTCTAATTGTTCTGGTCTTACGTCAGTCACTATGACCGAAGGTTTAACATCAATCGGTGAATGGGCGTTCTCCGGTTGTAACAGTATAACATCCATCGTAATACCTGATGGTGTGACATCAATAGGAGATCAAGCGTTCTCCAGTTGTACCAGTTTAACATCCATCGTAATACCTGACAGTGTGACATCAATAAGCTATTGGATGTTCGAGGATTGTTTTAACCTAATATCTGTGACCATACCTGAGACTGTGACATTCATTGGTAGCGGAGCGTTCTACAACTGTTTTAGTCTAAAATCTATAAACATTCCTGATGGCGTTACATCTATCGGGATCTATACCTTCAATAGCTGTTTTAGTCTTACAGATATTGTTATTCCTAATGGCATAACAGATATTGGTAGTAGTTCTTTCAAGAATTGTTCTAGTCTAACGTCCATAAGCATACCCGATGGCGTTACATCAATCGGTAGCTATACGTTCTCTAACTGTACCAGTCTTAAAACTATAACTATTCCTAAAGACTTGACCTTCATTGGACATAAGGCTTTCTTTTACTGTACCAGTCTTACAGAATTTATCGTTTCAGAAGACAATATTAGTTACTCTAACGATGAACAATATATTTTGTATAACAAAGATAAAACCGAACTGATAACATGTCCTGATGGATATGTAGGTAAGGTCGTTATACCCAACAGTGTAATAACGATTGATCAATACGCGTTCTCTAACTGTACCAGTCTTACAGAATTTATCGTTTCAGAAGACAATATTAATTATTCTAACGATGAACAATATATTTTGTATAACAAAGATAAGACCGAACTGATAACATGTCCCGATGGATATGTAGGTAAGGTCGTTATACCCAACAGTGTAATAACGATCGATCAATACGCGTTCTCTAATTGTACCAGTCTTACAGAATTTATCGTTTCAGAAGACAATATTAGTTACTCTAACGATGAACAATATATTTTGTATAATAAAGAAAAGACAGAATTGATAAGATGTCCCAGCCAATATGTTGGGGAAATCGTCATACCTAACGGTGTCACATCGATCGGTCAAAATGCGTTCTCTGATTGTCACGGTTTAAAATTCGTGACAATACCAAATAGTGTAAAATCTATTGATGAGGAGGCGTTCTACAACTGTTTTAGTCTCGTATCTATCATCATACCTGATAGTGTGATGTCTATAGATGACGGAGCATTCTCTGGCTGTT
>CAYIZM010000053.1:3526-5535 GCA_964368015.1 uncultured Methanomassiliicoccales archaeon
CTAACCTAATCTCTATCATTATACCTGATAGTGTAACATATCTAGGTTATTGGGCCTTTGAAGACTGTTCTAGTCTTACATCCGTTACCATCGGTAGTGGTGTCACATACATCGAAGATTACGCATTCTCTGGCTGTTCTAACCTAATCTCTATCATTATACCTGATAGTGTAACATATCTAGGTTATTGGGCTTTTGAAGACTGTTCCAGTCTTACATCCGTTATCATCGGTAGTGGTGTGATGCACATTGAAGATTATGCCTTCTATGGTTGTAAATTTTATTCCTCTGATGGAATGAACATTCTACCACAAACCGCACTAGTTCTGGCAGGGCATACATATTCTGGTTCCAATAGTAAAGATCTTGTTCAGGACGTTCTTCCATATTCTATATCTTTCATATCCGGAGAAGTAGTTCTTTCGTATGAAATAGGACCAGAAGCAATTATCGTTCTTCCCAATTTCAATATTACTAAGGATTCAGATGCTCAGTATGATTATACCTTCTCTAACTGGGACGATTATATTGAAAATATGAAGGCATCAAGTGATGTTACGTTCACAGCTGTATTCAATAAAGAATTTAGGATCTATGCTGATGTTCCATCTAATGTCGTATTAGAAGAATTAATTAAAAATAACGATGAGCCAGTGTTAAAAATAAGTGTTGACTCTATAAAAATAATTGAGGATTCTATATTCGAGTATCTAGATGAAGAAAATAAATCATTGACTATCAATGTGATGAATGAAAATGACGTATTATACTCTTGGATATTCGCTGGAAATTATAAGCCGGGTGCAGGAATTTTTAATGCTGACATATCCAGAGTTACGCCTGACGTAGATATTAAAGACGCAATGAGTTACAAAAACATTGAAAATCCACTTGTACTAAATTTTGCAGCCAATGGAGAGTTACCGATGAACGCTTACGTTAACTATTACGTAGGCGACATGTACGAAAACGGTACGGAACTCTCGCTCTTTTTCTATAATGAGGGAACGAAGCAGCTTAAGGATCAGTCTCAAACAATGATAGTTACGGACGGTTTCGTTACCTTCGAGTTAACGCATTGTTCGTCTTACGTATTGGCCGAGGTATCTCATGATATGATGCTTTACCTTGGAATAGGGGTATTCGCAGTCATGTTAATGGGCATAGTCGCAGCAGTTTCTATTCGTTTCGGTCAAAGATCTTAAAAACACTTTCCGGGCATTTAGGCCCTTTCCTTTTTTCCTTTTAACGATCAATGTATTGTCGTTAGTCATCGGGGTTGTCAAAAATAAGTTATAAAAATTATGCTCAATTCATGGTGATTCGGTGTTTGATCACTGGATTAATGTGAGTCAAAAGTCAATTTTATCTCTTACGTCAAATGACGAGTTTAATACGAATATAATTGCTAAAAAAGTGTTATTTTTAAGAATTGTAGAAGAAAATAAAAAAAAGATGTGTAAAATACGACATATGTTGTAAAAAATATCATAAATATTAGAATTCATTATAAAAAACAAAAAAATAACCCTAATTATAAGGTTTTTTAATAGCAATGACATTCGTATTATATTAACATGTATATAAATATTAGGTTATATATACACAATCAAGTGGTGTTAAAGCAACATGGTAAGTTCAAGAGTAGGCGGTTTTCTCGCTTTAGTGTCTGGATTGATTGCATCGATCAGCGTATTTTTAGTATGGATCTCGATGACAGTTGATCTAGGAATTTTCGGTTCGTATACTACGAATACTACGGGTTGGAGTGTATTCTCAGATGGAAATGTTGATTATTACATGTTTCCTTTGATTGTATTAATAATCGGTGTAGTAGTCGTGCTATTCTCATTGATTGGATTAGCAGGGATGAAAAATGTCGCACCTGCTAAAGTAATGGGTGCCCTCATATTGTTACTCGGAGTAGCATGTGTAGGATTGACAGCATACTTCTATTTCGAGGGAGTCATTCAGCCTGTAGTAGATTCCGGACTAATTAATACCGAAGA
>CAYIZM010000054.1:0-5514 GCA_964368015.1 uncultured Methanomassiliicoccales archaeon
ACGCGTGGCAGAGATATATCTGGGACGCCGATAAAAAAGAAGTCGTGTATGTGAAGGATCAGGTGGCATTGCCTCTTGACAAGAAGATATCCGTAGGAAAGCCCGCATCTATGGCTGACGTCAAAAAGAGGTCTACCATATTTAGAGCAGACGGTGTCGACATGAGAGATGACAAAGAAGTCACTGCATTCCAACACAGGATACACCTACTCAGAACACTAGGCGGATTCCAGCCTTTCAAAGTGAAGGGGGTTTAAGTAATGGCAAATAAAGAAAAAATGTTCATGGGAGCTGTAAAAAAGAAATTTACCGAGGAGCCCACTGAAGTATCCACAAGCTACTACAATTTCGGCGGCTATAAACAGTCCAAGAGCAAAGTAGAGTTCCAGGATGCGGCTCAGAAGATCGCTAAAGGACGCGGCTTCCCTATGATGAATGAGGACATCGGAGTTCCTCTAGGACAGAGGTCCTGGATGCCCTACCAGTTGTCGCACACCGACACCTTCGTAGAGCCCGACGACCTGCACTGCATAAACAACCCTGCTATCCAGCAGGCATGGGACGACATAAGGAGAACTATCCTAGTCGGACTTGACTCGCCTCACCAGACCATCGAGAGAAGGCTTGGTAAAGAGATTACTCCTGAGACAATCAACACGTATCTCGAGACCGTCAACCACACCATGCCCGGTGGAGCAGTTGTTCAGGAACACATGGCAGAGTGTAACCCAGCATTGGTTTACGACTCGTACGTCAAAGTGTTCTCTGGAGACGATGAGTTAATTGATGAACTTGATCAAAGGTTCGTAATTGACATCAACAAGCTCTTCCCTGAAGCACAGGCTGAACAGTTGAAGAAGGCAGTTGGAAAGTCACTCATGCAGGCAGTCCGTGTACCTACCATAGTTGGAAGGGTCATGGACGGTGCAACAACATCCAGACATGCAGCAATGCAGATCTCGATGGCGTTCATCTCAGCTTATAAGCTGGCAGCAGGAGAGGCAGCTATTGCAGACTTCGCATATGCAGCTAAGCACCAGTCGATCACAATGGGAACCATGATGCCCGCAAGGCGTGCAAGAGGACCCAACGAACCCGGAGGAATACCCTTCGGATACTTGGCCGACATGGCACAGTCTGACCGTGCATACCCTGACGACCCCGGACGCGCAGCCCTTGAGGCAGTTGCACTGGGAGCAGTCATATACGATCAGATCTACCTTGGTGGATACATGTCCGGAGGAGTCGGATTTACCCAGTACGCTACTGCGGCATACACCGACAACATCCTCGAGGACTACGTGTACTACGCCATAGACCAGATCGAGACCAAGTACGGTGGACTATGCAAGATGGACCCAACCGACAACGAGAAGATAATGAAACTCGCAGAGGATGTCAACGGATACGCTCTCTCGTCATACGAGAAGTACCCCGCTGTAATGGAGACCCACTTCGGTGGATCCCAGAGATCCACTGTAGCAGCCGCATCCACCGGTATCGCCGGTGCTATGGCTACTGGTGTCGCAGACTGTGGTCTGAACTGCTGGTACTACTCCATGCTCGAGCACAAAGAAAGGACCGGAAGGCTCGGATTCTACGGATTCGACCTTCAGGACCAGTGCGGTTCCGCTAACTCTTACGCCTACAGATCCGACGAGGGTCTACCGGCAGAAGCACGCGGTCCGAACTATCCTAACTACGCAATGAACGTTGGTCACATGTCCGGATACACCGGAATACCCAAGGCCGCACACGCAGCACGTGGAGACGCTTTCTCAGCTAACCCGTTCATACGTGTCGCCTTCGCCGATTCGTCGCTTCAGTTTGACTTCGCTAACATAACGAAGGAAATCGGACGCGGCGGTCTCAGGGAATTCACCCCTGCCGGCGAGAGGACCGCGGTCATCAAGGGATGATCAAGTGCAAGTAGGTGATATCGTAAAGTACAATCCGACATCAACTGTCGGGAAAGTAACCGAGGTTAGAGAGAGGGAAGGCAAGGTCTGGATCAAACTAGACTTTACCGGACTTTACTACAACCAAGTTTACTTGACCCCGGCATCTGAGTCAGAGTACAGCCCTATCACCTACAAAGAGCGCGAAAGAAAGTTCGAAGGCAAGATGCAGTCTGTCAAAGACGTCGAGGATCTCGCACGTGATGTTGACATATCGGATCTCATGCCTTCGGGCGGCGGATAAACCTTTTACCCCAATTTCTTTTTTTTAAATTAGAACAACGGTTTTTTCTATATCGTAGTGTATACTGTCTGTATGACTATGATAATGTACAATTCTTTAAAAGATAAGCAAATAATCAGCAGTGATGCTTACGACATCGGTAATGTTGTCGATGTCAATTACGTCCCTGATTCTTGGATCGTACGTTCTCTTGCAGTTCGCGGAACTAAAAGTCTCGGCGATGTTCTAGGTTCTTCAGCTTTTAAGAAAATGCAGTTCTCGCTCAATGCTAGATCCTATGAAATAAATGATGTGATCATAATACCGGAGGTACGCGATCAGCTTCAGAAAGCCTTGGTGGATGATACTCAAGACTTAGAGAGAGCTGGAAATCTAATCGGTAAGAAAGTCGTATCTACTGATCTTGTACCTCTCGGTACAATAGCTGACATAGGAATAGATCTAGATGTCTGGAGGATCAATTCCTTTAAAGTCAAGATAGACAAGAGTGTCGCCAATGCGTTAGATGTGAAACTTGGATTGCTGAACAAGACTGCATCAGGTCTACTTACCAGTCACATATCATCTGTTACGGATGTGGTCAACCTTTCGCGTAAGGTCGAAGACATGCGCGGTAATTTCACTCTTGATTGATATCGTTGAATGCAACGACTATCGAAGCAAGACGTGGATCATCATCGTACTTGTAATAATTCTTGATTATTAGATCAGACGTTGGTGCCGGACTACAAGAGATCACAGAAGTACAACCATTGCTTTCATTAAGTTCTGGAAACGATACTGGAGGGAGAATAAATTTTTCTCTTCCAGTACCTTGTGCTTTCAAAAATAGAATAAAACTTCCGGAGAGCCAGATCACGTCATCGCGGCCTTCATATTCTTTAGCTGTAAAAGGAAATACTTCGGTCCCTAACATAGTTCCTGCGGAATCTATCAAAATTACTGTAGCCTCGGGAGGAGGCCTGAACCTGGGATCCTTAACAACACACATCACATGTTTTCTTTCAAGAGCCTTTAAAAACCCTGTGTTCTCCATATCGATGCTTCCGCCGGCGGACTTGACCTTGGCTTCTTCTTCTTTCAGTTTCTCGATCACTTCGTCGTCAAGGTAAAAACATTTGACTACGCCCCTGAGTCCATTTACGATCTCCAGAGGCTTTACGGGGCCGTCGCTATTTAGTGTCATTTAATATTTCCAATTTTAAAGGTATTTCATCACTCGATCTTCATCGAGACATCTCTTTTAAGACCAAGGTCTCCTGCAACTTCGATCGCCTTGATTATACCACAGGGTACAGGGCAGGCAGCATGAGGCAGGTGCTCGGTTGCCAGTTTGTATGTAATGGTGGTATTGATAGGGGCCTCTACTTCCATGTAGGAGGTTATCGGTTCAAGGTGTAGGGCCATTTTCTGTAGGTATTCACAATTAGTATCAAGCGTAATAGTCACAACTCCCATATCGTCTCCGACTGCGTTGATAGTTGTTATTCTCTTACAGGCACCTGCATTTATAGTAACTTTACATTCACTCATTTTCATCACTACTTAGTCTAATTAAATTATTAACGCCTGCCATGGAACGTATATCCACCACGCCTATGGCTGCGATAACACGGTTGTCCAAATCTATAGGGGTTACGATAACCTTTATACCTTTGTATGGTCCAGATGTCGCGATTTTACGAATTGTAGTTCCTACGGTTATGACCTCTTCCAGGACCTCACCACTGTATGCATTGTCTATGACCATGCCATTCTCTATTCTGATCCCTAAATTGTCGCGACTTTTGGCACAGACGGGAAGTCCGCCCACTAGATCATGTATCGCAAAAGCAAGGGAGATCAATTCGTTCCCTGTGCTTCTGTGACTTAATATGTCTTTAAGTTCTCTGTCGAATTGCAGTCCACCCATAAGCGATAAGGCAGCCATTACTGCGCCTTCTTCAGCTATTTCGGGGGTTGGTCCTGTACCGATGATGATAACGTCTTCGTTACGGATCGATGTGTTGGACCAGAGAAGTTGATTAAGATTCAGATCTACAAGGTATCCTGATCCTGGAAACACGAGTTTACCATTATTGCAGATCAATGTCGTGGCTCCAGTGGCTCCTGCTTTTATCGCAGTATCTCGCTCTTCACACCCATACTTTACGTTACGAGCTAATTTTGGTATTCGAACGACACAGTCATATTCGTCGATCGTAAGCCCTCCTGTGTCTAGGTGTTTGATCTCCATAAACATAGAATTATAGCAACTCAGGCCTTTCTTGTTGATCGAAACGCCGTTTTTATCAATATCTATTAGGCCGTGGTCCTGGATTATTCCTAGTATAGTTCTGGTACTGCCTTCTCCTACGCCTATTAGGCTTGAGAGCTTTTTACGTCCGATAGGCTTATTTTTATCAAGACAATCTAATGATTTCCATACATGATAGTCACTAAATTTAGGGATGGGTCCACCCGCCCCTTTACGATTTTGAGTTAACATATGGATGTATCATTCATCCATATAAATAAACTAATTGATTGAATTACGTTTATAGTTAAGTTTTAGTTACTAGAATAAAATCAATAAAAACATCTGGATTCTATTATCATGCGTTTTAAAGTTCGTGTGTATTTTATATCGCTGGGGCATTTGGTATTCATGGCTAAAAAGTCGGTCGACTTCATTATTATAGAGAACGTTTCAAAGAAATTCGGAAATAATATTGTTCTAAATAATGTGAGCGCCACAATACAAACTGGTAAGACCCTCGGACTTATTGGAAAAAGTGCTGCAGGTAAAAGTGTACTGATCATGATGTTGAGAGGTAGCGAAGACTACGCTCCTAGTTCGGGTCGCGTTTTATATAAAGTTAATAAATGCGCTGATTGTGAAAATCTTGATCTTCCATATGAGGGCACACCATGTACGAAATGTGGGTCCGATACAGATACGCTAACTATTGATTATTGGGCACTTAAAGAAAGTAATCCTCTTAAACGTCAGTTGAAGAACCGTATCGCCATTATGCTTCAGAGAACGTTTGCTCTTTTCGGTGATAAAACAGTAATAGAGAATCTTTTCGAAGCTATAGGGGATCGTGCAGAGGGCAAGGATAGGACAAATTTAGCTCTTGAGATATTAGAGTTCGTGGGAATGACCCACAGGACGACGCATATCGCCAGAGACTTATCCGGAGGAGAAAAACAGAGAGTGGTCCTTGCAAGACAGATCGCTCGAGACCCTTTGTTCCTTTTGGCCGACGAGCCTACTGGAACTTTAGATCCCTATACCGCGGGACAGATGCACGAAAGACTCGTGAAATA
>CAYIZM010000055.1:0-5474 GCA_964368015.1 uncultured Methanomassiliicoccales archaeon
GATGGCCGCACCAATTATTTGGGATGAAAAGAAGAAAACAGACAAGAAGAGGATCTTGATCGATCCAATTACCCGTCTTGAAGGACACGGTAAGATCGAGATATTCCTAAACGATGAAGGAAACGTAAAGAACGCATACTGGCAGACCCCAGAGCTGAGAGGCTTTGAAAGATTCTGCGTAGGAAGGCGTGTTACCGAGATGAACCAGATCACTGCAAGACTTTGCGGTGTCTGTCCTGGAGCGCACCACATGGCCGCATCCAAAGCAGCCGATGAGTGTTATAACACTACACCTACCGAGGCTGCGTTCACCATAAGGGATGCATTCTTCCATGCTCACTTCGTACACAGTCACATCGCTCACTTCTATGCTCTTGCGTCCGCGGACTTCGTCTGTGGACCTGGTGCACCAGCAGCAGAGAGGAACGTTCTCGGCGTAGTCGATCGCGTTGGACTTGAACTTGGAGGCGCGGTCCTAGAGACCCGTGCCAAGGCACAGAAGATCCAGGCAATAATAGGCGGAAAGGCCACTCACCCTGTGATGTCGGTCCCCGGTGGAGTCACCAAGCCTATAAACGCTGAAGAGCAGAAAGAGTTAGAGGCTATGGCACACGATCTTGTTGATTTCTCCCAGACCACAATGAAGGTCTTCAAGGACGTAGTTCTTGGAAATCAGGATTATGTGGACATAATCACTAACACCGATCTCTACTACAACGAAACCTATCACATGGGTCTCGTCAACGAGAAGAACCAACTTGAGTTCCACGATGGACCTATAAGGGTTGTAGATCAGAAAGGCGGAGAGTATGCAAGATTCATGACCGATGACTATCTTGACCACATTTCCGAAGCATCTGAAGAGTGGACCTACCAGAAGTTCCCCTTCCTCAAGAATGTTGGATACAAGGGAATGGAAGCAGGTCCAGAAAGCGGTCTGTACCGCGCTGCTCCTTTGGCCAGGTTGAACGTTGCGAAGAGCATCTCCACACCACTTGCACAGGCAGAATTCGAGTATTACCAGGGATTCTTCAAGGACCTTGGAATAAACGGACCTGTACAGCACACACTTGTAACTCACTGGGCAAGGATCATCGAAATGATCTACGCTGCAGAGAAGTGTGTCAGATCGTTGCAGGATGACAAGCTCATGGACCCGAACATCAAGAGACACGACCTCCAGCCTGGGGGACGTGGTGTTGGTATCGTCGAGGCTCCAAGAGGAATACTCTTCCACGACTACGACTGTGACGAAGATGGAATCGTTACCAGGTGTAACTTGATAGTCGGAACTACCAACAACAATGGACCAATTAATTGTGACATTGCCAAGGTAGCAAAGGGTTTGATCAAGAACTTCGAGGTTTCTCCTGGTCTGCTGAACATGGTAGAGATGGCTTTCAGGGCATATGACCCCTGCAACTCTTGTGCTACCCACAGCTTGCCCGGACAGATGCCGATGACAGCGGACATCATACGCGCTGATGGTTCACTGCTCGACAGCGTCAGCCGCGACTGAGTGTAAAACCGGAGGGGGAGACCCCTCCAACTTAAACTTTTTACTTTTTCAATTTATTTCTTCCAGCGGGAGCGATCCCGTCCAGTTAAAAGAATATCTTTACGTCTACCAAGATTCATACTATCCAACAGATAGATGCGAGCATTATCGATGTCCAGTAGGTCGCTGTTAAGCAACGGACCTAACAGTTTCTCTCCGTTTATGTTGACGGGAGAACCGCCAAGCATACGATTGAATGCAGGTACTACGATGAACTCCTTCGGAAGTTTACTATATCTTTCAAATACGCCATCAGCAAACTTTCCACGCATCCAACAAGGTTCTGTTGTAATTTTCCCGACGCCGTCACGGAACATCACAGCAGGATGATTATGGGCCATGATCAGCGTATCGCTGTCCATTATATCTTCGGAAGGCCAGGTATGCCCATGTATGAATCCGACTTTTCCTATCTTTAGACCGGAAGCAGGACGGATCCTAACTCTACCTGGTAAAAATTCTTCTATATTCGTATCATGGTTCCCACGAACCACATCAATGTCATCAAAATGATCAAGGAGTTTATCAAAGAAATCGGGGATCTCCCTATATTCCTGTTTAGATGTGCCAGGCACGGAGTCTTTTATATCTCCAAGAACGATAAGGCGGTCACATTCTTCAGAGATATCAATGATAGAATCGAACATATCCCAGGTTTTGGATACTAAGTGAAATCCTTTAGATCCAAGATGTGATTCGACTCCTATGTGAAGATCCCCGATGATAAGCTTCCTATCATAACGAAGGGCAGGTATACCGCTTACAGGCTGAATATTCATTATTATTACCTAAGTCCTTCGTTCAGAACAACTGGAACGTTGTCTATAACATCGGTAGCTATCATACCATAGGATCTCTTTTCAAACCCATGCTCTCCTGCCTTACCGCAAATATATGCTCCTAGGCACGCAGCGTCAAAGGCTTCCATTCCCTTTGAAAGAAGCCCCGTAACTATACCGGCAAGAACATCTCCTGTACCTGCAGTAGTCATTGCGGAAGTTCCAGTAGTGTTTATTCTCACACGTTCGCCGTTAGATATCACATCCGTCTCACCTTTAAGCAAAACTATTGATTTCATAGAAGTCGCAAGAGCACATACATTTGATTGTTCAAAAGCGTCACATCCCCCTAGATTAATGAATTCGCCTCTATGAGGAGTAAATATTGTTGGCACGTTCGATATAAATCCTAAACCTATGGCATTTATTGCGTCAGCATCAATGACCATCGGAATTTTACAATTTGATACAAAGTCGTTAATTGCTTTTACAGTATCCTCATCTATCCCTAGGCCAGGACCGATAAGCACTGCATCGTAATTTTTTGAAATTTTCAGAAGATGCGGTATATGTTTAGGACGTAGGATCTTACATTTACTGACAGCATCATTTTCTCCGCTAAGTGAAGATACAATAAACGTTGGAGAATACGATGCGACAACCCGTGAAATATTATCTGGAACTGCGATATTAACAAGATCTGCACCTACACGCATGGCAGCAAGGCCCGACATTGCAGGAGCTCCATAGTACGGCCCTCCTCCAATTATTAAAATACGCCCGTTACAACCCTTATGACTGTCTTTTCGAGGTATCGGATATCTTAACATGTCTCCAGGACCTACGATCTTCTCTGCAGATTCTGGGATCCCTATGTCAGCTATGATTATCTTTCCAGAGTTTTCAGCGGTCATCCCTTCTTTAACATCATGGAATGTTACAGTTACGTCTGGAATTATTTGGTTAGTGCATCCAAGTCCTGTAGGTATGTCTGCAGATACAATAAATCCTTCAAAAGATAGTGCCAGCATAACAAATGTAAGATAGGGCCCACGTAGTTTTCCGGAGATCCCCGATCCTAAAGCACAGTCCACAAGTACATCGAATTCATCAATATTTAGATCATTAATTTGAATTATAGGGCAAGTAAGTTCTGAATAATACTTATTGGACGCCTCTGAATGTATGGAGGACGGAAGTCCCAGTAAACATATTGTAATGTTTTCATCGACCATTTTACCTGCTGCTGCGAAACCATCCCCTCCGTTATTACCAGAACCACATACGAACAGGAATCTCTTGCCTGTATGTTGCTTTAGAACTTTGACCAACGCTGCGCCTGCGTTATTCATCAGTGTGAAAGTGTCTACACCTAATGATTCAGAGTTAATATCGAGGATACGAGATTCTGATAAAGGTATCATCTAAATCACTTTTGATTTTTAACAAGTATCTCTCCGATACGCGGAAGAATTTCCGTTTTTATCAATTTACCTTTCTCTACACGAACGCAGCCTTTCTTGGCATTAGCATTACCTGGAAAGGATTTGTCCTCTAAGATACGGTATTCAAGATCTAAGATCATAGCACCTTTAGCAATAATATCTAAATCTGGATTTTTAACGCATAGTGATCTAGGTAGTCTTCTTCCCTCTGCACGGGTCCTTTCACTATCAAAATATTCCGGCCATAATACAATGGCGTTGTCCTCATCGTAGGCCATAATGAACACGTATCACATGATACGATTAAAACTAATTGTAGAATAGGCAGGTAAAGGCCGCCGTATTCGGCGGCCTGTTTACATTAATGGTATTAGATAAGTACCGCGTTAATGACCCCATCCTGCCCAGGCCTCGAAGTGACTATTGCGTCACCGGCTTCGGTGGATATGGTCGCACCTTTGTTTAGGATGTTACGCTGAACGTAGTTGGGGTCAGCAGGATTTACTTTAACGGTGACGATCTTGACCTTCTTTGCAACGTTAGTTGATTTATCGATAACGTTTGCAAATTCTGCAACAAGGACGCCCATCTTAAAGTTTCCACCCATTCCGCGGTAAGCCTTAGCTGACTGTTTACCGATACGGGTGAACTGTTTCTCTCTGCCGATCTCGAATTTTCTCTTTCCAGCGCATAGGACGCGCCTGCCGCCGGATGATGTTCTTTTGGATTTACCCTGCCAAAGTGCCATTTTAATCAAACTCACTACACAGGATACCCTATAAAAGGTTTTGTGATGATGTTCAATCTTTAGGCCCTAGTAATGTCGCTTTAGCCTTCCCATTCTCAATGCTTATAATGGCACAATATCCTTCTCTGGCAGGTCCAGGATTCACAAATAAGGTTCCATCTCGTTCAATAGCTCCGATAGCTTCGTGAACATGTCCAGATAATGCAACGATCGGGCGGAATTCATCTACTATCCTTTTTACAGATTTACTGCCGACGTTCTGTCCTGAAGGAATAGTATCAAGCGTCCCATAGGATGGAACGTGCGTCATCAGCACCATACCTTTTTTCGATATGGGTTTTAAGCCGTTATATAGCTGATTTTCTGTAAGTTCGAAAGGCGTATCGAAGATCGTAATATTGGAACCTCCAAGCCCAGCAAAATATTGATCCTCTATAACAGCACCTTTACCATGCATATCATGGCCTACTTCCGTGATCTTTATCGGCATATCTCTCGGATCGCAGTTTCCTGGAATCACATACACGTCGGAATTGATGTCTTTGATTATGTTTGTAGCATCCTCTCCGGTGCCCATATCAGTAACATCTCCTAAGAAAAGTGTGAAATCAGGTTTGTATTCACGTATCCTCGAGTTGATCAGATCAAGTCTCGAGCGCTTCTGATGAAAGTCAGTTATGACTAGGAATCTCATAAAGTGCAATCGTTAGATAGATTAATTCATTTTGCCTTTATTTCGTCATTCCCATTATACTATAGTAATCAGGAAACAGAGTTATTTTTTTCGATCTCTATAATAGAATACTATGACGAAGGATAAAAGGTGCATTTTCTCTTATGAAATCGTCCGATCTCAAAAAAATTAAAATCTATCTTACAGAAAATAAATAGTAAAAAGAGCGTGGAGGGCGAGATTCGAACTCGCGGGTCCTTTTGGGACAATA
>CAYIZM010000056.1:0-4695 GCA_964368015.1 uncultured Methanomassiliicoccales archaeon
TAGCTTCTTCGACTGCTTGTTGTACAGCAAGTTCTCCGAGAGTCGGTTCATGATCTCCTTCTTTCAAAGGTTCATCACTAACATAGATCACAAAGACTTCTAATTTTAATGCGGATGCTAGGTCGAGGGCGTAATGCATCATTTCTTCGCCGACCTTGCTACCATCAGTTGCTATCAGGATTTTAGACAAAACTCTATTCTCCGAATACGGCTATACATCTAGACCGTAGAAACACAATATTGTTTTTCATTAAATAACCTTACGATTTTTGTATGTTAATTTAAAGAGATTATTGAAAAAGTTTTGATGGAAAGGGTTTATGCTTCTCTTTTAAGGAATATTATCCATCCTGCGATCAAAGGAATTATTCCCCAGATGAAGAACGTTATCAGTGGCTGAGATATCATTATGTTAGAGCTCAAAACTGACGAAATACTATTTGCAGCTTCATCTAGTATGTACCAAGGAGCCTCACCAGGACCGAGAGATAACGCGAGCGTCAAGATAACGGTGATCATAACAGGCACCATAGAGACTAAAAAGAACGTCATTAATGCGGATATGCTGCCTTTCTTGGAAATGCAGCTGAACAACATGGCCAAGCCAGATACTGCAAATATGTATGCCATTGTAAATCCAATGGAGGCTAACGTTTTAGAATCGATCTGTTCCCCAAATGCGAGTGCGTGACCGATTGCGATACAATAGTATAACAGGATTATGAGCAATGTAATCAGATAACTTGCCAAGAACTTCCCTACAAATATTGTAGTCTTCTTTACAGGTCTTGTGAAGAGCAGAAGGTATGTCCTTTCCTCAAATTCCGACACTATTGTGTATGACGCGAAAAGAACAGCGCCCAGTAACGCAATAAGGGGCACCCACATAGAATTTAAAACAATGATTAAAATCCCCATGAATTCAGAATTTGCTGGGTCGAACTTATTAGGATATAATACAGTCAAAACAATATCAATCGTAAGGAACAACGCGGCAAGTATTACGAGGAGAAGAATTTTCCTTCCTCTAAAGAACTTACGCATCTCGTTTCCGCCTATAACGAGAACTTGTCTCATGTCATCCTTTGTGATGCTTATGTTCCTCTTCGTCTTTTTAGTAGTTTCAGACATGTTTATCTGGACTCCTTGATAAGACTGAGGTATTTTGCCTCAAGTGATTCATTTTCATAAAGATTGTATGCCCCGATCCCTAATTCACTTATGTGTTTGAAAAATTCAGAACTACGAGCAGCCTCCGAGGAAACCACGGCCTCTATGTCGTTGCCAAGTATGGATGCTGAAACAACATCAGATATCGAAGTCACCAAAGATATGTCCTGTTGTGTTGGACTATGGTTCAATTTAATTACGATCTGCCTAAAGCCAGCATCTGATGTTACTGCGTCGATAGTGTCATCAAGAATGAGCTTCCCGTGATTCAAAAGTGCCACATGATCGCATAGATCACTGACCTCATGAAGCATATGTGAACTCATAACAACGGTAACATCCCTTCCTTGCCTAATGTTTTTTAGAACCTGACGCATTTCCGCCATTCCCCTTGGGTCTAGACCTGAGGTAGGTTCGTCAAGTATGATTATACTGGGATCACCAAGGAACGCTTGGCCTAAAGCTATTCTCTGCCTCATTCCCTTAGAGAACGTGCCTATTTTCTTGTCTTTCCATTCTGTCATCTTGACAGTTTCAAGGATCGAGGACGTTTCTGCAGAGATCGATTCAGAACTCAGACCGATTATTTGTCCAATTAGTTCGAAAGTCTCCACGGGAGTAAGATAAGTATAGAATTCGGGAGTTTCAACGACAGTTCCAACTCCGGTCAATGCGGACTTGGGGTCTTTTGTCACATCTATGCCGTTTATGTAAGCCTCGCCTGATGTCGCATCTATAAGATGAGTTAACATTTTTAAAGTGGTGCTCTTTCCTGCACCATTCGGACCTAGAAGCCCCGTGAAACTATTCTTTTTGATATTTAGATTAAGATTATCTACTGCAGAAAAATCACCATACTTCTTTACGAGGTTGATAATTTCTATAGGTTCATTTGTGATGAAAATCACTCCTCCTGGTAATCCGATTTACAATACTTATAAATTACGAAAGAATAGGCTTCTTATTATCTATAGAGTGATAAAATGATCCTTGTAAAGATGTTTGATCGTCACAATAATCATTAAATGGCCAATACATTACTTCAATGATGCAAAATAAGTTCTCCCCCGATAGTTTTTTTGGAAAGGTTTACGCTGAAAAAGAGGTAAACGACGATGTTCCAGGATACGGAGAATTTTTAGAGGCTTTAGAAAATGCCAGAGCCATCTGTATGGAATATAACGAATCGAAATACAGAACATCTGACGAGCTAAGAGAGATACTTGCAAAATTGTTATCTTGTGATATTGACTCGGAAACCGTTATCTATCCGCCTTTTCGATGCGATATAGGATTCAATATTAAATTAGGAAAACATGTTTTGATCAACAGTAATTGCTTTTTCTTAGACTCGAATATTATAACGATAGGAGATTTTGTAATGATCGGACCTAACGTTACCATAGTGACACCTAACCACTCCCGAGACCCGATTAAAAGACGTAGAGTAGGTACTATCTCCAAACCTGTTGTGATTGAAGATGATGTTTGGATCGGCGCAGATGCAACTATACTACCTGGAGTCACAATAGGAAAAGGCGCCATAGTAGGCGCTGGATCCATAGTTACCAAAGACGTACCTGCAGGAAAAACCGTAGCAGGCAATCCTGCTAAGGTAATAGGTGAAAAATAATGTTCGACTATTCTATTCCAGGTCAATATATAACTGGAAGTTTAACTGGAGATATCTCTCTGTTCGTAATCCCTATAAACATGATTATGATAATTGCGATGATCTTCTGGGAACGTGCAAACCCTAACACGATCCTCCTCTGGGTATTGGTTATGTTGGTGTTCCCACTTTTTGGCTTTTTACTTTATCTATTCTTCGGGCAAACTTTCTATTCCAAGTTTGCGTTCAAATCCAAAGCCCATGATGACGTACGTGTAAGAGAAAGAGTAAAAAATCAAGAAATGCTTCTAAGAATGAATAGCCAGACTCTTGAAAAAATACATCCTGGAAATAGTGAGTTCATTAGAACGATGCTGAACATCAGCCATAGTTATACGGACGATAATGATGTAAAGGTATACACGGACGGTCACCTTTATTTTAGGGACATGTTCAAAGACATAAGAAACGCAAAGGAAACGATCAACTTTGAATTTTACATCATAAGGAATGATGAATTGGGCGATGGTCTGTTCAACCTGTTCACTAAAAAAGTGAAAGAGGGAGTTGAAGTTCGCGTTATGTGCGATGCCTTCGGATTTGGCAAGGGTCCTAAGAAAGCTATGAAAAAATTTGTAGAAGCAGGAGGAATGTTCACACTCTTCCACAGCCGTGCCACATGTTTTCTGTCCCCTCGTAAGAACAATCGTAATCATCGTAAGATGATGATCGTGGACAGTAAGATCGGATGGACCGGAGGCCACAACTTCGGAAAAGAGTATTTTGGACTTGGTCCCTTGGGACACTGGAGAGATACCAGCGTCAGGATCGACGGAGGTGCCGTGAACGGCCTGCAGGCTAGATTCCTTACTGACTGGAGATACGCTACAAAAATAGATCTTACCGTAGAGGAAAAATTCTATAGAAATATTCCTGGAAACGGGGACGAGATCGTTCAGATAATATCTGGAGGCCCTGACGTCATAGAAAATAGTCCGATACACGCTCAATACATGATGTTGTTCATCCGTTGTAGAAAGACCTTGTACATTCATACACCATATCTTGTTCCTGATGAGGCGACATTATCTGCTTTGAAGATCGCTGCAATGTCCGGCGTAGACGTTCGTATAATCATACCTGATAAACCGGATCATCCTTTTGTTTATTGGACGAACCTCTATTATGCGAACCAATTGATGAGTGCCGGCGTTAGAGTGTATCATTACAAAAATGGATTTATCCATTCGAAGGCTATAGTTGCCGATTCGTACTATTGTTCCGTAGGCTCTGCAAATTTGGACGAAAGAAGCATGAAACTTAACTTCGAAACGAACCCGATGATCTACTCGCATAAAGTTGGACAAAATCTTTCCGAGGCGTTTATGAAGGATTTGGAACGTAGTGAAGAATACACAATAGCTAAATTTAATAATAAAAACTTGAGGGATTCATTCAAGGTCTCGTTCTTCAGACTTACTGCCAGCCAACTCTGAGTCATTATCAGCAGGGGGATTCAGACTTCTCTTGAGATTCTTTATCGTTTGATCGAGTTGTACGAACCCTACAGAAGGCGTATGTCTACAGAACTCTGTGAGAGACGCCAATCCCATGACTGCCTTAGTGGGAAAATTCTTTTCCCTTCCTATTACGCTGTTGCGTTTCTTCTCTATGTTATTTAGAAAACCATCAAGGTCCGTGGAATCAGAAACTGTTACAACGTTACCAAGTTCTGAAAGAAGATGTCCGTCGGTACCTCCTGTTATTCCAAGTCCATACTCTCTAGCGGAATAACACGCCGCTTTGTTGGCTTTACGAGATATGCCTCCGCTTAGCGTCTCAAATGCGTGAAGTCGTTGGGCCTCTTTACTAGGAATGTAATTTTTTCTTACGCACACTTCGAATCCTTTGTT
>CAYIZM010000057.1:0-4562 GCA_964368015.1 uncultured Methanomassiliicoccales archaeon
GTTATAGTATTTGAATTTATATACATTGATGTACAATAATATACATTAAATAATGTATATTATTTTTAATATTTAATCGATGGCGAATCAACTATTTTTATTATTTTTGATCGCTTAACGTCAATTATAATAACGTATAGAATAAAAGTAAATTAATACGTTCGCTGTACTGGATAGTAATATGGCGGCCGTAAGACTTGGAAAGAATCACCTAAGATGGTGCGGTGAATGTAATCTTCCGATATTAGAGAGTAAAGAGTGTTCTGTTTGTGGCTCTGAGACAGACGAGGTAATATTGACACCTCCAGCAGATTGTAGGCCGGCTTTCGATCAAGATATTCAAAGGATACGGAATATCTTAGACGACACATACGGCGAAGGTTCTGGAAAAGCTGTACTTCCAGAAGGTCATATCGTTATTTTAAACAAAGTTCCGGGACTGGATCACATGGACGAGGTCGTTTGTGATGGTACCGTAGTAGCAACAATGAGATTCGATCTAGGATATGGATGGAGAGGCATCCTTAGAATGCAAGGTGCTATGCGCCTAAAGAATATCATAAGTAAAGGTTTCGTCGTGTGTGACGATGGTGCGGTAAAATACGTACAAGACAGTAAAAATCTTATGGCTCCCGGCGTAACTTCGGTACATCCTGATGTTATGTTAGGTGACGAAGTCGTCATCATAACAAAGGACGGAACAATTATCGCTGCAGGAAGTGCCAGGATGCCCGCATCCGAGATGGTCGGCGGACGAGGAGCAGCAGTAAAACCAAGATGGTATAAACCTGAAGAAAAACTTGAACGTCCTCAAAAATATACTTGGGACCAAGTTGTTGAAGCCAATACAGAAGTAATTAACAAAAGGGTTAATGAAGCTGTAGGATTCATTAAGAACACAATAGAAAGAAACCAACTTCCTGCTATCGTATCTTTTTCGGGAGGAAAAGATAGCCAGGCTACATTACTATTAACAATGGATGCTGGTCTAAAACTTCCAGTTCTTTTCATAGATACTGGATTAGAGTTCGATGAGACCGTTCAATTTGTTCATGATACTGTTAAAAGACATGGACTAGAACTAATAGAAGAAAAAGCACCAACGGATGCGTTCTTTGGGAACCTTGTACACTTTGGACCTCCTGCTAAGGATTACAGATGGTGCTGTAAAACTAACAAATTAGGACCTACTGTTAATGCGATCAACAAGAACTTTCCTAACGGCGTACTTTCATTTATAGGACAGAGAAAATACGAATCCGAAGCTAGGAAGGCTAAACCTCGAGTTTGGAAAAATCCTTGGACGCCTGGTCAATTAGGTGCTTCCCCCATTCAAAACTGGACTGCTTTACATATCTGGATGTATATTTTCAGTAAAAAGGAGCCTTTCAACGTGTGGTACACCCGAGGATTGGATAGAATAGGATGTTTCCTTTGTCCTGCATCAGATCTTGCGGAATTCGATTCTATAGAAGGAAAAAGTGAACGATATACAGAATGGGATAACTTTTTGGACGAGTACGCTAAAAATAACGATCTACCGCCTGAATGGAAAAGATTCGGACTATGGAGATGGAAGAACGCTCCGGCATCTATGCGGGAAGAAGTCGAAAGAGTATCCGGGAAGAATGTTTCGGATCTTACAAGACGTGCATCCTCGGAAGAAGGTGGTCCGCTTAGGATCAAGATCCAAGACGGATATTCGCCTTGTACAATAGGATACAGTATCGAAGCAGCACTTTCAAGGCCTATCGACATAAAAAAGATCAAGTCGTTCAGTCCTGCGTTAGGCTGGGTAGTTGAAGAAGACCCAGATGGAGAATACATCTCTGCGAATTACGTAACGATATACCGGGACGGAGTGATAACATCCAAAGCCGGAGCTGAAAACGATGCCAAGAGACAGATGGACCATGCTTGGCAGATCGTAGTAAGAGCAGAACAGTGCGTAGGATGCGGTCTATGTGCAGCAAGATGTAGACCTGGCGCACTGTACATGAAAGACGGAAAAGTACAGATCCATGAAGATGAATGCATATACTGCAGGGAATGTTTTGGCCCATGTCCTTCTGCTAATTTCTCGGAAGATGCTGATGTTGATTTCGAACAATAATCTTCGGGGACAAATAAATAAGATAATCACTAATGATGTACTATGAAAATAGACCCTGAAGACCTAGCAGCGACAATGGAGCTCGACCCCGCTATTATCGACGAGGAAGACGCCATAAAGTACCACACGGGTCTTCACGCCGTCTCTATGTACAGAGAAAGTCATGACCTCTGGACCCAAGGCAAAAAGAAAGAAGCCAGAGAAATAAATTATCGGGCTCATCAGCTTACAGGATGCGATATTCATCCCCGAGCAGTAATTGGAAAGAGATTCTTCATCGATCACGCCACTGGCGTGGTCATCGGTGAGACTGCCATTGTTGGTGACGATGTGGTCATCTACCAAGGTGTTACGTTAGGCGGAGTTTCGTTCTCAAAAGGGAAGAGACATCCAACGGTAGGAAATCATGTGGTCATCGGAGCGAACGCCACCGTACTAGGAGATATAAAGATCGGCGACCGAGTACGGATAGGAGCTGGTTCGGTGGTTCTAAAAGATGTACCTAACGGATGCACCGTAGTAGGCGTACCAGGTAAAATAATTAGAAAAGCAGGAGTTGCAAAAGACGAGGATGAACTGCGACATGATGCACTACCCGATCCCGTCAAGGAAAGTTACAACGAACTCAAATCAGAGATCGATTGTTTAAGAAAGGAAATAGAAGAAATTAGGCAATCCTTAAAAGACTGACCTACTTCGATTTATCTATAAGTTAAGAGATAGAGGTTCGATTCGATGTCTATACTGATCAAGAACACTTTAACAGGAAAGAAAGAGGTATTCGTTCCACACGAACAGGGAAAAGTAAAGATGTACGTATGCGGCGTGACCGTTTACGACGACATCCATATGGGACACGCTCGTAGCATGATCGTCTTTGACGTGATCGTAAGATATCTTAGACATTACGGCTACGAAGTTACATATCTAACAAATTTTACAGACGTTGACGATAAAATAATAAACTGTGCAGCGAACGAGGGAGTAGATGCTTTGGAGATCTCGTCTCGTTACATAAAACATTATTTCGAGGATATGGAAAAACTTGGGATACAGAAAGCAGATCTATACCCAAAGGCCAGCGAAGAGATGCCATCGATAATCGAAATGGTCAAAGCGATAATAGACAACGATTTTGGATATTCCACTGAAGACGGCAGCGTATACTTCTCGGTAGACAAAGTAAAAGACTACGGAAGATTGACGAAACAGAAGTTAGAAAATATGGAATCTTCTGGTCGTATTGCATTAAATGATCAAAAAAAGAATCCTATGGACTTTGCATTATGGAAAGCCGCCAAGCCTGGAGAGATCTCTTGGGACTCACCTTGGGGCAAAGGACGTCCGGGCTGGCACATTGAATGTTCTGCGATGATCCGCAAATATCTTGGAGATGAGATAGATATACACGGTGGTGGCAACGACCTAATATTCCCCCATCACGAGAATGAGATATTGCAGACCGAAGCTGTAACAGGAAAACCATTGTCGAAATATTGGATGCATAACGGGATGCTCCAGGTACAAGGAGAAAAAATGTCTAAATCATTAGGCAATTTCTTCAGGGTGAGGGATGTCGCTGAAAAATACGATCAGTACATAATAAGATTCTATTTCTTGAATACTCATTATATGAGCCCGCTGATTTACAGCGAGGATATGCTGATAGAAGCTAGAACCTCATTAGAAAGACTTACCAATAACTACACCGACCTTCAAGCTTACATTAAACATGGCCCGATCGGCGATGGTGATGTTTGTGACGTTATCGAGAAGCATAGAAGCAAGTTCATGGAAGCCATGAACGACGATTTTAACACTCGGGCCGCTATTGAAGAAATGTTCCAGCTTGCAAGGATCACAAATACATCTATGGCAAACGGGACACTTAGCAAAGAGGGTGCACAACGATTCGTTGATCTTTTGAACGAATTCAATGGAATATTAGGAATATTCCCTGAAAATTCTAATGAAGACGACGGTACATTTGATTCTGTTATGCAGATACTTATCGACCTCAGAGCCGAGTTACGAAAACGTAAAGCTTACGACCTATCGGATATGATACGTGATAGGCTAGGAGAAGCCAACGTACATTTAGAAGATTCTGGAGACGGGGTCAAATGGAAAAAGATCTGATCGCACGTAAAAAATCTGAACTCGTATTAGGAGGCAAAGTATGTCTTCCTGAGAGTTACATTCTTCCTTATAGGCTATCTCGTTCAACTGCAGGACCTGGAGCTGGCACATCTTCAGCAGTGTTCTCGTTTCAAGGTTCCAGAGTGAAAAAAGCAGTAAGTTACGATGACGGGGAATTCCAACTTTGCGATGACGGAAAAAAGATCTCTTTGATGCGTAACGATTTACTATTTTTAGATAATATTACAATAGAGCCAGTAGTCTATCATAGTCCTGAACAAGCGTTCTTTAATTTAGATCAACGTTGTAT
>CAYIZM010000058.1:0-4394 GCA_964368015.1 uncultured Methanomassiliicoccales archaeon
TTATTAGATTGAAATAAATTATAATATCTGAAAAATAAAAATTGATATTGTAAAAGGTTTAATTGTCTGGCTATTACATCACAGATCGTAATCTACCTTGCTGGTAGGGTCCGTCCTAATATCGATCCTGTTGTATGCCATGCGTATACCATTTGCTTTGAAATCCTTGAGTGCACGTTCTCTTAGAGCTGCCTCAACACCCCAAGAATCTTCGTAATTGTAGGCGAATGCAGCTAGCCTGATCATTATACCAGAGTCGGTGACGTCCATAGCCCGAGCGAATGGCATGAAGACCGTTCCATCCTTGATAACTTCTGGGTGTTCCATAGCTGCATCTTCAAGTAATTTCTTAGCTAACGTAATATTTGCATCACGAGATATCTCCAGGAATAGGTTGAATCTGTAAAATAGATTCTCGCCTGTCATGTTAGAAATATTACTAGATGCAACTTTGTCGTTTGGCATAGATATTACTACCTCGTTCCAAGGAGTCTTGAACCATGTGGTCATGATTCCTACCTTTTGAACTTTAAGTTCGATAGAATCGCCTATAATTACTAAGTCACCCTCCTTGAACGGACGAGTTGTCAGTAATGTAATGCCACTGAAGAACTGCCTGAGCATGCTCTGAGCTCCTAACGATAAAGCAAGACCAGCAATACCAGCACCTGCAACGATACCGACTAGATCAGCCCCTAATACGGAGAATACAACAGCGATGGCAATTGTGCCTATGATGATTTTTCCTATCATGTTAAACAAGGGGATAAGCGTCTGATCTACTGCTCCAGGCCCACCGTCTGGCCCTCTTCGAGAAAATAGATGCTCTACGGCCACAATATAAATTTCCCATGTTATTAACGCGCCTAATAGTACATACAGAACACCAGCGATTCTTCCTGAGAAATCAATAATATATTCAGACGCACCCAGAACCTTTAGAGTTTCGTATAAACCATAGATGATCACTACGATGAATATCATCTTGTAAGCAGATTTTACTTCATCAGTTTTGTTTACCTTTTTTCTACCCCTCATAGGTAAAAATATTATTGCGGGAATTACAACTTTAATAATCAATATGGCGATTAAGAACCATATAGCCAGCGTAAAAATAGCTGATGCCGTGGGTCCATCGAAGGGTTCAGGCAATACGTTGGGCACAACACCCATAATCTTATTGAAATTACCAGCTGCAGAAAGATTTGAACTAATGTTGAAGTTGATAGCCTCGTTTATTATGTATTTTGTAACACCATCGTCAACATGTAATTCTAACTCCAAATTCTCGGAACCCTCGCGCGTAAACTTATCTGTAAAGAAGGTAACCCAAACCACAGCAGGTTCTTTAACTGAATTATCTAAATGTAATGGTAAGTTATTACGATCGTAGGTCGTATCCTCGTAGCTTATATTTTTTAAATTTACGTTATCGGAGTTTATTGCTTTGAAAACAACAAACCAATCATCGGTGGCTGACGTATTAGATATGACGAACATAACTTCCACTTCGCCCCCAGCATCTATTAAGATCGGATTTTCATTTATGTCTACAGGGGCCCCATTGAAATACGATTTTATTTCACCTGTATTAGTTATTGCCTGAGCTTCAGGTACTAACATAGGGGCCGCTAAAAGTGTGACAAATATAGCAATTAATGCCATAATTGGTATTTTACGCTTCATAAGAGCGCATAAGCCACCTTTTGATAAAGGTTTAGTTATTTTACAACCTCACATCGGAACTATGTTCCAGATAATAAAATTATGATTAAAATAGGTGAATGAATAAGGCGTATCATTTAATAAAAAATATTATTATTGATAAGACCCAGTCATAAATTATCACGTTGTTGAAATAAAAAATTATCGTAAAAGGTTTAATTATTTAACATGACGTTAAAGGTCGTAATCTATCTTTTCGTTAGGTTCTGTCCTAACATCGATCCTCTGGTATGCCATTTGTATACCGTTTGCTTTGAAATCCTTAAGCGCACGTTCCCTTAGGGACGCTTCGATACCCCACGAATCCTCATAATTATAAACGAATGCGGCCAGCCTAAGTTTTATGCCAGATGGAGTAATGTCCGTAGCACGCGCGTAGGGCATAGAAACCGTTCCGTCCTTAATTATCTCCGAGTGTTCCATGGCTGCATCCGTAAGTAATTTCTTAGCTAACGTAATATCCGCATCGCGGGTTACTTCCAAGAACAAGTTGAATCTGTAGATTAGATTCTCGCCTGTCATGTTGGTGATATAGCTTGATGCAACTTTGTCATTAGGCATGGTTATGATCTCCTCGTTCCAAGGGGTCTTGAACCAAGTTGTCATGATCCCAACTTTCTGAACCTTTAGTTCGACAGAATTATCGATTTTTACAAAATCGCCTTCCTTGAACGGACGAGTGGTCAGTAAAGTAATACCGCTAAAGAACTGCCTGAGCATGCTCTGCGCTCCTAACGATAAAGCAAGACCAGCAATACCAGCGCCTGCAACGATACCAACTAGATCTGCCCCAAGTAGAGAGAATATGATTGCGACAGCTATCGTTACTAAGATTATCTTACCTATCATATTGAACAATGGAATGAGTGTTTGGTCTACTGCTCCCGCACCGCCATCCGGCCCTCTTCGAGAGAACACATGTTCTACAACTACGCGATAAATTTCCCATAGTAACAATGCACCCAAAAAGACATACAGTATGGCAGCTACCCTTCCCGAGAAATCGATCACGTACTCGGATGCGCCAATTACTTTCAATGACTCGTACACACCGAATATGATAACAACAGAGAATATCATTTTACGAGCGGATTTTACATTAGCCCTGTTTATTGCCTTACGGCCCCTTAAAGGGAAATGTATTATTCCAGGAATTATTACTTTTATCGTTAATATAGCTATCAAGAACCATATTGCCATTGTAATGATCGCTGATGCAATAGGTCTGTCAAAAGGGTCGGATAACGTGTTCGGAATAACTCCCATTATCTTATTGAAATTACCAGATGAAGAAAGGCTAGAATTGATCTCAAAGTGAACATCCTGAGTTATTGTGTTTCCTATACCGTCTCCAATGACGCGCATCGTGATAACCAGATCGCCTACGCCCTCACGCGTAAATTTGTTAGTAAAGAATTTCATATCCACATAATCATTGCCAGATGCTTCGATAGATTTAGTCTGAGGTTCGCCTATGTAATTTACATTTCCTGAATCCTTCGCATTCAGAGTCACGCTCCAATCGACGAGGGAAGCGTTGATTATAATCACCCTGACTACTACTTCCTCGCCCGCGTTCAACTTAATTGGATTATAATCGGGGTGGTTCGGATCGTCTATAACAGGGAGTCCTTCGAAAAGAAGTTCCATTTCACCCGCGTTTGGTATCGCCTGAACTTCAGGCACTAACATCGGCGTTGCTAAAAGTGCTACCAGTACGGCGACCAGCGCCACGATAGGTATCTTATGCTTCATATAGAGGCATAACCGCCTTTGAATAAAATGCTTAGTCGTTTTCCATCAGTATATCATAACTATGCAACAAATCTTAAAACCATCAGCCAATACAGGTAAACACATGATACTTATCAAACTGGGAGGAAGCGTAATTACTGACAAAGCCCAGTACAGAAATTTTAATAAAGAACGAGTTTCAAGACTTTGTTCAGAAATTAAAAATTCTGGACAGAAAGTCCTAGTTGTACTTGGTGCAGGGTCATTCGGTCATGTACTTTCAAAACAACATAATTTGCATAACGGATTCGTATCTGCCGATCAGATACCTGCAGCCGCAATGGTCCAGTATGACGTAAGAGATCTAAGCCAAATGGTCGTAAAGGAACTGATAGATGCTGGAATCCCTGCAGTATCTGTTCCCCCAGGATCGTGCTTTGTGATGGATAACGGCCAACTTATAGCGAATGATACTGAAGCTATCGAAAGACTCTATGCCCTAGGGATCATGCCTGTGATGGCTGGCGACTTGGTCGTCGACCGCACCAAAGGATTTGGGATATGTTCTGGCGATCAATTAACAGAAATACTTGCTGAACTTTTTGATATTCATAAAATAGTATTCGTTTCAGACATCGATGGACTCTATACTGCAGATCCTAAAAGCGATAAAAAAGCTAAGTTGTTTGGATCTGTTTGCACTGAAACACTAAAGAATATTAAATCAGAGAGTAACATTGACGACGTTACTGGAGGAATACGCTCTAAAATGGAGGCTATGCTCAGGATGAGCACAGCCGACCGCGATTGTGTGCTGCTCAACGGCACTGTCGAGGGAAGACTTGGAGCGCTCCTACGAGGAGAAGCAGTTACCTGTACGGTTGCAAAAGGCGGAATTCAATGACTATCAAAAACAGAAAAGCTGAGCACATGAA
>CAYIZM010000059.1:0-4204 GCA_964368015.1 uncultured Methanomassiliicoccales archaeon
GTATAATATTAATAAAATATATCGAATGAGTGAATTCATTTCTGTTAATCTATAAATCGAATTGATTAATTTTCACAGAACTATAGATCCCGAAAATGTATTGATTTGTTTTCACGCCTCTACGCTTGCGCTTTAGCATATATCGAACGATTTAGATGCAAGCCATCTCGATAATAAAGCATCAAAAATCCATCAAAAATCAATATTATTGTTTTGTGTTCAAAATTACATGGATAAACTCATCTAAAACTTTTTATCTGCTTTTTGTTCCTATTAAAACAATAATATACTTGGTAAATCATTACTGGTATATGTCCAAGGGAATGTCAAAGGAGAGTTTGGCGGAAAAGACCAGAGTATATATTGACACGCACCCGAGCATCAAGGATTGTGTATCCAAAGAATTAGTGAATTATTCGGCACTGGCTCGAAAGATCATGAAGGATATAGACGTAGACAATGAAGAGGCTGTAATGATCGCCTGCCGTAGATATGCCTCTAAACTCAGTACTACTACGAATCACGAGATGGGCATTCTAAGTGTACTGAAGGATAGTAGACTTGAGATGAGGACCAAGACATGTATCGTTACAGCAAAGAACGATTGGTCCGTCCTACATAAAATGGATAATCTTTTTAAAGATCTTTGGAACGAGAACTCGATCATGCAGGTTGTTCAATCTGCATCAGCTGTAACAATAATTGCTGATAAGATGCTTAAAGATAGGATCATGGACACCGTTGGGCGGTTTAACATAATAAAGGTCAGAGAGAACCTTGTAGAGATCGTAGTAAAGTCTCCTGAAAAGATCGTGGATACTACGGGCGTCATAGCATATCTGATCACCAATCTTTCAGATGCAGGAATTAACATCGAAGAAACGGTAAGCTGTTACACTGACACAATTTTCATCGTTGACGAAGAAGATATGATCAATGCATACTCAGTATTATCAAAATGTATAAAGTCTGCTGAAGAAACTTATACTGAGTAATTATTCTACTTTAAGGCCCGCGGTTTTTAATTCTTCTAAGAACTTTTCCTTGTTTTTAGGGGAAATTATGATCGATGAGAAAGTTCCAAATTTTATACGAACTACGTCTCTAGACATTCCGTAATATACTGATTTATTGTCCCTTTCGGTATCCACAGAAGTTATTTTAGAAAATAGAACATTTATGACGCCTTGAGGCGAATCGATAAAAATAGAATCTTTTGTAATCACATATGATATTCTTCTGTGGACTACGATCGAAGCAATTATGACAATTAATAATAAGACAATTACTAAAATACAAACAACGACCCAAATGATACTGTCTCTTAGATAACAACAGATCGCGGCAAATAAGACCATTAAAGGTAGGGCCAGATAAAATCCGCCACCGATTTTACTTTTATATGTCGATCTGTTCATAAACCTTCTAATGCAAAGGTCGTTTAATATTCTTTACATTTTAAGAGTAAATGTGGATATTTAACAAAAAATATTTATTACATTAAATCCTGAACGCGACGTGGACGTCATATCGCTGGTAGTGATGTTAGTCGTACTATTCTTCCTATCGAATATAGGTTCGTTCATATTTGAGAAATTACACTTACCTGGAAAGATCGGGGAGATCATTTTTGGTATTATAGCTGCCAACTTGATAATTGCCGAACTTGGAGGATGGAATCTCCTCGAAGCGGTTGGTATAATCGTACAGACTCCGATCACGGAGGGAAGTGAAGGATACGACGTTCTGATGCTTTTCGCTGAACTAGGCGTGATATTCCTTCTTTTTAGCGTTGGATTAGAAAGTAAAGTATCCGATCTTTTTAAAGTAGGAAAATCGGCAGTGTATGTTGCTTTGTTAGGTATAGCTGTGCCATTTGTACTTGGTTTTATTTTTATGATCCTAACCAATGGAGATCTAATGGCGTCGCTATTTATCGGCACAGTATTGATAACCACTAGCGCAGGCGTTGCAGCGCAAATGCTTAAGGATCTCAATATGTGTAATACCACAGAAGGAAACATAATCCTTGGTGCTGCGGTGATATCGGAGATCATTACATTGGTATTATTATCCATAGTTTCTGGTCTTGCATCGGGAGATACATCAATCACAGGAATATTCTTTACAATATTCAAATCATTTATTTTCGTTGTACTGGCACTTATAGTATGCATATATGTTATGCCTAAGATACACGATATAATAATTCGTCATCGCAGACGCAATCAGTCCGATTGGACCATGTTGTTCGCAGGTGTAGGAGTATGTTTCGTATTAGCGCTAGCTGCAGACGCAATGGGCCTTTCTGTTATAATCGGAGCATACTTCGCAGGTATGATGTTCGCCGATAATGCTGTAGAATGGCATATGATAAAAGAGCTAGAACCCTTGAAGGAGTTCTTCATGACTTTCTTCTTTATAAGTGTAGGAATACGCGTTATACTTAGCGACCTAGCATCCATCGAGGTTATAGGATTCGCTATAGTGATATCTCTAATAGCTATATTGGCAAAGTATTTTGCCTGTAGTTACGGTGCAAAGAAGGGCGATAAATCGTTAGATCCAGCATCGACAAAAATTATTGGATGGGGAATGGTCCCTAAGGCCGAGGTTGCAATGGTTATAGCAACAATAGGAGTTTTGTCCGGGGCGTTGAGCCCAGTCATATTCTCATGTATAGTCTTAATGACCGTTGCGGCAACAACAGTATCTTACTTTATGGTGGAAAAGGGATTCCTCAAAAAGTACAAGGACGATCCAACTGCAGCTTGTAATATTTAAGGGCAGTAAAGTTTCTAAAAGTTACAGTTTATTCGTTGATCGTTGTATAAACACTATAATCGAAGTGAGATGTTGAATCTGTTCACCAATTAAAAATAAAGGAGTTGCGGGACAAGTATTGATAATTAAAATTAAAATTATCGACCATTCATTAAAAAAATATCTCTAAAGGAAGACCTAAATAGGAAAAAATGGAGCCGCTTGGGAGATTTGAACTCCCGGCCTGCTGATTACAAGTCAGCCGCACTTCCGGGCTATGCAAAAGCGGCAACAATCCTGCGAATGTATGACTTGTTTTTATTACTTTCCTTATTTTACTTAAGAATATAGATTTCTTGCGTGACCGATATATTTAATATGGGTTATGTAATCGCAAATCAGTTGCATTTCCAACGTTATCGTTTGGTGATAAAAAAATGACAGAAACTGACTCTAAACCTAAGACGGTCAAAAAGACCGAAAAAGCATCTGAAACTAAAGAAACCATGAAGATCCTCAACATCAGATACTGCGCGTATTTCACTGAGGGTATGACTCTCTACGACACTACCGAAGAAGCTGAAGCCAAAAAGGCAGACATGTTCGACGAGAAGTTCACTTACGCACCTATGGTGTTCATCACTGGTTCTAACACGCTGTTCCCCGCTCTTGAGAAGGCGATCGAGGCTGCAGAACCTGGAAAGCTAACAGAAGTAACGATCCCCAGTGAAGAGGCAGCAGGCCCCAGGGACCCTAAGCTTATCGAGATCATCCGTGACAAAGAGTTCTACAAGCAGGAGATCAATCCATACCCTGGTCTAAGAGTAACTCTCGGAGACCGCACTGCTACTGTCATGACAGTATCTGCAGGACGCGTTAAGGTTGACTTTAACAGCCCTCTAGCAGGTCGCGACCTTACTTACAAGTTCACTGTTTCCAAACCTGTCGAAGACCCCACAGAGAAGGCTAAAGCTATCATAGAGACCGAGTTCGGCTCTTCTGATGGATTTGAATTCGAGATCACTGACGAAAAGGTTGCGATCACAGTTTCCGACATGGCCAAGTTCAATCAGAACTGGGTTATGGCAAGATTCAAGATTGTTGGTGACATGAGATCCGTCTTCGGCGTTGACAGGATCGAGTTCATCGAAGTCTGGGCATCTGCCAAGAAGGAAGACAAGGTCGAGAAAGAAGACGCTCCTAAAGAGTGAATATCTTTCAAACCCTTTTCCAAACCATTTAACTTTTTAAAATTATTTCTTAATCGAACGTCATATCATTTTTCATTTTAGATACGCTGGCTTTATGTTTGGAATATCACAAATTATATTAACCGTATCTATATATCACGCCCTATAAGGACGGGTGGCCTAGTCCGGACATGGCGGCAGCCTCCTAAGCTGCAGGCCGAGGGTTCGAATCCCTCCCCGTTCGCCATTTT
>CAYIZM010000060.1:0-4174 GCA_964368015.1 uncultured Methanomassiliicoccales archaeon
AGAAGCCAGAAAAGAGCTGATGAGACGCGCTAATGATCTTACTCCGACAGTACATGTCGGTAAAGAAAGCGTTGACGAAGGTCTCCTGAACGAGATCGTTAACCAATTGAAGAAGAACCGGCTGATCAAGGTCAAGGTCCTTCCCAACGCGAAAAGCGATACTACGGAGATAGCAACTCAGATTTCAGAAGCTACTGGATCTATCGTAGTAGACGTAAGAGGAGGAGTTTTTGTTCTGACGGACAAAAGAACATGGAACTCCCTAAGTCAGAAAAAGTTCTGAGATGATAGAATGTTGGATATCAACATAATCAGAAATGAACCTGAAATGATAAGGACGATGCTTATCAACAGGAACAAAAGCACCGATATCCTGGATGCGTTCCTGGAAGCGGATTCCGAATGGAGAACGCTAACAGGTAAGAACAACGAACTAAGGAAACTTCGAAATGAAGTATCTGCAGAGATAGCAAAAGCACCTAAAAGTCCTGAAAAAGATGCAAAGATCGCGGAAATGAGGGAAACTGGAGAATCTATTAAACAAAACGACGCTAGGATGACGGAACTTGAGAACATCCGTAATGACTGTGCGCTTAATATTCCAAATATACCTCATGAAAGTGTCCCCATAGGAAAAGACAGCACAGAAAATGTTATAATTTATGAATGGGGAGAAAAAAGGACTTTCGATTTTACTCCTAAGGAGCATTGGGAGATCGGAGAAGACCTGGATATAATAGACTTCGAAAGAGGCACTAAGGTCGCTGGAAGCGGATTCTATTGTCTCAAAGGGGATGGCGCAAGACTTGAACGCGCCCTAATAAATTATTTTCTTGATACTCATACCGAACAGGGCTATATAGAGATATTCCCCCCTATCGTGGTAAATACAGCAGCAGTCACCGGAACAGGTCAATATCCGAATCTTAAGGACGATATGTACCATATAGAGAAAGACGACCTTTATCTGAACCCTACTGCAGAGGTTCCTTTGACCAATCTGCTTAGAGACGAGATACTGGCCAAAGAAGAGTTTCCCATACTGTATGCTGCATACCTACCGTCTTTCCGTAGAGAGGTAGGGAAACATGCGGATACAAAGGGGATAATCAGAGTACACGAATTCAATAAAGTAGAAATGGTAAGATTTGTACTTCCCGAAACCTCGTATGATGTTCTTGAAGAACTGAAAGGCGACGCCGAAGAATTAATTCGGGAATTAGAACTTCCGTATCGCGTGTTATTGCTTTGTACCGGCGACATGGGCTTCTCATGTAGCAAATGTTACGATCTGGAGATACATGCTCCATCTAAGGATGCTTGGCTAGAAGTTTCTTCATGTTCCAACTTTACAGACTTCCAAGCCCGACGTACTAAGATCAAGTACAGGCCGGAACCACATCTGAAGAGCGAGTTCATACACACGTTGAACGGGTCCGGTCTTGCGCTTCCCAGGGTCATGGTAGCCATCTTGGAGAACTATCAGAACAAAGACGGTACCATCACCATCCCTGATGTCCTTAGGCCGTATATGGGCGGACAGAAAATAATTAGTTAAATTTTGAGGTCCTCAAGATCCTTTATTATTTTCTCTGCTTTGATCGTGCCGCCTGACTTCAATAGAACATCGCGGATCTCTTGCTCGCCGTCAGCAAGTGACTTAGGGTCGACCCCATAGCATGCTGAAACGTGAGCTTCAACAAAAGCTCCCAGAAGATCACAGGATTTAATGTCCGTCCCCGCGCGTTTACCGTAAGTAAGATGATCGGAATCCTCAAAGGGCTCATAGATCATGAATCTCATCTCATCCTGCCATTTTTGTGGGAGCATCGGCATTATCTTTGATTCCACAAGTTCATGCTCTATACTTTCCAAAAGATCTGCTAGCCCACTTACGTTCTTCTTGACCGGAGTGATTACGTCCTTTGTAAGCACCTCAGGAAGATCGTGGAACAATGCAGAGTAATAATCATTATAGATCTGCTTTCCTGAAACTTTTTTATCGAGATCGTGTAAAAATATGGAATTTGCCACCATCAGCGAATGACCCAACACTGTTGTTTTTGGTATTCTCGGAGTTCGGGCCCATCTCTGCTGGAACCTTAATTGTCCAAAAAGATTGATAAATTCTTTAGTGCCCTTATCGAGCATCGCCTTTACAACTCCAGGAATGTCTACATGACGGGATACTTTGCCATATATCGTATCTTTTGTATTTTCGACATCGAACATCCCTATATTCATCTGATAAATGATATCGAACTCCCACTTAGTAGCCAGATAATGCGCAGCATCTATGATACGGTCTTCTCTCGAGTCCCTTTTGGACCTAAGATAATCAAAGAAACGCCTGCGGAACTCGGGGTTTGTATCAGGGACGTTCCTATCGAACTCTTTCATTACGAACTCGTTGGACTGATCGAATTTTTCTGTTATTATCCTGTGGTAGATCTGTGGTTTTAGATCTGTGAGCGCTATCCGACTGATAAACTCGAATAGTGTATGTTCAATCAAAATAGTCCAATCTATTTTGTTACCTGCTTCTTCATCGTATTTTCCAATTACCCAGACTATCGCAGCCTTGTGTGCTTGTTTATCTTGCTCTGTAAGGTCTAAAGGCCTTAGATGATCATTCCACCTATGCATATTAGCTGATTGGAACATGAAATACAACATTTCTGCATTTAGGGCCTTTCCCATTCACTCACGCTCTTTTCCAGTTGATTTCGACTTAGGGTCGCATTTATGTTCTTTACCTGGATCCCTTAATATCCCCAGCTTAAATGCTTTGTAAAATATAATCACAAGGGAAAGTAAGATCATCGTTGTGCCTAGTGAAAAAACAACCATCGCTCCATTGAAACTGAGTAAGCCTATTACTCCGAACATACCCACTATTGCAATGATTATTCCAATGATATTCAGGCCCGCCCATAGCCAATTATAATTTTTAACCATCAACGTCTCTAACGTATTGGCAATATAAAACGAGTGGGAGTGACTAAAATAATATAGGCTAAGCCTGTGATAAGGGCTTATGAAAGTATCTGACAGACTATCTTCTATTCCCATGTCCGGAATAAGGAAGATGTTCGACCTCGCTGGACCGGGTTCTATAAATCTCGGACTAGGAGAACCGGACCTGCAACCACCTGCGGCCGCTATAGAGGGCATGAACAAAGCTGCCCTTGAGGGGAAGAATAGGTACGGGCCTACAGCCGGTATCCCCGAACTCAGGAATGCCGTAGCAGAAAGATACAGCATGTACGGTAAAATGACAGGAGAAAATATCATGATCACGCCTAGTGGCTCTACCGCTCTGTTAGAGGTGATGGCATCTTTTATCAATCCCGGCGATAACGTATTGATCCCAAGTCCAGGTTTCGTCATTTACGGGCCACATTCAAAGCTTGTAGGAGGAACAAGTACCGAATACAAGCTAACAGAAGGAGATTTTCAACCGGACATAGAAGATATCCAGAATAAAATAAAAGATGACACTAAAATGATAGTTGTGAACAATCCGTCAAATCCTACCGGCGGAGTTCTTTCTGAAGAATCTTACAAGGCACTACTTGATCTGGCCGACGATAAAGATATCTATATTTTGTCAGATGAAGTTTATGATTCCTTCGTTTACGAAGGTAAACACCGCTCGTTCATGAACAGACTTGATCGTGCTCTCATCGTCAACGGATTTTCAAAGATGATGGCGGTGACAGGTTGGAGACTAGGGTTCATATGTGCCGATGAAAAGCATATGGAAGACTTGATAAAAATGCAGTATCATGTATGTGCCAGTCCTGCGATGCCTTCACAATACGGAGTACTTGCAGCAATGCCCGGGATCGAATCTTACTTAGAGAATGCCAGGAGTATTTTTAAGGATAGACGGGATCTTATAACATCCAGGATAAATGAGATCGAGGGGATGAGTATGGCTCCTCCTAAAGGAGCTTTCTATGCATTTCCGTCTTTTAGTATGGATATAACTTCCCAGAAACTGGCTAACACCCTTGTGACTGAGGGGTTAATATGTACCCCTGGGTCTGCATTCGGTGAATACGGAGAAGGGCACCTTAGATTTTCATATGCCGCGGACGAAAAGAAGATATCGGCCGGAATGGACATACTTGAACGTACAGTCATGGAGATGAGAAAATGAAAGATAATA
>CAYIZM010000061.1:0-4130 GCA_964368015.1 uncultured Methanomassiliicoccales archaeon
GGCAGCCTCCTAAGCTGCAGGCCGAGGGTTCGAATCCCTCCCCGTTCGCCATTTTACATATCCAGACTTTTATTTTATGAATTTAATATGTTCTTTGTTAAATTCTAAAACCTTTAATGGCTATGTCGCATCGCAATATTATGAAAGTTGTTCTTATTCATGGACAAGAACGTAAAGGAAGCACATACACAATATCTCGTAAAGTAGTAGAAAAAATATCTTTAGAAGATGACATTGTAGAATTTTTCATGCCTAAGGACGGCCCAGAATACTGTAAAGGATGCAATCTTTGCTTTTTTGAAGGCGAGGACAAATGTCCTGCGTATTACAAGGTAAAACCGATAGTGAAAGCTATGCTCAATTCTGATATAATCGTTATTGATTCGCCGAATCGTTGTATGGGAATGACCGGACAGTTGAAAACGATGTTTGATCATATGGGATATCTATGGATGGCCCATCGTCCTGAGCCTAGACTGTTCAGTAAATCTGCCGTAGTTGTTTCTACCACTTCGGGACGTGGTTCAAAAAATGTTTGTAAAGATATAACTGAGCAATTAAAATTTCTCGGTATTCCAAATACATACAGTATACATTTGGCAGTAGGTGCAGGTATAGACACGCTATCTCAAAAAAATAGAGCGAAATTAGATCTCAAGATCGATAAGACCGTTGACAAGGCGATAAGGAACACAGGAAAGATCGGACCTTCAATATTCCAAAAGTTCTTTTTCTCAATAATCCGTAAATACAAGATAGATCCGAACTCTCAGCCGAAATTAGATCGAGAATATTGGGAAAAGAAAGGATGGCTTAGTGATTCTCGTCCTTGGAAGTAACTATATTCCTTATCCGAACGGATTAAGAAATTATTAATTAGCACACCTGTGTATACCTTCGGTGAGAAAGTGGAACTGAGAGATATCATATCAGCGCGCAGGTCCTATTATGATCTGGGGCGTAATGTAAATGTAAACGATGACGCGATAATCTTGGCTATAGAAGATGCTGTAAAGCACGTACCGTCCGCGTATAACTCACAGAGCCAGCGTGTAGCAGTTATGCTTGGACACGATCATAAAGATCTATGGGATATCATCGAAGCAGCACTTCGAACTAAGACCGGAGATGAGCGTTATGCCCTACTCAGTAAAGAAAAGATAAATAGCTTTAGGTCAGCATATGGAACGGTTCTGTTCTTTGATGATATGACTCGTACCTGCGAGATAGGTAATCGTTATCCTTCTAACGTAGGCAATTTTCCAATATGGGCCCATCAGTCCTCCGGCATGTTACAATATACTGTTTGGCTTTTGCTTAGGGATATGAACTTAGGTGCATCCGTTCAACATTACAATCCCATTGCCGATGTTAAGATAAGGGAAAGATGGGCACTTCCATACGATTGGAAGCTTTTAGCTCAGATGCCCTTTGGCAGCATAGAATCTGAACCGAGTGAGAAGACCTTCGAGTCCCTAGATACTAGAATGAAGGTATTCCGCGGAAAGGAATAAATATCAATAGACATAAACAGGTAGTATGTCTCTAATCTACATTGTCGTAGTCGTTGTGGTTGTAATACTGATCGCAACACTGGCACATGTCTTTTATCATAAAAAGGACAAGTCCTAAACCCTAAAAATCGGGACTCTGTTCCCGCATCATCTCTTTTCTATTTTTGAGATCTTATTCATAACTCCGACATAAAGATCGTAATCACTGTGTGATTCACGCCACATCAATGCAGATTTCTTTTTTAAAATCGAAGCCTTTTCATTACATTCGTCAGCTATTTTTTTAAACTTTATGGATTCTAATTCAGCACGTTTTTCTCTTACGCGCATTCCTTTTGCAGATTGAGTATGCATGTGCATCTGATTTTTTTCGTTACTAAGGTTAAGTGCATTTCTATTTTTTCGGTCGTCATGTTGATTCTTCCAGATATCTGCCTTCTGATCCGAGTTCGCAGCTTCACGAGCACATTCATCTCTCATTTTTACGGAATTAGAGGCCTTTGCAGTAAACGTCCGTGCTTTTTTAACTAAAAATTTGTGTTCTGTCATTAGGCGTTCTGCTTCTTCGGCAAGCTCAATTGATGAGCTTCTTAGCACTTCTGCTTGCTTCTTTAGCTCTATGACCTCTTCCATGTCCACTTAATCGCAATGTATGATTTAACTTCTCGGGAAAAAATGTATATCTCTTATCTCAATAACAGAAATAATGTCCGATGAGAACTATAAGAAATGCAGGTCTTGCCGTTTTTGTGTTCATACGAACGAGAATTGGATATGTCACCACACTGGTGTAGATAATGGTCTAGATGGGACCTGTTCCAGATATAGGCCTGGAATATGCGAGAGCTGCGGTTTTTACGTAATTGAGAATAACAAGGAGATATGTAGAAACTCTTCTCAAGAGGTCATCGGTATCGACGTATGCTTGACGTATGATCCTAGATATTCAATGTAAACGATTTCTTTCTTTACGTCCGGTCATTACGTTCTTAACGCTGGCCTTGGCAACACTATTTCCAGTAAGTACGTTCTTTGCCGTTTCAGGTATCCCTAGCATTACAATATTATCTGTTACGCCTACACAAGATAGCATATTCTTCCTAACGAAGGAATAGGAGGTCTGTAAATCCCTTATTACCGAATTCATTATCCCCGTTATTTCGTAAAGGTTCTCGTTAACAAAATCATCCCGGTTGGTAAAATGACTTGACTGGCACCATGCGTTACAGCCATCGTTATTGCACGTATCCTCTTTGTCCCGCCCATCCATAAAGTCTAAATAGCGAGCTAGAAAAGGGTTGTATGTCCCATCCATATAATCTTCGTTCAGATCGTCTATTGCATCCATTATGTAAATTATGGATGTAAGATTTGTAAATAGATCCTTGATATTATTATCGGAAGTTCCTCCAGCAATATCTTCTAAAGAAATAGAAAGTGCCTTACCGAATTCGGTGCCCATCTTTACGGCATCAGTGCATCCGTCCAGTTCCATCTGCCTAAGTTTAGTATAGCCCTCGCCGACTATTCTATCATATTCAGGGTAAAGTTTTTCTGCTTTTTTTATGGCGCGATTAAGTGCCAGTGATATTATTTTATTCTTCTTAGATGGTTTATCGTAAACATCGTCTACCAGTTCCCATTTAGTCAAAAGAACGGTATATCCTGCCATTTTTTGCATCAATTCTGATTTAGAATAAGGCCCTCTTAAAATGCAGAATTTAGATTTAGTGTTCTCAAAATTTATTACATCGCCGTATATCGAGTTGAGGATGATCGTATTGAAAGTCATATCATAATTCACTGATACTGTAGATATAATGCCGAAACCGTCCCTTAATTCGTGACATGTTTCACAATAATACTTGCGGTAATCGTTAAGGTCTGAGGCAGACATACGGTTGTACAACGGAAGAGTATATCCGAACATTCAGTTTATCCTTAAACGGTCAAACGTTTAATATATTTGTATAGGGTACCAGTTCAATATTCCCGATACTAAAATATCGACTGGTGAAATCATGTCAAGTGCCTCAAAAGCTGAAAATAAATCTGCAGTTGAACCTGCGAAAGAAGAAACCATTGAGACTAAGACCAAGAATGTTACCTCTAAAAAGGGTGACGGTGCCCGTGCTATGATCGCAAATAAGATCTATACACGTCAGCTTCCTGATGTATTACCTGAAAATTATAACGAGGCTCAGACTCAGCTTGATCTCCACGGCAACAAAAAATGTTATGACTGTTGTTCAGATGAACACGGATGCTGCAGCCCCGGATGCACCATATGCTTGATCGGTGTTGGCGCTATCTGCTGTCTTCTCTGCTGTTATACAACTGATGGGTTCAATGGCGTATGGACCTATTGGCCCAACTGATCTGCAGGTCTACGGTATAAAACGGTGATGCCGTGAAACCGTATATAGCAATAATAATCAAGCCGACGTTAGAGTGCGAACGTGGATGCCGTCACTGTTATCATCTTCCTGAAGAACGTAAGCCTGAGCAAATTTCTTTCTCTACATTAGAAAGATTATTCAAGCTCGCATCCCAGGAATATCAATCTGTTTGGTTCATCTGGCACGGAGGGGAACCTTTGCAGATGCCCTTTTCATT
>CAYIZM010000062.1:0-4111 GCA_964368015.1 uncultured Methanomassiliicoccales archaeon
AAGTTTTTGAAACTTTACATCGTCAGTTTGAACATCTGTCATGTTAACTCATAAGTATACTAATTAACGGCGTATATATTCTTATTTAGACGATATTTATATCATCTACTGTAAATGACCTGTAATAAGGAAAAATATCAAAATAAAGTCATTTCTGAGAGAGTAAGCATTCCACAAGTCATAGAAAATAATACATTGATTTTAACATGTGAAGATAGGCATGCTAAGGAGACAAATCCCAATTCTCAAAACTCAACGAAGAATCGGCAAATCTTTATTTCTTTTATTTTGCCTATAGTGATGAAGTTTCATTGAAATAATTACAGTGTTTTGAATGATAGAAACCGCATTCTAAAATATTATTGGAATGTCGCCCAGTACGATACAATGGACTAGTCAGAGACTCAACTTCATCATAAGCCAGATAATATGAATCGCCCCCTTATCAAGTAATATCGTTTCTTATATCGACTCTTTTTATTTGCGATCTTTCGACGATATATATTCGTTAAGTCGCGCCGAAAAATTTAGGCCAGTCATGTCTTCAGAGATTTCCCATACTTTAGATGCTAATCTCATATCTTTCCCTTTACCATGTGGACGGACGGTAACGGCTTTGCCTTTAAACTCCATCCAGCCGTCAATACCGAATGATTGCCCTCCTTTTGCCATAGGATCTAAAGCTGCGCGAAGGGCAGGAACAGCGGCAGCCTCAATATCGTGCATGAACGGTTTCAGCCATCTCCTCATTCTTTCCCTGTTCAGATACAGATCGGTATTCACTAGACCCGGATGTGTGGATATGCTAATCGGATATTCTATGCCAAGGGATCTCATACGAACATCCAACTCCCTAGAGAAAAGGAGTGTTGCGAGTTTACTCTGTTTGTATGCCTTCCACGGACTGTAAGATTTCTTGGAATTAATATCTTTAAAATTTATCTTCCCTCCTCGGTGTACTATAGACGTCTGGGTTACCAAACGGGACCCTGGAGTGAAGTACAAAGTAGGAAACAGATGATAGGCTAAAGAAAAATGACCCAGATGATTAATTCCCAATTGGGATTCAAATCCCTTTACAGTAAGTCCATAGGGAGGAGTCATTATGCCAGCGTTGTTCATAAGAATATCCAGAGTATTGTATTCTGCCTTGTACCATGTTGCAAATTTCTCTATAGATACGGGGTCTGCTAAATCAAGCATTTGAACATATATTTTGGCATCTGGTACAAGAAAAGATATTTTTTCGGATACTTGTTTAGCACGCTCAACGTTAACGTCAGCAATGATCACCGATGCTCCCTTGATACACAGAGCTTCCGCGATGTATGCTCCAAGTCCAGAGGCAGCTCCAGTTACTATTGCCATCTTACCTTCGATTCTAGGTACGTCGTCGTCACGCCAGTCCCACTTTTCTGTCATTATAAGTAGAACGTTGGAGAGATAGATAATTATTTTCTGCTGTTGCCAAAAATATTCTTACGTAATATAAATGACGTCAAAGTTCCAATGGAACATAGAAATCATTATTTTGAAGAGAAAGTATTCAATGGAAACATAAAATTACGAAGGAACAGAATTTTATTTATTACACCTTAAAGTCGATAAAATTGTACCTAATTGCACACTTAAATCTCAACGAGTCATTGAGTTTCTAGATCTTTTTTCTGTTTGCCGTAACGTATTTTCATCAAAATAATAAAGGCGTTAAGGACTACGGCTATAGCATTCCAGAAAATTATCGGAAAGTCTCCTCTTATTATACCGTAGATCATCCAAAGACCCAGTCCTAACATAAGGATCGACGGCATGTAGATAGAAACATCCTCCATGCTTTTACTTCGATATCCTTTGACGACCTGTGGCACATATCCAAGGGTCGTAATAAAACCCGCTATAAGCCCGATGACTATGAACTGGTCCATGTACCAGGTACATGTGTTTCTCTATATTGACCCTTTTCATTCACGAACTCTAAATGATTCACTCTTCACCCAACGTTAACGGTCCAAGAGGAAATTAATATACGATTGATTGAGATAAGGACAATATCATATCAGAATCCCTAATTGAGGATTCGCCTGATTAAAAATCGTATCGGAACAGAACACAATGGAACTTACTCATGACATTGATGATAAACCGAAACCCATTGATCTCCTGATTTTCAGTTTACAGTGGCTGGCAGTTAGTATTCCCGCCATCCTGATTATTGGTAAGGTGGTCGGAGGCCTCTATGGAGGTCCGATAGTACCCTATCTTCAAAAGTTATTTCTCATTACTGCGATAATTCTTATCGCTCAAATATATCTAGGCCATAAGCTACCTCTGGTTATCGGTCCAGCCTCTGTTCTCCTCATAGGCATTCTAGCAAGTCTTAATGCAGGAATCGGCGCAATTAATTCGTCTATACTTATCGGAGGTCTCGTTCTTACATTAATAGCCGCAGCGGGACTATTCAAACATCTTCAACGTCTATTCACATCACGTGTAATCGTTGTAGTTCTGATATTAATCGCGTTCACCTTAGCTCCGGTCATACTTGACCTTATCATCGACGGTGGAGGCATAATCTCGTCAACAAAGGCCTTCTCCTTCGCTATCGTCTTCGCCCTAGTGCTCTTCATAGCCAACGGATTACTGAAAGGGATATGGAAATCTACGCTGGCACTGTGGGCCATTATCATTGGAAGTTTGGTATATGTCGCCATATTTGGTTCGGTTCCTCTATTATCTGAGGGGGCAGCGGCGTTAGCACTTCCCACAGGCATTATCGGCCCTCTCGCCGTACCTAATATAGGCGTACTAGCAGCGTTTCTGATCTGCTTCCTTGCACTTGCTGTTAATGACCTAGGATCCATTCAATCAGTAGGCGGTATACTGAAAGCAGACGATATGGAAGGTCGTGTAAAACGTGGAGTTATAGTCACTGGTCTAGGTAACGCTTTGTCTGGTCTGACTGGAGTGATAGGTTCAGTGAACTTCTCACTAAGCCCGGGCGTGATTGCCACCACCAAATGCGCGTCTAGATACGCTCTTGTTCCAGTTGGTTTAGCATTGATTCTGCTATCAATGTCGCCTCTCGCCATAGGATATCTTGGTAGTATACCTGGGCCAGTCATTGGCGTAGTTCTAGCCTTTGTGATGGCGGCACAGATATCGGCGGGTTTGATGCTGGGTCAAGAGAAAAATGCAGTCAGGACATTCGATGATGGTATGATTATCGGAGTCCCGCTTCTACTGGGAATACTTGTATCATTTCTTCCCGACTCGGTTGCTTCGGGGTTCCCTGCAGCCATCAGTCCAATAATAACCAACGGTTTCATAGTAGGCATTGTGACGGCCCTGATACTAGAGCACATTGTCTATCGAGACAAAAGTAAGAATTAAAATTAGATTATTCCCTACTATTATTGCTCAATGCGATCTTACAGTGAGTTGGATGCGAATTTAGAAAACAAAGTATGAGTAAGGCTTCAGCCAACATCGTAGATATCGGCATGATTTCCAATTCAAAACAATGCCCTTGTTATTTCTCAAACATGGAGACTTTTTTGGTCTTGACTTGATTATAAAGGATTCTGATGTTCAATCGACTCTTTTTCATAGGCATATTTATATAGATATATCGTTAAAACTCTTTAAAATTAAAACTTTCTGTAATATTTACAGTTCACTTTATTTTTCAATAAGAAGATATTATGACAACATTTACCAATCTAAAAATCTCTAAGGAGATAGTCAAAGCAATGGACGAAATGGGGTGGGTAGAACCTACTCCCGTTCAAACAAAGGTAATACCTGTAGGCTTAGAAGGCCATGATTTGTTCGCCCAGGCCCAAACGGGAACTGGAAAAACTGGAACATACGGCTCGATCGTCTTGGAAAGGATAAAGACTGGAAACAAGTCTCCCGCCGCATTAGTACTCGTTCCTACCAGAGAGCTTGCCACACAGGTATCCGAGGAATTGAACCGGTTATCTACCTTTACCGGTCATAAGTGCATCCCCATCTATGGTGGCGTTGGAATAGGACCACAAATCAGCAAGTTAAGGCGAGGAGTAGACATTATAGTGGCCACTCCTGGACGTACGAAGGACCTGTTAGAGCG
>CAYIZM010000063.1:0-4091 GCA_964368015.1 uncultured Methanomassiliicoccales archaeon
TCTGCTTCCTTTATGAGCGATTTGTAGCGTTTCAGCTTGTCCGCCTTAGACGAAGACTCCATTTCCGTAAGAACTTCATTGAACGTACGGGCTAGTATCTCCTTCTTTTTAGCTAGAACTAAGTTCTTGCTCTCCAGCTCTGAACTGGATGTTACCTGGCGGTCAAGGCGCTCAATTTCGCTCTTGAGCTTCCTATCTTCTAATTCTTTCATGTCAGAGATACTGGCGTCAGCATCCGCGCAGATCTTATCGATCTCCGCTTTGGCCGAGTCCTGTATGGACTTGACCTTTGCGTCCGCGTCCGCCTGTATCTCCTTCGTGACGTTTTCCAATGCCATGAGATGAGCCTCTGGCTTTACATCATGATAGCAATGATAGCAACGACCAAACCGAAGATAACGATTGTTTCGGGAAGAACCATGTAAACCATTCCTTTACCGAAAAGGCTTACGTCCTCTGTAATTGCCCCGACTGCCGCGGCACCAATGTCTCTCTGAGCAAGACCGGCACCGAGTCCGGTCAAACCTACTGCTACTCCAGATCCGATTGCTACTAATCCAGCTCCAACACTTATTTCCACCATTTTTATACCTCTGTTTTTGTTTTATTATTAATAAGGTTTTTGAAAAAAGTTTTCTTGCGTGTGATCTTAAGAGGAGTGTACTCCTTTCCGCCCCCTTCAAAGAACTTGGCCATAAGTTCAACGTACTGCAACCTTAGGGCGTGCAGTCCGGCGGACAATATTGCCAAGAAAAAGATCAGGAGGTGGAATACTAAGAACACTACAAATGCAACCACTACAGCGAGGATCCCGCTGCCCATTCCTTCGAATATCATTGAGAATGCTATGTAATTGAAAGCCATAGCCATACCGGCTTTGGACATTCCAATAGCAGCAAGACGAGTGTATGATAGTATGTTGCCTACTATTCCAGGCATTTCCATAACGCTCATGACACCTTCGCCCTTAACATTCAAAACTAATCCTATAATGAGTATAACGGCACCTGCCATCAATGGTATCATAAGATCTCCCATTATGGCCGCACCCATATCATCACTGAGAAGTGCGTATGCCATCGAGTAACAAACCAATACCATTCCTACGAAGGCGAATAACCATCCTCCTGTCTCAAGGAAAGCATGTTTGAAACCATGTGCAGTGAACGCGTTGAAGAACTTGCAACAATAAGCTATGAAGAGATGAACAATTCCTATGTACACCGAGATCTTCAAAAGCATTGGTATCTGCACAAGTTTTCCTACACCGATGTGAGTTACTCCGTCGTGTAAGAAAACAGGTAGAACGGCCGAGAATGCACTAAGGGCACCTTCGCTCATTCCAAAGAGATGTTCCCATGTAACACTAGTGGGAGTATAAGGTCCCGTGAAGTGCATACCTAGACATTCACCATAGAAGAATAATCCGAACATTAAGGACCATATACCGCCGAAGAACAACACACGACCAATGATCTTGAATTCGTCGCTCTTTGCGGATTTGATGCCGTATGCTCCTAAAATTATGAATGGTATAGCGTAACCAACATCGCCTACCATGAATCCAAAGAAAATTGGCAAGAATATAGCGATAAGTATGGTTGGGTCGATCTCACGGTATTTAGGAACGTCCACTAATTTCGTAGCGTACTCGTACCCTGCTGTGTATCGTCCGTTCTTCATTTTAGAGGGAGGATCACGGAAGCGTTCTTCCATAGCCTCGGACTCTTTCAAGGAACGTCCACGTTCCTGTTCCAAGATCTCGACGTACATCTTTCCATCGGATTCTTTTCCAAGTCTCTCTCTAACTTGATCGACATTCTTTGTCGGTACCCATGCATCTACGATGAACGAGTAACTGCTGTTAGCGATCCTTAAAGGAATTTCTCCTTTTTCCACGGTTATCGATAGATCTTCTTCTGCCGCAATGAGGAAAGATGCGTATTTTTCTTTAAGTAATTCGAAATCTACTTTTGAGGCTTCCAATTCTGCTTCGGTCTCTTCAAGACTTTTTAAAGTCTTAATAAGAAGATCGGAAGGGTTACCAGATGCGTCCGCAGATACAACTATTTCTTTAAAATCAAATTCTGTCAACGCAGACATAACCGCGTCCCTGTTCTCATTCCTAACGAATATAGACACGACAGAGGCTGTTTTCTTCAATTTAGCGAAGAATATCTCCACGTCCAATCCTTTAAGTGCTTCAGTAGGGTCATCGCGGACCGTACCTACTATGGATGCGAGTGATTTGTAATTGTTATAAAATTCCAGATCGACCGGAAGGTTCTGTAAAAATTCAAGGTTTGTTTTGGTGGAGTTTATTTCTTCGATCTTTAATTCAAGGTCGTTTCTTTTATGGAGTTCGGCTACTACTTTCTCTCCATAGGACTCTACCATTCCAGACTTGATCTGGCTTTTTATGTCTTCCACCGATATATCGGTTGTAACAGTACGATTAGTGATACCGAGCTCTTTGATCATCGATCTAACTTTGAGCAATCTTTCGGATGCTTTAGACGAATATTCTCTAGGAGAACCGATCGTGTAACCTTCATCAGCGTCAACTTTGTGATCGATAAGGTGTATGGCTTCCGAGTCATACAAGACATCGGTTGCCATGTCGATATTGGCTTTAGTGCCTGCAATTACGACCCTGCTCATCGATTCAGGAAGTGACATCTATGGGCCTCTCGAATTCTTTGTACATGAAGTCCTTGACATTCTTAATCTTAGCAGCGGCTGAACTTTCGAGCTTGCTTGCTTCTGCGCGTCCATCTTTCAGGAATTCATCGCGTTTGGCAGCAAGATCATCGTTCTTAGCAGTGATTTTAGAATCTACTAAGGCTCGCATCTTAGCTTCCTCATCTTGAATCTTCTTCACAGCATTTCTACGTGCTTTGGAGATGTCCTCTTTGCTCTTTATGCGCGCAGCCTCGACTTTTTCGTCAGCGGCTTTTTCTGCGCCTTTGATTTGCGTAAGTATTTCAGTTCGGCTCAAATTAAACTCCCCGACCTTTTGAAGTTATATCAAATAGCATACTTAATGGTAATTGTTCTTGTTTATATACATTTGAAATAAGGGAAAAAGAATTATTCAGGATACTTCCGAACAATTATTCCTGTCTCGGATAAAAGTTCTTTAGAAAGATCATCAGGATATCCTTCATTGTACACTATTTCAATGATGCCTGCATTTATTATTATTTTAGCACACATAGAACATGGATGTGTCGTTGAATATATCGTTGAATCCTTAACACTGACGCCAAAATATGCTGCTTGGATAACAGCATTCTGTTCTGCATGGACACCTCTACATAATTCATGACGGGTCCCTGAAGGAACATCTAGTTCTTCTCGTATACATCCAAGTTCGTCACAATGTTTCGAACCTTTTGGTGAACCGTTGTAACCAGTGGAAAGAACACGCTTATCTTTTACTATCACGGCGCCCACTTGTCTACGTATACATGTTGACCTAGTAGCAACAAGTTTCGCCATATTCATAAAATATTCATCGTTAGAAGGTCTTTCCATCAAGCTCCGTATATTAGTCTATATATTTAGAGTTGATAATTACGTAAAATATTTTTATAATATACGCATATATAATTACAAAAGATACCTGTTCCGATGGATGTTGACAATAGAAATGCATTGATCTCTGTTATCGCAATTGTTCTCTTTTTTGTTGGTATATACGCGGGTGTGTCACTGTATTCGGACCACGATCCTCCATTCTCTGTCGTGGTCTCACAAAGTATGCAACATGACAATAATGAATCCCAGATCGGAGTTATAGATACTGGAGATATGGTGTTAGTACGTAATAAATCAAAAGTCGATATCCAAACCTATATTGAAGGATACTCAACAGGATACTCCTCTTTCGGAGATTATGGTAACGTTGTTATTTACAAAAGTAACAACGGTTACAATATCATTCATCGTGCGATGATGTGGATGGAAATAAAAGAGAACGGAGAGGGAAAATATGCAGAGATACCATATCTCGATATGTATCCTGATAAATTTGGTCTCGATAGTTATGAAGAGATCAGAGAAGATTTCACTATCCAAAGAATAGGGTA
>CAYIZM010000064.1:0-4027 GCA_964368015.1 uncultured Methanomassiliicoccales archaeon
CCCCTCCTTCTTTGAAATATCTATGATAATGGTCGAAACCATACTTATTGCCGTTATGAAATATCGGCTGTAAATCCTTATTTCCCTTAGCCAGATCAAAAGCATTTTCTTTATTGTATGTGAACACATTGAGGGCACCCATAGTGCCTTTACCCCATCTTATGCTCATTATTTTTCTAGCCAATTCCATTGTTATAGGTTCTACGGATATCATGACGCCCACGGGCAGATCTTCTTTTCTGTTAGTGTGGTCTTGACAATAATATACTAAGAAAACTCCGCCGTTCTTTCTGTGCTGAGCTGCTGCAGCGTCCATATTTGTCATTCTTTGCTTCTTTCCGCCAAATTCTGGAGCTAATTCCACTTCGTCCGCATCTGGATAGTAATAGCATCCTGCTGACGTCATACTACCATTCCATTTTAATTTTCTGAATAACTGACTGCCGAATCTGAACTCCCGTCTAAGAACTACTAAGACTATTGCAACCAATATCAAAATTATTATCGCAATGAGTATGTTCAACTCGTTCACGAGTTATGTATGCATCTGGAACATTAATATATTTATCATTTTTATTAAATGGGTAAGCCTTGAAGTTTATCGCCATCTACAAAGTTATTAAACAGATTAATCGGAATACATAATCAAGGTCGATATGATGAAAAAATGGGTATGTACTGTTTGCGGCTATATTCATGAAGGCGAAGAACCACCTGAGAAGTGTCCTCGATGTAGATCTCCCAGAGAAGTGTTCGTTCCTTACGAAGAAGATGTGAATAACGTAAGTGCCAGTGTTCATTACGTAAGTGGGGATACTGTAACGGATGTTGTTATCGTTGGTTCAGGGGCCGCTGCTTTTGCTGCAGCAATTACAGCCAGAAGTAAAGGGTCTGAAGTCGTGATGGTCGAGAAGGCAGATAAGATAGGAGGGACCACACGACGTTCCGGAGGAGGTTACTGGATCCCAAATAATCAATTTCAGAAATTAGCTGGATATAAGGATAACAAAGACGACGCCTTCCGCTATATGGCAAGGTATTCATACCCTAACTTATACGATTCCAAGGACGATAAATATGGCCTTAACGAACATCAATTCGACCTAATAAACTCGTTCTATGACAATGCGTCAGAAATGGTAGATCATTTAGAAAGTATTGACGCAGTCCACTCAGTGGTAGGCGTAAGTTGGAACGGCAAAGGTTATGGCGACTATGGAGAACATCTCCCTCAGAACAAAGGAATCCGCGGACGTCTCTTATTCTCTAAAGACGAAAAAGGAGAGATGAGCTACGGCTTTAATCTAATTGCCTTCCTTGAAAAGTGGGCAATAGCCAACGGTATAACCATCGTGACAGATTGTCGCGTTACTGATATTATCAAAGATAATGGAACGGTTATCGGCGTAGAAGCTACCCTTTCCGGCGAAAAAATAAGATTCCTTGCACGCCAGGGAGTTATGTTCGGTACAGGCGGATATTCCCACAACATAGAATTTATGCAACAGTTCCAGCCCGGGCCCATCTATGGTGGTTGCGCAGTGCCAACTAACAAAGGTGATTTTATTCCGATTGCGGGAAGAATAGGCGCTAAGATAGGTAATACACGCGGCGCCTTCCGATCAAATAGTATTGTTGAGCTATACTTAGAGGATCATAACAACCTAACCACAGTTTTCTTTATTCCTGGAGATAGCGCGATCTTAGTTGATAAGTATGGAAATAGATACGTTAACGAAAAACGCAACTACAACGATAGGGGAAAGAGGCACTTCGAGTGGGATGAAATGACAGCAGAATACAAGAACATGCTCACTTTCCTTATAGCTGACGAACGCACAGCTACCCTTTGGCAAGGTAATGCGCCTTTCCCTGGAAAGGAAGATGCGGTTCCCAATTATCTGATAACTGCAGATGATCTTGATGCTTTGGCAGACCAGATCACCGAACACCTTAAGAGAATTTCAAAATCTACAGGAAACTTTTCCTTGGATCCTTCGTTCAAGGAGAGTTTGAAAGAGACGGTAAAAAAATTCAACGGGTACGCAAAGGACGGTAAAGACCTTGAATTCGATCGCGGTAAATATGATTACGATACGGAATGGTCGGCTGTTCCAACTTCTGGGATCGAATGGCCTGATAAAAATAGTAAAAATATTACTATGCATCCTATCGAGAAACCACCATATTATGCTGTGATCATAGGATCCGGAACACTGGACACAAATGGCGGCCCAGTGATCGATGGTAAAGCTAGAGTACTTGATTGGAACGATGACCCGATAGATGGTCTATACGGAGCGGGTAACTGCATAGCATCGCCTACTGCAGATACATATTGGGGTGGAGGAAGTACTATAGGCCCCGCAATGACATTTGGATATATCGCAGGAAAACAACTCTCCGCGAGAGATAAGAATGAGCCTGGAATATAATGGGTATATAATTAACCCAGTGTAGAATGGAATGACTACAGGCATGAAAGTAGACTAAATGATAGATAGTCGTTATATTAGGCCTTAAAAATGATTAGAACAACGATTATCATGATGAACATTTAATTAAGCTCATATATTTAGACGGAGATTGCCATAGGACGCACAGTTGCAACGTTTTATTAAGGCTATACGCTGAAATATCGTTCTTTAGTGTAGTCACTTAAAACGTCAATTTTAAGACGATGGGGATAAAATATTATGACTGAAGGAAATTATAATAAGTCCAATTTCAGAAGACCGATCCTACTAAGCCTACTATCAATACTGATGGTACTTGGCGGGATTATAATCTGTATAGCTGGAGTAGTTCTAATGGTCGCTGGAGCGACCCCTGAGATAACTGATCTGTTTGTAGAAATGGGATTACCGTTAGAAGCCGGATTGTTGGCTGGAGCGTTAGTTTTGATATTCGGAATCATATACTTGCTCATAGGCATAGCCTTGTTCTCTGGTAAAAAATGGGGCTGGTGGTTCGCCGTTGTTATGACCGTCATATCACTGATATCTAATATCGTGATTATGAACTACATTGGATTGATAGTCATGCTGATAGTGTTGCTTTATCTTACGACAAAGAACACTCGTGGATGGTTCGGAATCTGATCCTAATATTTGCCCTGGCTATAAGCTAGGGCAAATAAACATCTTACAATTTTATCATTGATACTTCGAATTCTGAGACAATAATTCAATAACTCGAATTGTTTTTACGGCTATTGTATTGCTTCCGGATAGGAATTCCATAATCATTTTGACAAGATGTTATGTTCATCATCAAATCTATAAGGAACACTTAAAATGATTTAATATCAGAAAGTATCCATTGGAACAAAAACATCGGTTGCCCTAACTACCATTACAGGACATTTGGAATATCTTACAACTTTTTCTGCAACACTTCCTACACGGAAATCGAAAAATCCGCTGCGTCCAAGAGTGCCTATGACCACCATGTCATAATCCGAGGAGAGTTCGATGATCTCCTTGTGAGGAACACCATCCAAGATTATTGGATCTACACTTAGACCTATTTTAGATCCTTGATGAATGACTTTGCCGACTGCATCTTTACTAACGTCGTTCAACGCCTCTCTTGCCTCATTAGCATAAGTATGAGGTATCTCTCTGACGTCATTTACGCTGATCGTAGATACTTTCATACCTAGACGGTAGGCCAGACGAAGTCCACTTCGTATAGCAGCCTCGTTAGCCTCACTTCCATCAGTGGCGATCAACATCTTTTTCATCTTTGTTTTGCCGTCTTCACCTTCCGAATTACGAACCACTATGACAGGGCCGTATGCCAGTTTGATGACTCTTTCGGCGACGCTACCGCCTAACCATAGCGATATACCAGCCCTTCCTACAGAACCAAGTACTATGGCCGTCGCACCGATACAATTGGCCTTCTTAACAATATCAACAGCAGGAACACCGAAAATGATCTCAGACTCTACGGGAATATCTCTCCTGTTAGCTTCTTCGACTGCTTGTTGTACAGCAAGTTCTCCGAGAGTCGGTTCATGATC
>CAYIZM010000065.1:0-3989 GCA_964368015.1 uncultured Methanomassiliicoccales archaeon
GTCCAACACTTTTCGTTAGATTGGAATTCTTCGGTGACCCGGTTCATAACATCGGCCACAGACCCTCTGGCGTTCACTATCTGGACATCAACGGAGGACGGTGATGTACCTCCATATGAATCCCTGCGTTCTACGCACATAGCGATAGATAGTACGTCATAAACATCTTTTTCGATCTTATCGCTAAACTCCTTCATCACATCTAAAGGAATATCTTCAAGCTTCAGACCTTCAGTAATGCAGTATCTAACGGCAGAACCTACGATTCCGTGGGCTTCTCTGAATGGAACATCTTTCGTAACGAGATAGTCTGCAAGGTCCGTTGCGTTGATGAAACCCTTATCCATGACGCCTAACATCCTTTCAGTATTGACGGTCATCGTTGTGATCATGTTGTACATCATATCCACACAGTCCGCAACGGTCTGCAATGAATCAAGTAAAGGACGTTTATCTTCCTGCATATCCCGATTGTATGTTAGTGGGAGTCCTTTGAGCATAGTTAGGATAGTTACCAAAGAACCTATGGCGTAACCTGTCCTTCCTCGAATAAGTTCTGCGATATCAGGATTCTTTTTCTGAGGCATTATCGATGAACCTGTAGAGTAACGATCATCCATCTCAATGAATCCGAATTCTTGTGATGACCAAAGTACCAGTTCTTCAGACAAGGAAGAAAGATGGTTTGCTAAAAGTGCAGAGCAGAATGCAAGTTCTGCTACAAAGTCACGGTCACTTACGGAATCCATTGAATTCTCGGTTGGTTTTTTGAATCCAAGGGATTCGGCAGTCATCTTTCTGTCTATTGGATACGTGGTACCTGCTAAAGCAGCAGCACCAAGAGGGCACTCATTCAATCGATCGTAACCATCCATTAAGCGCTCTGAGTCGCGACCGATCTTAAAGACGTAAGCCATAAGATGATGTGCCAGAGTAACTGGTTGGGCGTGTTGAAGATGAGTAAAACCTGGCATTATGGAGTTCGTATGCTCTTCAGCAACCTCGATAAGCCCGATCCTTAAGCGCTCGTTCTTTTCCACTATCTCAAGAATAGCATCCCTTAGGAACATTCTGAAATCCGTAGATACTTGATCGTTACGACTTCTTCCTGTATGCAGCTTACCTCCAGTAGGACCTATCATTTCCGTCAGTCTATATTCGACGCAGGTATGGATGTCTTCAAGTGATTCATTTATCTCGAATTCTCCGGCTTCCATCTCTTCGGAGATATCTTTTAATCCTTTGATTATTAGATCAGCATCTTTCTTAGAAAGTATGTTGCATTTCTTGAGCATTTTAACATGTGCCAGGGAACCCATAACGTCATAATATCCTAAAGATATATCTACGTCAAGGGAAGATGTGAAACTAAGTGTATCATCATCCATCCCTGTGTCAAAACGACCGGACCAGAGAGATTTTTGTGACATATGCTCACTTCTTCGCGTTCTTCCTGCGAACGCTAGCTGATGTCTTTCCAGGCAATCCCCAGCAGTAGATGAATCCTATCGCTGATGTATGATCGAAAGTATCGCCATCTGAGTATGTGGAAAGGCCCACATCATAAAGCGAGTTTATGGACTTCCTTCCTACAACGGTACAGTTTCCTTTGTAAAGCTTAACACGCACGGTTCCGCTGACAACATCTTGAGTATTGTCTATGAACGCCATAAGTGCAGGTCGAAGAGTGTCAAGCCACAATCCATCGTAAATTATCTGACTGATCTTATGTTCTATAGTACGTTTGAATTCTATTGTATCTCTTGAAAGTACAATTCCTTCTAGGGCGCGATGTGCTGCAATAAGTGTTATCGCCGCAGGACATTCGTAGGTCTCTCTGCTTTTTATTCCGATCAAACGGTCTTCAACATGATCGATACGACCGACACCGTGGCTTCCTGCAATTTTCTCCAGAGTTTCAACAAGCTCCACGCCTTTCATCTTTTTACCGTTAAGTGATACGGGGACACCGTTCTCAAAGCCGATCTCCACATATTCTGGGGTGTTAGGGGCCTTCTCTGGATCTACGGTATTCTGCCATACGCCTGCAGGCGGTTCTGCCCATGGGTCTTCCAAGGCTCCACATTCACAAGAAGAGCCCCAAAGGTTCTCGTCACGAGAGTATGGACTTTCTTTCTTTACAATGATCTCAATGCCATGTTCTTTTGCGTACTCTATTTCTTGTTCCCTGGTGACGGGGAATTCTCTCATAGGCGCTATAACTTTAAGATCAGGGTTCAAAGCAACGATACCAACATCGAAGCGTACCTGATCATTTCCTTTTGCGGTGCATCCGTGAGCTATGTATTTGGCGCCCTCTCTTTCTGCGACTTCCACCAGTTTCTTGACCATTAGTGGTCTAGCTACCGCAGTGCTCAGAGGATAGACGTTCTGGTACAATGCATTTGATTTAAGCGCAGCCCAAGCGTATTCCTCGATAAATTCGTCTTTTGCATCAACGAGCTCGGCCTTGAGGGCTCCGTTCCTCAATGCGCGAGCAATAATATCATCTTCACTAGGAGGTTGTCCGACATCGATAGATACGGCTATCACATCAAGATCATACTCTTCCTGTATCCAGCGGATCGCCACCGACGTATCTAATCCGCCAGAGTATGCGAGGACTACTTTGTCCCTGCTGCCTTTCTTTTCTTTTTTGGAGCTTTCTTTACTAACCATGCTATCATCTTCTCGATTGCCTTTTTTATTTATATTACTGTGGTCGATTTTGAATGTAAAACTTGGTCTTTTCACAATAGATCAAAGACATTTGCTTAAAAAATGTCTTATTTGATATTTTTCTACTATCCAGAATATCTAATTATAACGTTTCACTAGCGCCAAACTGTTATTTTATTGACGATATATACAACATGTGTCTTAAATTAAACAATATCTTTTTAATAATGATATTCTGTATCTAATCATATTAAGGGCAGAGGGTAAATTTTGAAAAATGTAGGTATTATTGGGGGCACAGGCTATACAGGAGGAGAACTCGCGCGCATATTGTCCATGCATCCGGAGATCAACATCAAAGCGATGACATCTCGTCAGAACGCTGGAAAAAAAGTAAGCGACCTACAACCTAATTTGAAAGGCTATGTGGACATAGAGTTCACTGAATCAATTCCAGATTCGGCTGATATAGATCTAGTGTTCACAGCTACCCCTCACGGCGCTTCTATGAATTTTGTTCCGGATCTCATGGATCGTGGCATCAAGACTATCGATCTTTCTGGAGACTATAGGTTCCAGGATCCTGCGCTATATGAGAAATGGTATGGATACAAACATACGGACGTTGGGAACATCCCAAAGGCCGTTTATGGATTACCGGAATTCTATCGTGATGAGATATCCAAAGCATCTCTGGTGGCAAATCCTGGATGTTATGCAACGTCAGCAATACTAGCATTGGCACCTTTGGTCCGTAGCGGACTCACTGAGGGCTCGATATACATCGATGGAAAAAGTGGTACTTCTGGCGCTGGTATCAAACCCTCTCCTCGCTTACATCATGCTAATTGCGGAGAATCTGTAATTCCTTACGGTATCGGAACTCATCGTCATACTCCTGAGATCGAAACAGTGGTAGGTGACATAGCATCTAAAAAAACTAACGTACTTTTCGTTCCACATCTTGTACCGATAGTACGTGGCATTATCTCATCCTGCTATTTCCATCTTAACAAAGACGTAGGTCAGGATGAACTGGATAAGATATATCATCAAGCCTACGACAAGGAGTTCTTCATCAATTATACTGATGAACCCTCTATTAGGGCTGTAGTTGCTTCTAATCACGCGCAGGTATCGTCCCGCGCTAACGGCACGAACGCAGTTTCTTTCTGTGTTATAGATAACCTGGTCAAAGGAGCATCTGGACAAGCTGTCCAATGTATGAACCTTATGCTGGGATTCAAAGAAAACCTAGGGCTGGAATCGCCTGGACTTGGAGTGTGAATAAATGAATATAATTGAAGGAG
>CAYIZM010000066.1:0-3949 GCA_964368015.1 uncultured Methanomassiliicoccales archaeon
ATTTCTTACGTGGTCTCCTTCCGGAATCGATATTTTTCCGTATCGTCTGCATCTCGTCCCAATCTCGTTCCGCCTTGCTACGGTAACGGTACATAACGTCTGATCTGAGCTTCATGTTCCTAAATATGTACCTCGTACGTCCAAGGTTCGCGTTCGTCCTCATGAACGAAATGTCATCGTCGACCTCAATCCAATCGTCAGCATGTGATTTCACGAACTTATCGTCCGATGTGTTCAGTTGCAGACGTGTAACGAAGCCCAAACCGTTGGAATCAAGCATCCTCGCATTGTTCATACTGTATGCCCCGTTATCGAAGACTATCATCGCATCCTTCGGCAGCAGCGGCATGATCTGCCTCATGGTATCATCGAAGTGCGTGACGTCCATGATATTCCCGGGTTTCACGGTCAATCCAACCGGCATCCCCGAATCGCAATCCATGCTCAATCCAACCGTTACCTGAGGTCTATCTGATCGATGATCGCGCGAATAACCGACACGGACGATACCTTTCTGCGGCGCTTCGAAGTACATCGAGGTCCAATCCATGAAAACCGTGTCCATCCTCACACCATATTTCTTTCTTAGAACGCCGCCCAGATAGGATACGATCGCGTCACTGTTCCTTCCCAGACGCTCGACGGTGCGGTATACGGATCTGGGCGCGTTAGCGCCCAGGCCGTATTCCTCACGAACCATATCGTTACTGAGAACACGATCCAAGCGGTTCACTGAAAGGCCCGTCATCTCCACCGAGTTAGCAACCAAAGCAATCGTCTCCGCGGCAACAGAGTTGCCTTGAGATCGCTTTAATCCGTCAAGAAAAACATCCAATCCCGTTTCCTTGAACACAGAATCCGCAAGCACCTTGTTTCCTGCGGTCATAGTAACGTTATCGTTCGGTTTCGGTATCTTTGCGTAAAGTCTTCTCCTTTTGCGAGACATCTCATCATTTCCCGCCAAACAACAACCGTCTTGAACCGCAAACTTAAAGGATTCGAAACCGATGAAGAACCTGGCTTTTCGGCTGGTTATTTGTTAAGCGACGATACATAGCTGAAAAGCCACTTCTACTTATCGCCAGTGACCGGACTCTTTAAGAAAAATAATTTAGAATTTTACTCACATCAAGCCTCTAAGTGTCAAACTCGGGTTTTAATCATTTTTCATGCATGGAAATTCCATCTTTCCGAACGATAGTCCGAGTTCGGTTATGATCCGTTCATGGTTGGCATCCTTTATCGTGTCCTTCAGGTCACGGATGCCACGGACAAGCGGACAGGTTAAGCATATTTCGTCTGTGATGTTTTCTGCGATCTCCATGTAGACCGCTTCGATTACTTTTTCGACCTTGATGTCTTCGTTCATTTTGATTCCTCGATGTTTCGGTTAGGCTGTTCCCATCCCTTCCGACTGATCCAACACACAGAGCAAACATCCGATGTTCATAACTTCGATAAAGGCATGATTGGGAGAGGTCAACGAAACTGGAATCGGAATAAAAAACTGTCAAGACAGAATAGCCAGAAGGAGAATATCACACGATGCTACACTGTTCAATTACACTGTGTAAAAAAACCGAAAGTACCTTATTCAATTTCCAATTGAAATAATGGTTTAGATGGATATACGGTTATCCGTCGTGGACGAACGCTAGTAGTATCTATTTTGCTTTCCTTTCCAATCAACCCTGTTGCCATTAGAATCGACGATTCCATATCCCCCTCTATTTTCCTTAGAGGGAATGTCGCACCTGACAACCATGTATTTATTACCATTAACTTCGAAATGTGGAAAATCGTCTGATTTTTCCGAGTTATTCAATCTATGAACAGGTTCATAATTGTTGTAAAAATCTGCATCGCTCTCATTTTCGAAATTGGACTTTGGCCTAATGTGATCTACATTCCAACTATAATCATAAGTCTTGTCTGCACCAGGCCCCTTTGTCAAATATTTGTCATTACCGTAACCAGATCTACACATCACATTTCCGAAACAATCTGATGCCCATTCCTTATCTCCAAATATGTCTTTCCAAACCTTCATAGCCACATTTTTATCCACAGGCATACCGTCCACCTACATTCAACAATTGCTCTACGAATATAAAATAAAATCAGAGGGCCTCCGACGGACGGGGCCACTTACGACGATCGGCAATTAGACATTATCCTGACTTTTCTCAAACTTATTGATGCTATGAATTACATGTATTGTCGAAATAACCGCATTGTAACATGTTTCAGAGTTCAGTCTTGTTGCGTTTCTGTCATGCGTTACTTTATTTGTTAAATCTATCGCCGCCTTCGCGAACTTCGTTTCTTCGTCGGAAAGAATTTTTGAAAAGCTGTAAACATACGCTTCGAGCATTCTTTTAGATTGTTCGGGGCCTATCAGTTGACCATCAGGATGTATGTGTTTATTTTTGTCATATACAGTTTGGGCAAGAGTCAGTAAAATGTCCCTTCCGTGCATACCTACTGATTGATGCTGTGTTTCAATTTCAGCCTTATCTTTTGCCTCTCTCATTATCAACACAGCACGATCTATTTTTTCCCACCCCGTTAGATTGTATTCCAACAATCTCCCTTCTGTTTCTTCCGAATTTTCAATGAGATTTATCAACGGTGTATACAATTCATTGATGTATGCGCGTCTACTTGCATAACTTCCTAAATTCACTTTGTAATAATGGTACCATGCCCATAGGTCTGAAAAATCATTGACATGTCTAAGACATATATCTTTTAAAATCTGTGATATCGATGCGTGATATTTAATGTAATTTTCATTGTAATCTTCTATCAGTGCTTCACCTGTTCCTGTGCTAATTAAAACACTTTTTTCCCAGTCCAATACGCTCAATATGTATGTTTTATCAACACCAGGAGGTAACGCCATCCAATCAATAACATAGTCTATTCTTGTGGAAATTTCTACTGCGAGTATTTGATCTCCAAGGCCGATATTATTAATGGATTCCATCAACACACTTTCATATTCCGACTTTGAAAATGATATTTTGTTATATTCCTGCGGACTTATCGTAAAATTTAGTTTGTATCCATCAATCGGACGCACAACTGGCCCCTTGGATATGAATCTTGAAAATATTGTCTCATAATCTGATTTTTTAATAATTTCAACAACGTTGTGATGATTATTCGAACGTAGATTTTGTGTCAAGATGGATATTATTTTGTCTATTGCGGCCAATTCTTCCATATGACGATATTGATATGTTTTTATAAAGGGGGCATAGGGCTAATGAAAGTGGTAAGGGTTCATTACGCAATAAATATCCCATATATTGTCGCGATAACACCAATAATGCAGAGGATTGACGGAAACAGATATCTTGGAAACATTCCATCGAACCTCTCATTTCTCTTCAATTTCTTCAAACGGTTTTTGTTTATACGACGGAATATATCTATCGCAACCATCACAGCTTCCTTCCAGAACGAAAGTATTTCCAAGTCCTCTGTACCTACGAATGCAGATTCTTTAGTTCGCGCATTTCCTACTGCTTCATCCATTTCTGAAAGCTTGTTCAAGAGTTCTTTTTCTTCCCCTTCATAGGCCTCTCTGTAACAATCTATTACTGATACCGTCGGATGCAACTCGCGCCATAATGACTTGTAGCAATCAAGTGTTCCTCTGAATATGTGTCCTCTTGCCTTCTTAAAGTTAGATTCTGGATCTTCTCCCATTTCATAACGCATAATGTGCGCAAACGCCGCTTCCTGCTCTACTAAAATAAACAGTGGTTTTTCTGCTGTGAACACAACAATATCTGAATATGCTTGGATGAACATTTCATAAATATCAAAAAATTCACGTTTGTCTTCTTCCGATATCAAGGACACACGCTCATCTACTGGTTTCCGCAGTTATTCTGACACGCTGTGCTTCGATAGCAATCATGGATTCGTCAACATCCCT
>CAYIZM010000067.1:0-3518 GCA_964368015.1 uncultured Methanomassiliicoccales archaeon
TAACGGACTGCTTACTGTGAAAATGGACCTTGAGAAGGTCAAAGAGAAGAAACCTAAGGACCTGAGAAAGGAACAATTAGGCGTCTGGAGATATTCAGATTTTATGCCTGTAGACCCTAAATATAAAGTGTCTTTACAGGAAGGTGGCACACCACTTTACAGGACCGATGCCTTGGCTGAGAAGACGGGCATCAAAAATATGTTCGTTAAATTCGAAGGATTAAATCCAACAGGTTCTTTTAAAGATCGCGGAATGACAATAGGTGTCACTCACGCTAAAGAACTTGGCGTAAAAGTAGTTGGATGTGCATCCACGGGAAATACATCAGCTTCATTGGCAGCTTATGCGGCCAAGGCCGGTATGAAATGTGCAGTATTCCTTCCGACGGGAAAGGTCGCTGCAGGTAAACTTGCACAGGCTCTGTTCTACGGAGCTAAAGTTTTGTCAATAGATGGAAACTTCGATGATGCACTGGCACTTGCTAGAAAGATGGCAGATGAGAAGAAACTATACTTGCTCAATTCCATTAACCCATATCGCCCCGAAGGACAAAAATCAGTATTGTTCGAGATCATGGACCAGCTGGATTACAAGATTCCTGATAGGATAGTACTTCCAGTAGGAAATGCAGCGAACATATGGGCTATATACAAGGCCCTTACAGAACTTGAGGAGGTCGGATGGATCGATAAAATGCCAATGCTAACTGGAATACAGGCAGAAGGCTCTAGCCCAGTATCTAAGGCGTTCAGTAATAGCAAAAAGGATTTTGTCCCTGTTGAAAACCCTGAGACCTTGGCTACTGCAATACGTATCGGTAACCCTGTAAGTGGACGTAAAGCACTTGCTGCTATGTACGATACAGGCGGATATTCCACTACCGTAACAGACAACGAGATCATAGAGGCTCAGAAGTTAACCGCTAGAAAAGAAGGCATTTTTGTAGAGCCAGCATCTGCGGCATCTGTTGCAGGAATAATTAAATTAAGGGCACTCGGTATCATCGATAGGGATGAGACCGTCGTAGCGATCTGCACTGGAAACGGTTTGAAAGATCCTGAGAACGCTGTAAAATACAGTGAGCCTCCAAGAAACTGTGCAAACTCGGTAAAGGAAGTCGAAGACATACTTTCCGAATGATCTGATACCGGGGAAACCTTATCGGTAATTCCCCGGGTCATATCAAAAATCAAAGATGTTCGATTGCTTAGATGCTTTCTCTCCGTTGTATTCGGAGGCCATAACATCTAGATCATCCATATCTGGATCCCAGTCCTCTTGGGAAGGTACGTTACTAACGGAACTGCCAGCTTGATCTTTGATGCTCTTAGCAAGGTTCTTACCTATACGCTGAAGGGAAGCCAGATCACTTTCTTTGGCAGCAATGATATCCGTCTTATTACGATAACCTGCGTTATAGAGCGTTCTCCCCCTGGTCCTTCCTACACCGCGGAACGACACTAAATCTGCAAGCTCTTCCTTAACTCCATATTTTATACGAGTTAACAACGGTCTGATCCGTCTTATCGCATCCGGTGCGAATATGTATGCTATTTCACTCATGGAATACATGATCCAGTTCATCATGTCCACTCTTGAACGTACATCTCCAGGGCCGATGCCTAAGGAATCGGTCATGATATCTTCGGGAACTTCAGATATCCAGTCTTCGGTCATAGCAGATACTTTGAGGGCGCCTAAAAAGACCTCATAAGAAAAATCAGGTTCTTCAGTTGCATCGTAAAGTAATTTGTCCTCATATTCGCTTGCTAAAGTGTTCAGTCTGTTCTCATCACTTTTCTTTGGATATAGTCCCATAACATCTGGTGTCATAGCTACAGCCAATAAGATTGTGAACTCGTCGGTGTCTTCCTTTATCTTTTTTACTGCATCTCTTAAGATAACTGCTGATTTGGGATCGATATACAAGTCAGAGATACGTTTTCCGAAAGGTAAAATCCTAAGGGAAGTTCCATTCTTCTCGATCATCTCTTCCTTAGCTAGAAAATCCGTTACGCTCTCCACCACATTTTCTACGCCGAATAAAGAGGAAGTGCTTCCATAGAATGTGGATCGTAAAAAATCTACAATCTCTTCATCGGTGGCTGCGTCTTTTGTTGCCACAAGACCTAAGATATGGCTTCTCAACGTAACTTCGTTACCAAGCTTCGACGTAAGACGTTCTGTGTCACACATTATGTAGTCGTCCATTAAGTGGTCTGAATCTCGTAAATTCTTAGCTATAAGGACAGCCTCTCCGTATGGGTCGTATCCTGGCCTTCCAGCCCGACCACACATCTGTTTGACTTCCATTACGGATATTGGAACCATTCCAGCGTTAGCCTCGAATCTTCCGGTATCTCTTACGATCACTCGTCTTGCAGGTAGATTGATGCCTGCAGCTAGTGTCGGGGTAGCAATTATACACTTTATTTTACCGTTGCGAAAGTTGTCTTCAACATACTTTCTCTGTTTGTAAGTAAGGCCTGCGTTATGGAAAGCGGTACCACATGAAACACAAAGTGCCAGCTTCTTTCCTAAAGCAGTAGGTTCTGCACCTCCTTCTAAGATGTTAGATTCTAGTTTAGTTAATTCTCGACCAACATATTTTGCCATGTTATCTGAGAACCTTACTGCAAGTGATTCAGTTGATCTTCTAGCATTCACAAAGACAAGACACTGACCTCCTTCTTCCACGGTCTGTTTGATCAGCGCCCAAATAGGATCTTTCTCAGCAGGAACTTCTTTTTTCTTCAGATCGTCAAAAGTTATCTCTCCGTCAAAGTACACTCCTTCGCGGAGCGGTACAGGTCGCCAATCACTCCATACAAGTTTGGCATCCAGCCATACGGCAAGATCAGTAGCATTGGATATAGTCGCAGATAATGCAATGATCTGAATATTTGGATTCCTTCTCATAAGCTTGGTCAAGGTCACTTCCAATGTCGGCCCTCTACCAGGATCGTGGATCATGTGTATCTCGTCGGCTATAACTAATCCTACAGAGTCAATCCAACGACTTCCATGACGTATCATCGAATCTGCTTTTTCAGATGTTGCTACGATGATATCGGCGTCTTTTATTCCGCCGTCATCCGAATCTAGATCTCCTGTGCTCATTGCAACTTTGTAACCAAGATGGGAAAACAGATCAAGATCGTCCCTCTTTTCAGATGCAAGAGCTTTCAGTGGAACGATGTACAGTACTTTCTTACGCTCTTTGAGAACTTTTTTTAGAGCTGGAATATACCCTATTATAGATTTTCCGCTTGCCGTAGGTACTGAAACTACCAAGTTATGACCTTCTAGAGCAATAGGGATCGCTTCGGCTTGAGGTGGATGTAGATTGATGAAACCCTTTTCCTTTAGCGCCTCTGCAACGCTATCGGGAATGTCTAGTTCATCGAATCTCATGGCTCCTAATACGGGACGGGATAATTAACCCTTATCGGAACTTTATTACACAATAGTTAATAAGGGTCAGCTATTACCAATAATAAATGAATAAGAAAGCTGT
>CAYIZM010000068.1:0-3387 GCA_964368015.1 uncultured Methanomassiliicoccales archaeon
CAATAATGTAATCATTAGTATATTCATGACCATCAATTCCAAGAGTAGTAACTGTTAGAATGTCGCCAGTGAATAATTGAGTAGATGTTTTAGCTAAACCTTCAGAAGTTGTTAATGAATATGATCTACTACCAGTTGTATCAAGAAGTGCTAAGAATTCAGCAGCAGTTAAGTAAACTTTTGTTGAATCTGAGTTAGTCTTCCAATTTGTTACATCAATTGAAGCTGGCCAAGTAGTACCTGGGATTGTAATTGAAGCTACTTGTAAGCTATTAGCAGTTGTTGAAGCTACTTTTGCAGCTACGGTATTTGGACTAACAACTCTTACAGTATATTCTGCAATTGTACCATCTTGTGCTACAACTCTAATAACGTTGTAATCAACTAAAACAGTTGCATCTGTAGCAATTGCGTTTCCGCTATTTAAGAGGTAAGTCACAGTTTGCCAATTAGTTGCTACATCAAGGTTAGCTTTCATCGCAGTAATTGTAGTATTTGCACCAACATAAATTATTGTACCTTGTACTTCGAAAATTGGAGTTAAATTAGCTTTAGCAGCTAGTACAGTGCTTGTCTTAAGTGCACCAACAGATACTGGATAGTATGCTTTAGTTGTTGTATTTTGAGCAACTACTTCTACAAAAATTCTGTTTGAAGTTAAATTCTTAAGAGCAGCTTTTTCAGTCGCATCAATAGAATTAGTTGTCGCAAATGAATCAAGTGTAGCATCACTATTTACTGCTGTTGTAATTGCAACATAAGTACCATCAGTCTTTTGATATACAAGTCTTACAGTTGGTGTGTAATATGAGAAGATTTCAAAATCTGTAGCATAATAACTTACCAAATTATAAAGATTTAACGTTACATAACTAGATCCTGAAACAAATTGTGGCTTGTAAACAATGTTGCCAACACCTAAAGATTCAACATATGCTGGAACAAAGTTAGTAATACTCTTAAGTGACAATGTTGTATCAGCAGCTTTGTCATAAACAATTGTATAAACAACTGATAAACCACTTTGAGATGTTACAGTAATTGTAGTTGCAGTCGAATATCTCATGAATGCATCTACGAAATTCAATTCTGCAGCGATTAATGCAGGTGTAGCAGCAAGTTCACCAAATGGTTGTTGCCATGCAGTAATTGTACCAGCACCTGGAGTTCCAACAACAGGTTGAGTTGTTACTTGAACACTCTTAACATAAACTGGATCTTCGATAATTGTTGGAACAAATGTTGTATTATTATCTGTTACATCAATTGAATATACTTGATAAGAGTTCTTATCTTGAGAAATTACAACTACAACATTGTTTTCTAGATTTGCATCTGGAGAACTATTAGCTGGAATTGTTGAAGCAACTTTAGGATTAAATGTAGCTTGAGCTGCAGTCCATGCTGTTGTAGTATAAGTTCTATAATCTTGACGATTCTTCATAAAATCTAAATTAGAAATAATAGTTGCTAATGAAGTTGTAGAGTAGTTAGCACCTGAATTTAATGTCAATTGAGGAATTTGAGGTTTAACAAATAATGTTGAACCACTAACTTGAACCACGTTTGCATCTGCTTTAAGTTCTAATGTAGAAGTACTTAATTTTGGGTTTAACGCGATAATATATTGAGTAGTTGCTCCAGAAGCTGATGTGACAGTTAATTTATCACCTGTAAACACGTTAGCTGATCCTGATTGTGAAACTACTGTATATCCTTGAACTGAACCATCAACAGATTTCAATGCGCCTGTTAAGTCTGTAATTGATGCTCCATTTTGAACATTAATTGTCTTAGCAGTATGATCAATTGCTGTAACTAAATGAGTACTTCCAACTTTAACTTCAAATGCAAGTGAAGTACTTGGTTTTGCATTCACATAATAAACTTGAGGAATACCATCTTGAGCTTCAACTGTTAATCTAAATGCATTATTCATTGTAGATTTTAAGACTTTAACGTCAGTAACTGGTTCGTCTTCTTCTGCTAAATATTCAGAGTATTCAACGAACACTGGAACTGATTGTGTACCTGCGTTAACTTCTAATTCATAGTCAAACTCAGTACCATCAGTTAATTCTAACGCTGCAAGCATTGCTTGAATTGTAGTTCCCCAGTTGACTTGTAAGTTAACTGAACTTGAAGTTTCGTATGATATGACTGAATTTGCCTTAATCACACGGTCGCTATCGCTAACAATGATTGAATAAACTTGTTTTGCACCACCAAGAGCAGTAACGATGACTTTGTCTCCTGTATTGAATACAGTGTTTGTCTTAGTTACTTCTTCTGAGTTTGTAATAGCTATTGTTGATGTGCTATATGGATAATAAGCACTACCAGTATTGTTGTATAAACGAGCTACTAGATCAGCAGGTTCAGCATCTCCAACAACAGTAACTGTCTTAGCTGTATTGTCAATTGCAATAATTGGTGATCCAGCTAAAGAAGTATCTTGCGTTGGTACGCCACTAGTGAGTTTCATAGTTCCATCAGTATTCAATTGACTAGCAGCCAATGAAATTGTGTTGAAACCAGGAATTACAGTAAGTGTGTAATCTGCGATTTGAGTAGCAATACTTGATTCTGGTGTAACAAATAGTCTATAAGTGTAATTATGAGCTAATTCCCCTGTAACTACAGGTCTATTTGTTGCAGATATAATACGTTTAACATTTGCTGTTGCTCCTGTAGCAAGAGTCATTTGAGCAATAATTTGTTCTGCTGTTAAACCAAATTTAAATTCAAATGCACTTGCAGTTGAATTCCATACAATTGGTTTTGGGTTTACAGTATTAGGATAAGCAATAAGAGTAGCTGTAGCAGCTGTATTCGCTAAACGCATTGATGAAACTTTACCTTCTGTAACTTCAATATCTGTAAATGCGATAGCGTTTTGTAGAGCACCAGTAGATAAATATGTCTTAACTTCTGCTTGTCCAGATTTAAAGAATGAACCATTCACGGCATATAAGACAACGTCTAAGTCTAAAGTCCAAATGCCTTGGCTAGTAAGAATACGATAAGCTGGTTTCAAAGGATCTTCGTCAATTACAAGACCTAAGAATGTATAGACGCCATCAAGTTCCACAACTTCTTGTGGAGTTTCTAGCATAATAAGATCAATCCATTCTTCAGAATCTTCTGCTCTCCATTGGAGCATACCGTCTTCATTAATTCTAAATTCAGCACCTGGGCCAGGAGCACCAGTTTCACCTTGAGGTCCTTGAGGTCCTTGAGGTCCTGTTTGTCCAACTTGACCAGTATCGCCTTTTGGTCCTTCAATTCCTGTTTCGCCAGGTACGCCTTGTGGGCCAGCTGGGCCTGCTGGTCCTTGAGGACCTACTTCACCAGCGCAAGCTGCGAGTGTGAATAGGAAAACTGAAA
>CAYIZM010000069.1:0-3378 GCA_964368015.1 uncultured Methanomassiliicoccales archaeon
TCCTACTATCTGAGGAGTTTACCTTGGAAATAAAAACAATAGCTTGGGTCGTAGTCGCATTAATCGTCGGGGGCGGTTACGCTGCATTGATAGGAGACGACTCCTCAGAGATGGAACTCATTTCGATCAACGTCGATGGAGTAGCTCCCTCTCCTTCTAACATGAAGGATGGAAATTCTATCAATAAAGTTCCAACAATTAGTGGGGAAATGTCTACAGTAAACGGTCAAGATGGCAATTATTCTATTCAGAGGGATATGATTCTTGTGACCAATGGAAAACCAACTGGTCTTGCTGCAGATTTCATAAATTGGATACTCGGAGCTGAGGGACAGGCAATTGTTGCTGAAGAGGGATTTGTAGATCTTGAACCAGTTACATATATAGAGCCAGAAACAGCCCCTAATGGAGTATTGAAAGTAGCAGGCTCTACAACCATTCAGTCAATGATGGTTAAATTTGTTGAAGCTTACGAGGCAAAATACAATAACGTAAAGATCCAGGTTACTGGTGGCGGGTCCGGAGCAGGTGCCACACTGGTAAACAATACAGTAGACATTGGAATGATGTCCAGGGATCCTACATCTGGAGAGAAGGTAACATCAGTAGTGATCGCTAAGGACGGAGTAGTTATGATCGTCGACAAAGCATCAGGAGTTACTAATCTGTCCATTGAAGATATTGCAAAGATATTCAACGGCGATATCACCAACTGGAATCAGGTCGGCGGACACAATCTTAAGATAGCACCCATAATCAGGGAAGGCGGATCGGGAACCAGAGAGACATTCGATGCTAAGATGGCTGAATCACTTGGTATAACTGTTGACTCCTTGGAATTAAGCATGAAAGGATGTCCTTCAGAATCCTCAAACGGTGCTATGCTCAAACGCTGCAGCAGTAACCCCGGTTCAATAGGTTACGTTAACCTCAGCAGTATTTCTGACCTATGAGATGTGATCATGGTCTCCAACGATATAGCGTTAGGGCCCGATGAGTACGGTCAGACAAAACGGGACGGTCCCGAAAAAAAGAACATAAAATCTCGTCGTTCTAATCCTGACACGATACCTAAGATCATTATCACCGCTGCAGCAGTTACGGCGGCGGCAATAATATTTTTCATAATAATTTACATCGCAGGACTAAGTATACCAGCGTTTCAGAACATAGGAGTATGGGACTTTGTCACAGGAGATAGATGGTCTCCTAGTAACGGACACTATGGTGCTCTTCCGCTGATAACTGGCACAATACTGGTTACTGCAGGATCTATAATTTTCGCTGTCCCTCTTGGAGTCGGGGCGGCAATATACATTTCTGAGATAGCTTCCGAAAAATCTAGGAATATCCTTAAACCCGTATGTGAAGTATTTGCAGGAATCCCAAGTGTAGTATACGGATTCTTTGGATTGTTAGTTCTTTGTCCATTACTTTTAGATATATTTCCTGAACAATTAAAATATTCCACGTCTTGGCTTGCAGGATCCATTCTATTGGGAATAATGGCACTACCTACCGTGATCTCAGTATCCGAGGATGCGATTCGCGCAGTGCCTAAATCATATCGTCATTCATCTCTGGCCATGGGCGCTACAGGATGGGAAACGACCACTAAAGTCGTCCTTCCTGCCGCATCATCAGGTTTGATAGCAGCTTCGATCCTAGGTATCGGAAGGGCCATGGGAGAAACTATGGCAGTTATCATGGTCACTGGGAACTCAGCCCTTATTCCCGAGCCGATCTTTAATATATTTTCAAACGTAAGAACACTTACGGCTACCGTTGCATTAGAAATGCCTGAAGTTGTGTACAACAGCATTCATTATTCGTCATTATTCGCTGTTGCCCTTCTTCTACTGGTGTCCGTTATAATCGTCAATTTATTTGCCAATGCCATAGGCAGAAGAACAAGGATCAAACTAGGAATGATCAAAGCTCCAAAACATTCTATCGATATTAAAGGTAGAATTCGTAATAGAATCAATGATGATACACTAAAAGCATTTTACAGGATCAAACCACTTATTCGTACAATAGTACTTTCTGTATCGGTCTTTGTGTTATCTTCAACGATGGCCTCTTTATTCATTGCCAATAGTCTAGCGTTGTTTGCAGGAGGAGTCATTACCGTAGTTTTTAGTGTTGGCTCATGGTCCATGAGATTTGTCCGTTCCTCAGATAAAGAAGCTGTTGCACATGGTTTACTAAAAGTGCTGATGTTTATCATATTGATGATATTGGTCATAATTATTGGGGATGTTCTAATGAAGGGCATTCCTGCTCTTTCAACAGAATTTATTTTCGGTTCACCCAGTGATTCAGGACGTGCCGGTGGGATATGGCCTGCCATAGTCGGTACTCTTGAACTTGTCGCTATAACTTCATTTATAGCACTTCCTCTTGGGATCGGCGCAGGAATATATCTTTCGCAGTATGCGCGTGACAGTAGATTTACTCAAATGGTACGTAATGCTGTAGATGCATTGAATGGAACTCCATCAATAGTGTTTGGATTATTCGGAATGTCTATCTTCGTTATAGCTTTTGGATGGGGGACTTCAGTGATTGTCGGTTCGATAACTTTGGCATTTATGATCCTGCCAGTAATAATTAAGACCACTGAGGAAGCCGTCTCTGCGGTGCCTAAGACCTTTATGCAGGCATCTATGGCAATGGGTTCGAGTAAATGGCAAGCGATATACAAGATCATTCTTCCTGCGGCAATAGGCGGGGTAATAACAGGAATTATTCTTAGTTTAGGACGTGCCGCAGGAGAAACAGCACCGATCATGTTCACTGCAGTATTGGCATTCTCATCCAGCGCATCACTTAATCCTCTTCAGCCTGTCATGGCATTACCTTACCATCTCTATTTCCTTGCAACAGAGGTTACGGGATCCACAACGAACCAGTACGGCACGGCGGTCGTACTTTTATTGATCGTTCTGTCGATGTTCTTAGTTGCATCGCTGATACGACATCATTACTCTAAGAACACTAAATGGTGATTACATTGGTAGAAAAATCAGAACTAGCAGTAAATGTTAAGAATCTTAATCTATGGTATGGAGAAAATCAAGCTCTTTACGACGTCTCGATGCCTATCAGAAGGAATAAGATAACGGCTCTAATCGGTCCATCCGGATGCGGTAAATCATCTCTTTTAAAAGTATTCAACAGAATGAATGATCTTGTGGACGGTTGTAAGGTCGAAGGTCTTGTTGAATACAATGGCAAGAACATATACGCCCCTGACGCGGATGTACTGGAAGTAAGGTCTCACATAGGTATGATCTTTCAAAGTCCCAGTCCTTTTCCTATGACTATAAGAGATAACGTTACTTATGGTCCTAAGATCCAAGGTATAAGGGATGA
>CAYIZM010000070.1:0-3350 GCA_964368015.1 uncultured Methanomassiliicoccales archaeon
ACGCGGGCCCGTCTAAATTTGCTATTTGAGCTGCACGGAATTAACGCGTGCGGATAGAACAGGTCTTATCGCTGACTCCCTCGTGTAAATATTGTTGAAGCAGTATTAATCACACTTGGTCCATCCGCATGCCTTGCATACGTTGCATCCACCTTGGAACTCCAGTTCACAGCCACATTTTGGACAAGGATTAATAATTTTTCTAACTGGTTCCGAAGGAACGTTCTCGATACCTTTCTTCTCGATCTGCATTTCCTTCCACATATCAACAAGTACGTAACCTATGGCCGCAGGGCAACAGGAACCTTTACTGGTGTCATGTTTCGTAAAGGTACGTACCGTATACGATGGACAAGAACCACAGCTCTTAAGCTGGTCAACTATGGAATAAACATCACATCCGCTCCTAGCGGCAAGGGATATCATTCTAGATAGACCGATCATGAAATTGTTACATCCACCCGTAGAACCTTTGTTAAGATAGGCTTCCACAAGATCCCCTGTTTCAGGATCAAAGAACGCAGTACAATGTAGACTTCCGCATCCTGTAGTAAGCTTACGTTTCTTACCTACGACGTTATCTGCGACCTCAAGAACGGAACCACGTCTCTTCTTCTCTGCTTCAGCGGCCTCAAGGTCTAAACGCTCTTCTTCCGCCGACTTCTTCGGAGTCAAGATACTATCACGTTTACATCCATCCCTGAATACAGTGATACCTTTGCATCCCTTTTCCCAGGCGTACATGTAGATATCTTCTACTTCTTTTTCGGGGAAGTCCTTATGTAAATTGATAGTAGAACTTATTGAAGCGTCTATACGCTTTTGCCATACGCACTGCATATCTATACGTTCTTTAAAATCCAGGACCTGGGCGTTGGTAAAGTATTCAGGCAGTTCAGAATCATCTTCATATCCGAATTCTTCCATGAACTCCTTGACCACAGGAGTGTATACTCTGTAGTACTCGTCCTTATCAGAAAGTGATACAGTTCTACGCTCATAATAGTTAGAGAATATCGGCTCTATACCGCCGGATATCCCGAGCATCGTTGATATCGTACCTGTTGGGGCGATAGTCAGAAGTTGTGAATTCCTCATTCCATGTATAGCAACAAGATCTCTTGTTTCCTGAGTTGTATTCTCCTTGAAATAAGGAGAAGCGAGCACTTGCTCGATAACACATTTAGAGAACATTCCTTTTTCAGAAGCAATTATTGCAGATTCGTTGATAGCAGTATCTGCCATAATAAAGGCAAGTCTGTCACAGAATTCTATCGAGTCTTGAGAACCGTATTTGAGCCTGAGCTTGATCATCATGTCAGCAAGCCCCATTATACCAAGGCCGATCTGCCTCCAATCTTCAACGGAACGCCTTTGTTCTTCAAGAGGATGTAAAGGAAGTCCCTCATCTAGGACCTCGTTCAAACCACGAACACTTATCCTAACGGCATCCTTGAATTCTTCTTCCATGAACATTCCATCTTTGTTGACGAATGCAGAAAGATTCACACTACCTAAGAGACAACTGCCTCCTGCTGGAAGAGGTTCTTCAGCACATGGGTTCGTGCTTGCAAATTCAAAATCTGGGAATTCACTAAGTAGGTTCCAGTTCGAGATCCTATCCCAGAACAGACATCCCGGTTCTCCGTAATCCCAGTTAGCGCTACAAAGCCTTTTGAAGAATGCGTTGGCATCCATTTCGTTCCTTATGGTCTCATCCGTTTCCGGTCGAGTGAAGGTTTGTTCAAAGATCTTATGATCTCTGACCGCACGCATAAAATCATCCGTCATTCGGATGGACATATTGGCTTTGGTCACACGTTCAAGGTCTGTCTTAACGGCCATGAACTCTTCGGTATCTGGATGTTCACAGGAAAGAGTGAGCATAAGGGCACCACGACGACCGTGTTGACCGATCAGCCCGGTGACCATTGAATATAGATCTGTAAAAGATACCGAACCAGAAGTTTCTGACGCAGTATTGTTTATTTTTGCGCCTCTAGGGGCGAGTTTCGTAAGATCGATACCTACGCCCCCGCCGTAACTGAAGGTCCTAGCCAATTTGCCAGCGGCTTCAAAGATGGACTCTATCGAGTCTTCAGGAGGTGTAAGGACATAACAGTTGGAGTACGTGACTTTTATTCCTAGTTTATGAAGTCCGCGGTTGGCCAGTATACGTCCACCGAAAAGAAATTTCTTTTCAGCTAACATCTTACGGACGTCGGAGTTGCCTTCTGATACACGATCAAGCCATTGATCGAAGGTTTCTCCACTGTGACAGTACTTCTTCTGCCAAATGTCTATTCCTATCTGATTATCAAGTCCAACCCAATCTTCTATCTCCATAACTCAACTGTCTCCTTGTGCCGTGATACTATCAAAATAAATAAAGCTCTTCCAAAAAAAATTACAAATATAATTTACATAAAAATAAGACGGATGAAAAATTAGCACCTATAAATTTTAAATCGATACCTAATAGAAAATGTTTAAAGTATGATGATGATAACATATCTTAGTAAAATCCTATTTAAGGTCTGTTAGAAATGAAAAATTATATAACAGACGAAACAATGGGAGTCACAGTCCGATGGACGATTCTTATGTTCAAATATGTGAGGTACAACAAATGACAGGTCAAGAAAATTTAAAAACAGGTACGACCACGATCGGCCTGAAACTGAAGGACGGCATAATACTGGCCACCGATCAGAGAGCAACGGCCGGTCATTTAATCGCAAACAGTAACGTTAGAAAAGTATACCCTCTTTCTGACAACATAGGTATGACTATCGCCGGCTCTGTCGGTGATGCTCAGCTTATGGTAAGATACATGACTGCTGAGATCAACCTTTATCAAATGAAAAAAGGAGCACCCATAAGCGTGTTATCAGCAGCTACATTGATGTCCAACATTATTCGTCAAGGATTTTACCTTGGTCTTATAATTGGAGGATATGATCCTTCAGGTGGACATATATTCACCATCGACGGCGCAGGCGGATATCTCGAAGACAGATACATGTCCGTAGGTTCTGGATCGGTATTTGCTCTAGGTTCCTTGGAAGCGTCATTTAAAGATGACATGACCATGGATGAGGGCATAGACGTCGCAGTTACGGCACTTAACTCCTCAAGGAGAAGAGATGCATTCAGCGGCGATGGTTTCATGTTAGCATACATAGGAAAGAATGGATACCAGGAGATCCCGCAGACAGAGCTCAAAGAGCGTTGCGAGAAGCTTGGGTTCTACTACCCTAACTAAACCTTTTTTTAAACCATTATTTTTAACAACTTAATAACTGGCGACGTTGTTTTTTAACGTCACTATGGTAGGATTCAAATGAACG
>CAYIZM010000071.1:0-3230 GCA_964368015.1 uncultured Methanomassiliicoccales archaeon
GTCTCGGTTACCGTGGCGCGGTGTATTTTACTGCGGAGCATCCAACGCATGAACACCATTTCGCTATACAGGTTAAAGAAACTTTCCCTTATGTTCCAATCTTATGTTATGAAAATAGGTTAACATATCTTCAGTAATACTTTTTTAATAATAAAGCATAAATATTAACATTCGTCTGTAAATTTTGATATCATGGGTAGCTTTACCAATAAGATCTTAGTAGGGGCTGTAATTGCAGTATTTCTTTCATCGGCATTTTTGATTTTATTAGATTCTGACCAATCTTTGGCGGATACGCCGATAACCGTTACAGATTCTACTGGAACAACTTTGACACTTGACGAGCCAGCTAACAAAGTTGCAACACTTGGCTACGGGTTCACTCTTTCAGTTATCGAACTAGGTGGACAAGATAAAATCGTGGCGTATGATGTATATTCCAAAGATGTAATAAATGAACACGGCATAGTTGGAGAAAATATAGGTTCGGCATACCCTACATCTACAAATATCGCTAATATATTGGCAGCAATGATCCAGATTTCTCAACCCGAAAAATCCTTTAATAAATCTACTGACGTAATAATACTAAATGATTACTCTGGCACAATAGCTTCTGATGGAACCCGAGACAAGCTCGAGGACGAAGGTTTCAAAGTTCTTTGTTTCGGAGCAGAAACTTATGACGAGGTCGTCTTTGTTATTGAAAATATTGCCAAAGTAATAGGAAAAGAATCTTCGGAAAACTTAGCGGAAATGAATATGATAAGAGACGATGTCTACAATGCAGGGAAAGATATTGCAGATGAGGACAAAGTCAAAGCGATGTACGTTAACAGTTATAGCGGAACACTCAGGATATATAATTCTGGAATAGCCACCAGTATGATAGAGCTAGCTGGAGGTAAAAATATAGGTTATGACAGCGAGAAATCAGGCAACTATTATGCTACAGAGGCATCAGCAATTCTCCAGTTGAATCCTGACGTGATTTTCCTTGATGGAAACTTTCCACTCACAGCTAAAGGATTCCAGGATAATGTCCTTAGAACTAACGCGATCAAAGTAATAAAAATGGAGAAAGATTGGAACAATTACTGTCCATCGGCATCCGACGGACTTTTGGTTGTATCAGCAGCAATGCTTGATGATTATAGCAGCAATAATCTATCTTGGGGAGGCATCTCATTCCCGCTTTCTACAACAGGTCTAGTGGCCACAGTTTCAGTAACATTCATGATATTGTTGGGTCTGTTCGTTATGAGATTCGAGTGATCGCCTATCCAATTTGGTAGTTATAGGCTTAAAAACAATTTACCAACATCTATTTTAACAGGAGCCCTCAAAGGATATGGAAAAAAAGGCAAAAGCTGCATTAATAATAATAATATCATTGGCACTGGCTCTTTTTATTTTAGGTTATCTGGAGCTGAGTTGGGCTCCAATATGGTTACTCTCGCCACAAGAGGTTTGGGGCGGGTTGACTGGTCAGAATAAAGGACTTAGAACAATAGTCGTGGATATCAATGCTACACGTGTTGTAATGGGGATCTTCGTAGGAGGTGGATTAGCAGTTGCAGGTGCCGTTATGCAAGCCCTATTCAGAAATCCAATGGCCTCACCTTACATTCTTGGTCTTTCTTCAGGGGCTTCTTTGGGTGCGGCTATTGCTATGCTGTTCACGGTCTCATTCCTCCCGATTTTATTTACTGTGCCTCTTTTTGCCTTCGTAATATGCATGGGCACCATGTTTTTGGTCTATGGGTTAGCTCGAATAGGAAACGAGACTCATATGGAGACTCTTCTTCTTTCAGGCATCGCCATCGGTGCGTTGTTGCAGGCATTGGTGTCGTTATTGACGTATATGGCAGGGGACAAGCTTGCTGACATCGTGTTTTGGGGAATGGGGAGCCTTTCAGGTAACTACTGGGGAGAGATCGCCATTATGATTCCTCTGATATTGATCGGAACGTTCGTAGCCGTATATTTCTCTAAAGAATTGAACACTATGATGATGGGTGACGCTCACGCCATGAATCTTGGTGTTAATGTAAGAAAAGTTAGGGTAACTCTTTTGATATTTACTTCGATGCTAACTGCAGCAGCAGTTTGTTTTGTAGGAACGATCGGGTTCGTAGGTCTGATCATCCCTCATATTATGCGCATAATCATAGGGCCAGATAATAGATACTTGATTCCTCTTTCCTTTGCGTTTGGTGGAGTATTCCTTGTTGGATGCGATTATCTTGCACATTTGTTCTCGCAATCCCTCGGAGTGTTGCCAATAGGCATAATCACTTCTCTCATAGGCGCTCCGTATTTCATTTACCTGCTAAGAAGGCGTAAGATGGAGGTCGGTTGGTAATGTTACAGACAAAAAACCTCTATTACAGTTACAAAGAAAAGCCAGTATTAGAAGATATTAATTTTGACCTAGTGCCAGGGGAGATATTAGGTATACTTGGCCCCAACGGTTGTGGAAAGACAACTCTTCTTGGGAATCTGAACAAGAACTTCAGTCCGAAGGGCGGATGCGTGATGATCAACGACACCGACCTCGAGGATCTCAAAAAGAAAGAGATTGCCCGAGAGATTGCAGTGATACCACAATCCAACGAGATAAAGTTCTCCTTTACCGTTAGAGAGATAGTATCTATGGGGAGGATGCCTTTTCAACAGTCCTTCCAAGGTGAATCTACTAACGATATTGAGATAATCGAAGATGCGATAGAAAAGACTGGCATATCGGACATGGCAAATCGTTACATCAACACAATGAGCGGAGGGGAACGCCAGAAGGTAATAATCGCCAGAGCTATGGCGCAAACACCTAAGATACTTTTAATGGACGAACCGACACTGCATTTGGACATTAGCGCACAGTTCGACGTTCTAGATATGATACATGCTCTTTCAAGGAACGAAGGTCTTACGGTTGTTATTGTATCTCATGACCTTCCTATGATCGCTCGCTACTGCGACAGAATAATATTGATTCATGATCACAAGATCCACTCCATTGGAAAGACCGAGGATGTACTTACACCTGAAAATATGCGCACAGTATTCGGAGTAGATGCGGAGCTTTCGAAGGATTCCAAAAATGGTAGCACGACTGTGATACTACACGGTTCTGCTAAATGTTAAAATAACATTCTTTAAAAAATAAGATGATAAATGGCGCCCCGGCCGGAATTTGAATCCGAGTCGAAGCCTCGACAGGGCTTCAT
>CAYIZM010000072.1:0-3143 GCA_964368015.1 uncultured Methanomassiliicoccales archaeon
CATTCGATATATTTTATTAATATTATACAAAGCAAATAATAATTATTTTAGATACGTTTGAAATTGTCTTTATAAGCGAACATATAAAAGGCGTCATTTAGATTGAATATATTAAGAGGAAAGACCAATAAAGTTTAGAATGGAGGTTTCCTCATGATCCATACTGAAACAATTGATATTGAAAAAATTATTCAGCGTATCGAGGACAAGAACGATCTTGGCGTTACAGAAAATATTCTGATCGTTGGTTGTGCTATTTGCGCAAACATAAGTTGTGGCGCCAACCGTGGAGGGACAGAGCCGACGATGAGCCTTTCATTAAGACCTATACCTCTTGAAGCAGAAATAGAAAGGATTAGTTCTGAGCTGAGGAAAAAATACAAATCTGTTGATTTTATGACTATCAAAGGACTTTGTTCAACTAATGCAAGAACTAAACGCAAAATGATATCTAAAGCTGAAAATGCAGATACCATTATAGTTCTGAGTTGTCCAAGTGGAATGCAGGCTGTTCAAACTTATTTTGATGATAGAAAACTGATAATGGGAATGCGCGTAAAAGGTTTTCAAACAGCAGGGATAAAACTTACAAGGAAGGGTATCTTTTTCACATAATTGATAGATCAACATTATCGAATTACTCGATTATATCTGTGAGGGAAGTGTTGATATCTGTGACCATTAATATCCCACAGTATAACGCAGACAGGAACCGTACAAGCACACTAGTAAGCAGTATATTTCTTACATGTTCTTTTCATAGGTTTAGGAAACTTAATAATTTAAATATTTATTTTATTGCATAAATTGTAAAAATAATGATATTTTACGTATTGGCGAATCAAATTACAATTTATTGATAAAAATGGAAAAAATAGTAAAGGGTTTTTAAATTTAATTTCACAATAAACGTTCTTTTAGAAGCTTTGTGAACCGATCTTTTTGCTCATCGTTTATGATCAACGGCGGGATCAAACGTACAACGTTCCCATGACAGACGTTTACCAGGACACCGTTATCAAGACAATACTTTTGAACATCTACTGCCGAATCAGGAGAATCCATCTCGATCCCGATTATTAGGCCGTATCCACGTACTTCCTTGATCTTTGTTGAACGTATCGTCTTAAGGTCGTCCATCCAACGCTTTCCCAGACATGCAACATTTTCTATCAAATTGTCCATTTTTATTATGTCTATCACTGCGCTTCCTGCAGTGCAAACAAGAGGGTTCCCTCCAAAGGTAGTTCCATGTGAACCAGGAACCATTACCTTAGATATTTCATCGGTAGAGACCACTGCTCCGATAGGAGTCCCGCCGCCCAATCCTTTTGCCAATGTCATTATGTCTGGCACTACGTCAAAGTTATCGATACCGAACCATTTACCGGTACGTCCTATTCCCGTCTGTACCTCATCGACTATCATGATTGTTCCATTGTCGGTACAGATGTCGCGTACTGCTTTGAAGAACTCTTTAGGTGCTGTAGCAACACCCCCTTCTCCCTGTACAGGTTCTACGAGTAATGCAGCTGTATCTTTAGTTATGATAGATTTAACAGACTCGATATTCCCGTAATCGTAGTAACTAAAGGCATTACTGATCAACGGTTCGAAAGTCTTTTGATACTTGGTCTGGCCAGTAGCTCCCATCGATGCAGATGTACGTCCATGAAAACCGTTGAATGCAGATATTATCTTATTCCTTCCTGTATAACGTACAGCAAGCTTCATCGCCCCTTCATTGGCCTCAGCACCACTATTAACAAAAAGTGTGCGATCCAGCCCTGGCGGAGTAATGGTCGATATACGTTGAGCCAGCTCGGCCTGTTCTTTTATGTGATATAGGTTCGAAGTGTGTAACAAGCGACAGGCTTGTTCCTGTATCGCCTTGGTCAGATCCGGATGTGCGTACCCTAGGGCATTCACGGCTATGCCTGCTATAAGGTCAAGATATTGTTTTCCGTCCGTACTGTAAAGGTACGAACCTTCTCCGTGTGTAAATGCTATATTTTGACGTCCGTAATTTTGAAACAGATACTTTTGGCCCATTTCTTTGATCTCTTCTAAATTCATTGTATTTACTCCCTTATGATAGTTCCTTTATTGTTCTCATCAGCGATATCAGAAATAATTTTATTAGGGTCTTTACCGTTCACCATGCGTACTGCACGGGCTCCAGCGCGGACCGCGTTAATGCAAGCTTCCACTTTAGGGATCATTCCACCGGAAATCGTACCGTCTTTGATAAGTGCCAGTACCTCTTTGACTGTAAGTTTATCATATTTTGAAGAGAGGTCCCTAACATCCCTCAGAACGCCTGGAACATCCGTGATGGCGATCATCTCGTCACACTCCATCTTTGCCGCAATACCTGCAGCCATAGTATCCGCGTTAACATTCAAATATACAACACCGTCAGAACCTATAGGATATATCACTGGTACTACGCCAGCTTCTACTAGATCGTTCAACATATCCGTATCGACATCTACGACTTCCCCTACAAGGCCCAGATCAGCAGTTTTATTGATCCCGTTCTCCATATATTGAACAGGATCCAACTTCTTACAAAGAGTGCAAAGATACCCGGGCATTCCGATGTTCGATACGTCTGCTTCGTATAGCGCATCGGTTATTCGTTCATTTATTTTCTTTAATACTTTTGAAACCACTTCCAATCCTTCGGCATCCGTTACACGGACACCGTTGATCTTCTCTGGTTTTAGTCCGAGTCTTTCCATCTCCGCAGATATCTCTGGACCTCCTCCGTGTACAAGTATTATTTTTGAACCATTATCGATCATGTCCCAGATCTCTTCACATAGACGGGATAGGTCCTCATCGTTGCTAATTGCGTTACCGCCGAACTTGATCAAATATAGCATTATACGAACCTCATGTTGCGTATTCCGCATTGATACGCACATAGTCGTAGGTAAGATCGCATCCCCATCCAATGGCAGATTCTTCTCCGATGGCAAGGTCAACGATTATTGTGACCTCTTTGTTGTCCATAGCCATACGTACGACCTCAACGGAACGTTCCTCCTGGAAAACAGGGGAGCCCCCGTCAAGGATTGGGACCTCCATGTCGCCTCCCTTTATGATCAGACGCATCTCATCGATGTTGAATTCACTTC
>CAYIZM010000073.1:0-3112 GCA_964368015.1 uncultured Methanomassiliicoccales archaeon
TGCATCTCTTTCCATCTTCCAAGGTCCATTCCCACAGGATTCAAAGTAGAAGGTACAGATACCTTAGCGCCACCGGCGACTTGATCTCCGAGATATTTTAATCCGCCTTCACCGATCGTCTTGTATGAAGCACCAGATAAATGGGCACACGTGATATCGATAAGGCCGTCAGCATCGTAAACTTTGCCGAGGGCAACAAGGAGTTCCATCGCCTTACGACGACTGTCTCCTTCCTTTCCGTTTAGAATATTTTCTTCATCGGATGTTAATTCCATGATTGTGAATATACTGATAGATTAAGGATTTGTCTCTTAATCTGATGAAAAACAGCTAAATATACAGTAATTTATTCGAAATAGAACATTATTTAGATTCATCATCGTCAATTATCAGGCTTTTCTTCCACTGATTGTAATTCATGTTAGAGGGCACGTAATAATTCTTTCCTTGCGCATCCCTAGCAATACGTTCTCCAGGCGTCAAATGCTCATTATAAGGTACATCTACACAACGACAGTCTTTGTGGAAAGGTGGTGCGTTTACGCCTTCCTCACGATCCTTAGTATCGAATATTCGACCATCAAAATCCCCGCATATTGAACATGTCTCCTTATCTAGTGTAGAAATAATTTCGTATTTCTCAACGTTAAGATCCTCGTACATCTCATCATGTGCTGTGACGACTATTTGCTCCTCTTCCGTATGTACTGGTTTGAAAGCGTTACGAAGAATCATAGATATTTTCTTACAAAAACAAATTTTTTCCTTTTTCTCTGGAATATGTTCTTCCACAGGTTTTGATTCCATAATCATGAATATACCGGTAGATTAATGATATATCCCTTATTATAATGAAAATTGTCGAATTTTAAATATTTATTTCTCATTGTTTAGGATAGAATTTATTAAACAGGCGAAACAATCAACGTTGTAGATGAAGCCACTGAAACTTACAAGGTCCTTAAAATTTGACCGCGAAGGCGGGATAAGGGTTGTGTCACCTAAGGACACCCTTGAACGCACTTTACCGTTGCTAACGAAAGCAGGACTTGATGAGCCGGAAGATATCACGGGTAAAGATAACATCGGCATTCCTGTATATTCCATCGCACGTCCAGACGCAGCTGAAGGAGCAGTGTCCAGTTACAACGGCAAAGGAGTTACATGGGAACAGGCAAAAGCTTCCGCAGTCATGGAAGCTATGGAAAGATATAGCGCAGAGATGCGTAAAGAAGATGTTCTTGTGTATGGAACATACGGGCAAGCCGAAGAAGTAGGCCTTACTGTGGATCCTGCGGACCTCATTATTCCCGTTGATCGTATAAGCTACTATTTGGATTCAGAGATAGCGTGGTGCGAAGGATGGGAAATGTTCAGAGGTGAAAAGATCTGGGTCCCTGCTTGTGCCGTTTATCATCCGTACATTACAAACGGCGACCTTCAACTTTTCAGATACAATACTAACGGATTAGCATCCGGCAATACCATAGAAGAAGCCATATTACACGCAATGTTCGAAGTCATTGAACGGGATGCTTGGTCTTTGGCAGAAGAACGTGGAATAGCCAACGCGGATATTACGGTTGATCCTGTTTCAGTCCCAGGAAGAATGCTTGAAACTTTTAGAAAGCAAGGAGTGGAGATATTCCTTAAAGATATTACAAATGACGTTGGTGTGACCACCATAGGGGCAGCATCTGACGACGTAAGAACAAAAGACCCAGAGATGCTGAACATAGGCGTAGGGACACATTTAGATCCTGAAATAGCTGCCATTCGTGCAATCACGGAAGTTGCACAAAGTAGGACGACACATAAACAAGGCGTCAAGGTAAATACCAAGATACAGAAAAAGACCCAGAAGATGGGATATGAAAAGATCAAAGGGATCAATCGCCTGTGGTATTCGATTTTAGATGAAAAGATCGAACTTAACGATATGAAGGATGAATCTACAAATTATGTGTTAGATGACATCGAATTAGTTCTTGAAAGGCTTATGAACACGGGATTCGATAAAGTCATAGCAATTGATTTAACTCGTCCAGAGATCAATGTGCCAGTGGTGAGAATGATCATACCAGGAATGGAATGTTCCACTATGGATCCAGAACGCGTAGGATACCGTTTGAATGGAATGTGGCCACCTAGAAGATAACTATTTTTCGTAGAATTAAGCGGACCCGCCGGGATTCGAACCCGGGTCCGAGGCTCCGGAAGCCCCCATGCTATCCAAGCTATACCACGAGTCCATAATGTAATTATAAAATGTTAAAAAAGAAGCAGGCAATTCAAAAAGATCCTGAGGCTCCCTTTGAGAGAGTGGGAGCCGAATGAAGAAATGCCTTTACTCTTTTTTATTAAACTCTGTGTATCCGCATTTACCGCAGGATGTCCGGTCTTTATGAACGGCCATGAATACACCAGCTCCGCACTTAGGGCACACGGGTTTGGTCCTCTCGACTTTGCCACCGTCTACTTTGTATGCGCTGCTTTTCTTAATTGATTTGGATTTAGCGGCTACTTTCTTTGCTGCCATGTTTATTCCTCCGCCTTAGGCATTTCTGGTTTTTCTTTTTCGATTCCATTCCTAATAAGGAGATGATCGTTCTCGAATTCCAGAGCGGCCTCTTTGCTTTCGTACACTTTAGCGTATCCCTTCGATATGCCGATTCCATAATTACTTTTGAAATCGTCGATTACTACAGTGTCCTTCTTGGACTTTAGCATCTTTGCTATCTCGTCGGCTACAGCGTTCCTTTTTGGGGTACATTCTCCAGTATGGTTAACTTCGAAGTGTACCTCGTTCCTCTTGAGCAGAGGGTTTGACTTCTGCTTTTTAATTTCAATCTTCATTCTAGCTCCTCCATCATTTCGATGAGCATTTCAGCTTCTTTTCTAACAAGCTCGTTCGTGGTTACGAGCTTCATTCCTTTTCCAGGCCATCCATAGATTATATTTGTGTCGTAAGGTGCGAAGGCCATGCAGACGATTGTCGCCAAGTCTTCCTCCCCCTCCACTTTTATAATATGGGTATTGCCTTTGAAAGCGTTTTTTACGGCCTCGATCAACTCCGCAGTTATCATCTTCGGAGGGTTCCTGACCTTGATCT
>CAYIZM010000074.1:0-2974 GCA_964368015.1 uncultured Methanomassiliicoccales archaeon
GTTCAGTCAGCTTATTTAGTAAAGACATATGGACCCTTGCAAGATGGTTTTCGCTCAACGATATGTGAGGATATTTGGTGATTGTACTACACTCAGATGTAGAAGTAGTAAGCGTTCAGAAGATAGTCCTTCCCATATTTCTCAGCAAGTTTCAACAGCATGTTCTTGACCGGCCTTATCTCCGTCTTACCACTGGTGAATTTTTCCAACGTATTCTGGAAACGTCTCTTCTCGGATTCGGAAGCCTTATTATTCACATACCCCCAGACGTGTTGTGCCGCATTCACGGCGTTGTTAACGGTGATCGGAGTCTCCAGCGACTCCTCTATCAGACCGTACATCTCCAGGGCAGGATATGACTTTTTATCCTGCAGCAGTTTCTTGATGGCGTAATAATTACTGGGGGATTTCTCCATAACGGAGTATTTGTAGCGTGCCCATTCTGATTCAAGTGCCTTAATGCCCCTATTGGAAACGCAGTTGATGCATTTCAATGCGGAAAGGTTCTTATCCTTCACTTCTAGCATGATATCCGTACCGACACCGGAAACCTCACTGTGGAAATCTAGGAACTCGTCGATCCTTATGGATTCGGAATGGGCGCCGGATCTCTTGTCGGGGTTCTGTTGGGAGTAGTGGACCTTCTGCGGGCCATCCTCATTAGTCCATGTCTCCCGGCATCTCTCGATCCATTCTACATCCTTACATGATGCATCTACAGGGTTCACCGCATTGTGCAGGTTGTCATACACTGCGGGCATTCCCACCTTGTTCGCCGTATGAAGCACATCTTCGATGTTGAACAGCCTGTCATCGTTCTCCAACACCAGTCTTTTTTTAACAGCGGGGTCGAGGAGTTTATATCGGGACACGAAACGTTCCTTGGCACGCTCCTTGTCGCCGTATGCGCCTCCAAGATGGAGGACCATCTTATGCTCGGGGCCGAGCCCAAGGGAGTCCAGGAATCTAGCGTGATAGTCAAGATCCCTCGCCGCCCGTTCTGCAACCAATTCATCGACGGAATTGAGGACCGTGTACTGGCCAGGGTGCATGGATACCCTCATTTTCGCTTTACGGATATCATCCCCGATGGATTCGAACTTCTCTGAATGAATGTCATGCCATGGAAGTTCCTCCGCCAGGCTGGAACCGAAAGGAATGATGTCTGACGATATCCGGAAAAGTCTGATTTCGTTTCGTATGTTATATTCAATCATCTTGCTAAGTGAATCGAGATTGTATCCTATCAAAGAAAGTAACCGTTCATCGTCTGCATCCCTCATCAGGCAGGTCTTCATGCCGCTCCCAGGCACGGCTATCGCAAGACACGCGTAACCGAGGCTCATGGGATTGCCCTTCCTCGTTCGTGGTTCATAACATACGATATCTCGGCGTATGATAAAAAATGTCTTTCATGATTCGGTCGACGTTTCGGGGAATCTTATCGCATACTTTGTATTCGTTTAAGCAGAATGTGTGATAGCAAGGTTCTGACCACCGCATATATGACAACCATTTAGACCGATCCAATATCAAGATCGAGGACAGCTAAAAAATAGATATCTAAATACGCCAATTGAGGGTCTGAGCGGGTGATTAAAGGTGGACAAGGCGAGATTCGAACTCGCGACTTCTTCGTTGCGAACGAAGCGATCTGCCGGGCTGATCTACTTGCCCATCTGATTCTGTGATTAAGAAGTAGAATATAAACCATTTGCACATTTTTCTTTTTATTTAATTTTTAACCATTTTATTCAATATGTGGGGAGCACATACTGTTAGCAAGAATGTAACATCCCAGTAACACTAATACAAAATCGGTAATAACATTAAAGTATGAAAGACTGCATTTTAATTTTAGATCTCTATGGCGTTCTATAATGTGACCTACAATGAGAAGTATGATTTCGCGACCGTACACAATTATGGGTGCACATTCAGATGTCCTATATGCAGCTACAAGTTACGTAGCGGTCCTCAAGGAAGACCAGGATTCGCATATCCTCGCCCTGAGACCTTTTTGAAGGCTGAAGAGATCGAGGATGCTTTACTCTCGGTCATGCCTTCCCGTGTCAATTTTATGGGAGGCGAACCAACGGTATCTAAAGACCTTCCAAGGCTCTTAGCCTTTTCCAAGGATGTTCTTGGTGCTGTTACTTCACTTGGGCATACAAACGGCTTCAATCTGTCTTTAGCGAACATAGACGCAGCTAACGTTGGTCTTAAAGCATGGAAAGAAGACACTCATCTCGAACTAACAGGAATTCCTAAGAAGAAGATCTACGACGAAGTAGAGTCTGCAGTAAAACGCGGAATGGATGTTTCTGCAAACATAATTTACATTCCTGGTTGCGTAGATATAGATCAGATAGAAGACACTGCAGAATATTTAGCATCAATAGGATTATTCAAATTCCATATTATGGGCTACATACCAGTTCCAGGTCAAAATTATCGTAGGCCGACCCATGATGAGATGGAGATAGCTTGCGACGTAGCAAAAAAACATATTCCTGGTACTTTCTATTCTCACTTATCCCCTGAAGAAGTCATCTCTTTAGATAGAATGGATGATCGTTTCGATGTGAAGATCATCCTTGGAACACATTCTACTCGAGGTGTAATAACACAGAAAGACGAGGGAATTCCAGTTTATTCTACCACGGAACAATATTAAAGTAAGCATCTCGTTACAGGACCATGGCAATAAAAGGTCTTAGTAAAGAAGTACAGGACGCTATGGAAGGACAAAATTATTATTCCTTAGCTACCGCATCTAAAGATGGAACGCCAAACGTTGTTCCAGTAGGATTTCTTTTTGAAGGTCCCGACGGGAACGTCTGGGTTATTGACAATTACATGATCAAGACGTTGAATAATGTCCGTGAGAACCCAAAGGCATCTTTCTATATCTGGCACGCTGGAGTTAAGGAAAGCTATCAAGTTAAATGCTCTGTTAAGATCGAGGATTCCG
>CAYIZM010000075.1:0-2928 GCA_964368015.1 uncultured Methanomassiliicoccales archaeon
CACTGAAAGAAATGTCGTCTACCGCTTGAAGATCTCCAAAGCTTTTGTTCAGTCCAGTGACTACGATTATTTCATCCATGAAGTGTAACATTGTTTACGATAATTAAAACAATCTTTAGCTAACAGTATTTATTGTTCAGCACTATAGAGTGATGATGCTTTTGATAATAGGTACCGGCCACGTCTTCAAGATAGAAGAGCCGATAAGCTTCATAGTCAAGAATTTCTGGCCGGACGCAGTGCTTGTGGAACTCGATGAGAAACGTTATCAGGTAATGGACGGGACCTACGAGCATCCCAAGGACGAGAAGCCCATCAAGATCCCTCGTATGATAAAACGGGTAGGAAGTAATCAAGACCGTACTTCGTCCCAATTTGGAACCAACACAGGTTTCGAACTTTTAGAAGCATGTAAAGTTGGTGAGGCCAGTGGTGCGGACGTTATATTGATGGACGGTGACGCTGTTGAGTATCTTTTGAGGATGTTTCGCGAGATGTCTTTCTTTGAAAGGCTACGTTTCCGTATCTCTGGCGTAAGAAACCGAAAATCCTCTAAAAAGAAGGTCGAGGACACCCAAAAGAATTTTTCTGATCGTGAGAAGGAGCATATGGCCGACCTTAGACGTCGTTATCCTACCATGATGAGGATCCTTCACGATGAGCGTAATGAGATGATGGCCAATGAGATAATCAAAGCTTCAAAGACCCACAACAGGATGATAGCCGTAGTAGGTGATGCTCACGTGGAAGGACTTATTGCTTTATTGCCTGAAGAAATGGATATCAAAAAAATACGTTTAGCTGAGATAAGAGACAAAAAAGCAATAGAAAATATAATGTCTGATATATGGTATGATAGGTTTGAATGAAATGAAGGTAACATTACTCTCGTACACTCGGAATGCCGATGATATATGTGCTGCGGCAGGCAGGTCATGCTATTCCGACAGACCAGCGGACGAGATCATAGGCACTGGCAATCCAGAGAAGACCCTTAGTTCGATAATTGGCATGGGGCATAAATCCGTCATAGAACATGCAGTGTTCACATTCTCTGTTTCAGGGGTTTCAAGATCCTTGACGCATCAGCTCGTAAGACATCGTATCGCTTCATTTTCTCAACAGTCCCAGAGATATGTGACGCTTAATCATCCGACTTACGTTACGCCTCATACCATAGCGGAAGACCCTGAGGCACTGGCAATATACGAAGAAACTATGGATCATATCTGGAACGCTTATTCTAAACTGGCTGAAAAGGTCCCGATAGAGGATGCCAGGTACATTTTACCGAACGGATGCACTACAAACATCACGATAACTATGAACGCCCGGGAGCTTCTTCATTTCTTTTCACTTAGATGTTGTGAGAGGGCACAATGGGAGATACGTGAAATGTCCGAAGAAATGCTTCGTCTATGCAGAGATGTTTCTCCTACTATCTTTGAAGATGCAGGGCCTCCATGTGTCATAGGACGGTGTCCAGAAGGCGATAAATCCTGTGGACATCCCAAAAGAGTTAAAAAGGATTAAATAGAGCATCCACTTAATCGGGTCCAATCGGTGAACAAAATGGGAAGAATTAGACCCACATACATTAAAAGAGTGTCAATAGAGCTCGTTGAAAAGTACCCGCAGGCCTTCAGTAAGGACTTTGAAGCTAACAAAGAGATGGTTAGCGCCCTTACAGACGTAAATTCAATTCCTATGAGAAACAGGATCGCAGGATACATAGTTCGCTATCTGTCCCACCCTGAGATCTAAACATCTTAGTCGAAAGACTTTTCCCGCACTTTTTGCTCGCGTAGGGTAGCCTGGATATCCTGAGAGATTGCGGATCTCTTGACCCGGATTCGAATTCCGGCGCGAGCGCCATATTGATTGGATTCAAATATCTTTAGGCCAGATCTTTTCTACTATTTCAGAATCTCCTGGCGGTAGTATCCTCGATACTTCTTCTTCAGGTACGTCAAAAGCTTTTGCAATATCGTTTGGCGTTCTCTTGTTCTTTCCTCTCCCAGGTTTTATAATAAAATATTTATCTGAAACCTTTTTGAGAATCGATTTAGGGCCGCACATGATCTTGCGATTTCCTAGATAATCTATCTCGCCTACTGCAAGTTCGGTCTGGATATGATATTCATAGTTCCTTTTTCCGCGGATGATGAATGCACCACGTGGCACAAATTCTCCTGGGTTAGGTGTCTTACTGACCTGATCAGGATGAACCCAGAATGCACTTCCATCTGACATTGCAGATACCCATGCTTTAGAGTGACAGAAAGCGAAAGCACAGGCTTGTGCAAGCTCTTCCGGTGTAGCGGCGGTACCTTCCTTCAGGATCACTGATGGGGCGCCGTGAATGTCCGCATGCACATAGAGGTCCCCGTCCTTCATGTGTTTCTTTACGATCTTGTCGTTACTATGAGCGTCCTTACCGCCGACGACAAGTTTTCCTGATTCTGTAAAGAACCATTTATAGCGATCGAACCAGAACTGTTTCGTTGGCTGAGCCCGCGTAAGTGCCAAATGCTTTTCTTTTGCGAAGCCCTTCTCTTTCTTTGTAAGTTCTTCACGGCTCATGCGTAGAGCTTCTTCGGCTCTTTTTCCTTTGCTGCCGATGTCTTTACCTTTCTGATAAATAATCGAGGCGTTCGCATCAATGGTTTTAGTATAATTAAGGGTCGATTTACGCTCTCCAATGATCGCCGTCACTGTATTTTTAGCTGGATCAACTGATGAAACGTAAGGGATTTTCATAGCCCCTTCTACCAGTTTGTCCCAGGTTAATTTTTTACATTGTTCGCCTAAAACTTTCAAAAGAGTATCTGTTTTTTCATAATCCGTATACAGAGCATCAGCTTGTAAACGATATTCTTCGGCATCCATTTCATATTCGATGACCGTTTCCTGCTGTTTTTCGATCCT
>CAYIZM010000076.1:0-2631 GCA_964368015.1 uncultured Methanomassiliicoccales archaeon
GCTGCAAGAATGAAAAATACTATTCCTGATACAATCAAATATAATATGCCGAACTCCGGGGTCGCCATCCATTCTCTAATGTATATATCGAAACCAAGGAGATCTCTGTTTATTTGAATCTCGCTCGTTCCTGCGAATGTGTTATTTAAGGTTGGAGTCCCCAATATATCTCTAAAGAGAGAAGCGGAATGATTTGCAGGTAACATATTCAGAATGTTTTGGATGCTTTTAGAATAATATCCTAGAGGTATGAATGTACCAGTCACAAAGCCTATTAGGATGTTAATTAGCATAGAAAATCCGTCAAAAGAGGCTTTAGTTTTCAATAGTGCCGTAAAAAAGAATATTATTGCACAAGATGAGAATACTGACGGAATCAAAAGTGCGGTGGCCTGCATTATTGCTACAACACTAAAACCAAATCCTGATGAGATCATATACAGATCTGCAAGTAACAGAAATGTTAGAGACATTATCATTCCTATAACAAAGGTAGAAAGTATGTATCCAGCTGTTATTGATAACGTGCTTATCGGAGCAGTTTTAAGATCGCCAAGTACGCCCATTGTTTTATCTTTAATTATTAAGCTCATGGCAGCCACTGAGGAAGAAATAGGAATTATTCCCAGTAGTCCAGAGATAAGCCAGGCGTCCGCCATAACATTAGCATTAGGGTATCCATCAAATCCAGACACAATGGAGTTTTTCAATATTCCAATGTATATTGCAAGCACGATTAGAACACCGAGAATCGAAGTAACGACAGAACTCTTGTCTCTGAAAAATAGTTTGACGCCTCTTAACGTCAGAGTTCCAGTTATTCTTATTTTAGCTTCTAAGTTCATGAACGGGCCCTCCTGTTCATTATGAATGTGGCCAGTAAAAAGAATACGATCGCACTTACAACAAGTATTGCAACGCTAGACCAAGGGGGAAACATCCAGTCTCCTAAGAATAGGTCATATCCCATGTCGGCACGGTAAGTTTCAATACTATCCAACGGAGCACCAGAAAACATTTCAATAGTAGATGAACCACCCATAATATCTCTAAAAAGTGCTGCAGAATGGGTTATCGGAAACATTACGCATATTGCAGCGACCGAATTAGGAAGGACGCCCAAGGGTACGTAAACACCTGAAATAAAACCAGATATTACGCCAACCGTAAGAGACAATCCAGAAAAACCCCCCTCACTCCAAATAAGTGAGGTCAGGAAGAACATTATGGAAGTTGATGATAAAACGGAAATGATAAGAAGTCCCAATACCTGAAAAAACTGTACCGCAGTTATCAAAGATCCGCCTATCAATACAACGTAGATTTCGCAAAAAAGAAGAGTGACGAGACTCATTAAACTTCCAACTATTAGTGTAGATATAACATATCCTCCGGTAAGTGAGTATGAAGAAATAGGGGACGCATTAAAATCCTTAATCTTGCCAGAATATCTGTCCGATACGAGTATTCCTAATGCACCGCCGGTGGTAGTTACAGGAACTATTGCCATTAATCCTCCGATAAGCCAAAGATCACTGGTATGTGCAGCCAGTTCCATATTTAATCCTGGAAAGGACGGAAGACCGTCGATAAATGATCCTCTGAGTATGAATGCATACAAACCCACGATTATCAGTGCGCCCATCAAAGAAAAGAAAACGGCCATTCTGTCTCTAAAGAACATTTGGATGTTCCGTTTTGTCATCGCGGTAAGCGATGCAGGTATCGGGGCGTTCAGCATTAGACTATTACCTCTCCCGTAATTCCTATAAATGCATCATCCATTGTACCCATTTTTACTTCCAGGGAATCTATGAGACTCTTATAACGGTTTATCAGATCTATAGAATCCATGGTGCTTTTCAATTTGATTTTAACTCGATCTTCTCCGTTCATTTCATACTCTATACCGTCGGCATCAAGTGCTTTTCTGAAAGGTTCTATGTTGCGGGAAACCAATAAAAGTATGTCCGAGCTGTACCGTTCCTTTAATTCAGACGGCGTTCCTTCTGCTGCGATTTTTCCTTTATTTATTATCACCACATGATCAGCACCTTCAGCTTCCTCCATGTAGTGTGTAGTAAGGAATATCGTCATACCTTCTTCTCTCTTCAGTCTTAGTATAGTGTCCCACACGTTTTTTCTTGTCTGAGGATCAAGTCCCGTCGTGGGTTCGTCAAGCATCAGTATACGAGGTTTACTAACAAGAGCTCTAGCAATATCTGAACGCCTTTTTTGTCCTCCAGATAGTTTACCGTACTGACGGTCTAAGAATTCGTTTGTACCGGCAGCATCGGAAGCCCATTGAATACGTTCTTCAAGCTTTTCTTTTTGAAGGCCATAGAGTGCGCCTCGGGTTCTGATGTTCTCACGTACCGTTAGTAAAGGATCAAGAACTCCAGTTTGAAATACAATTCCGAGTCTTTTTCTTATCTCGTTATCGTCTTCTCCGATCTTGAATCCATCAACAATAATTTCGCCGGAGTTGGGTTCTAAAAGCGTGCAGATCATGTTAATCGTAGTACTTTTGCCCGCACCGTTAGGACCTAGGAACGCGAAAAGTTTATTCTCTTCAACACTGAAAGAAATGTCGTCTACCGCTTGAAGATCTCCAAAGCTTTTGTTCAGTCC
>CAYIZM010000077.1:0-2611 GCA_964368015.1 uncultured Methanomassiliicoccales archaeon
AACTTCATTGAGTCCGCGTGAATATACAGTGCCTTCATTGGACCATGTCCTTGATCGCTCCGTCCCCACAGAAAGGGCGGCGCTTACTGAATGTGAATAAAGGGAATCATATTAAAAACGTTTGAGTACGGGCGCTCAATATCTTTTAATAAAGGCTGGACCTTCGTCCTTCTTATATGGCAGCAGGGAATAAACAGAAACGAGACATAGAACCAATAATGGCTATTAGTTTTGTAGTTTTTCTTCTTGCTTCTGTTGCAGTACTTTCGGTTTTCGTTTACGATAATTATATTTTCGCAGAGGATGAAGTTGTTATAGTACCTGGGTCAAAAGTCGAAGTCGATTATACTGGATCCATTTTTGGATACTATGATGAAGTTGGAGCATTGATATTCGATACTAGTGTGAAAAATCATGCTGAAAAAGAAAGTTACAACAAAGTCGGTAATTTCACTAGAACCTCTTTCAAACCATTGGAAGTCACGCCTGGAAGCGGTAAAGCGTTAACATTATTCGAGAATGCCCTTATAGGTAAAAAAGTAGGCGATACAGTAAGAGTGACGATACTGCAGGGTGAAGGCTACATATCAAAAAATAATACTATTTCTGAAACTTTTTCGGTAGAATTTGTACAGTATTTTGAAGCTAAGAGTTTCGAAGAGATGTACGATCTCAAAATCGTCAATGGAGTTCCACCTGTAGAATTCCAAACCATCTATGGATGGGATGCAACGGCTATATATGATACAACGAAAAGTATGGTAAAGGTTGAGAATAAACCCGTTGATTCAGAATATACTCTCAAATCTAATGAACTCAACAAAGGTGCCAATGCAAAGATGGTGGTCAACAGCAGTGGTACTAATATCGATTGCACTCTAAGTGTTGAAAGCACAGGGGACTACATGGTCTGGGTAGATCTGGGCTATGAAAGCTTCTACATCTATGGTAAAGAAGGTTCCAAACTCAAAATAACCAACGATCCTGCTGCTGAATATGACATTTATTTCGTTATAAAAATAAAGTCGATAGAATAAACCTTTTTAATTTAATCAATTAAAGATTAAAATATCGTCTCGATTTTTCTTAGGACATCTTGAGGATCCTTTCCGAACACCATAATAAGTTTTTCTTTCTTATTATACGGATCTGTAATAGCATCAGGGACTCTGCCAACATCCTTTATCACGTCGTTGACCAGATCCTCGATAGTATCTCTCGTTCTATGATCGAACTGACCCAGGACGAACCCAAGCTCTTCCATTATGTCTGCAACGTCACTGCTGTATTTTAGGCTCATGACACATCGAATATTAGGATCGCACTTCATTGCGCTCAGTATAACAGGAGAAAGATGTTCGGCAACACCGAATCTTGCAGGGCCTCTCTTTTTTAGATTGCCTCTGCGAACAACGATACGTCCTTTGATGGCAGCAACATCCTTTGGGCCATTGGCTTTGGGTGCAGCGTAAGCTATATTGATGCCTTCTTTGGAAACAAGATCGGTCGGTAGAATTTCTACAATTCTTGATGCAGCCTTTTCAACTTCGTCTAGAACGTTAGATGACGAAGTTCCGTCTTCTAAGTAAACCATAGGGTTCACTACATCACCGCCTTTACCTATCGAATACTGTGTAGCGATAGACTTCTGTATAAGGGCTCGAGAATTCAGCACAGATGTGGCGATATCCAAACCGTTTGCGCAGTTGGCGGTCATAAATGACGATAATGTACATCCGCTGCCGTGACCAGATCTATTAAGGCGTGGATATTCAAATTTTTTAATGTTCGAGTTAAGATAAAAATAATCAATAACATTCTTTGTGTCCATGTGTCCGCCTTTAAGATAGACGGATGAACCATCCTTTCCTATCAATTCACATGCTAGAGTAGCATCATACTCGTTGTTGATCTCTATTCCAGAAAGAACTTCAGCTTCATGTTTATTCGGTGTAATAAGTTCGCAGAGCGGCATCAGATATTTTTTGATAGCCTCTGCAAGCCCAGTTTCTGCTAATGATCCTCCGACGCCTGCTATCAGAACAGGATCGATAATAAGAGGGCATTCATGATCCTCAAGTCTCTCTGCAACAATTTTAGCTATTTCTGGATCATATAACATTCCAGTTTTTACAGCGTCTATCTTACAATCGTTCACAATAGAATCAAATTGAATATTTATTAATTCTAAAGATAAAGGGTAGATCTCTGATACTTCCAAGGTGTTCTGTGCTGTTACAGCAGTCACTACGCAGGTGGCATGGACGTTCAACACACCCATCGCCTTAACGTCGGCCTGTAAGCCAGCGCCTCCTATGGAATCGGAGCCAGCAATGGTCATAGCAGTCCTCATTACAGATATTATGTCTATCGACATATTAAACAAATTCTAATCCTATTGATGAGTTTTGTCAAAAGTGATTAATAAACCGACTAGGATTGGGTTGTGTGAAAGTATTTAGCACGCATTTCGTACTAACTGGAAAATCCAGCTACAAGGACCTGGCTCCAGTGTTCCCCGACATTTTGAATATGTTACTAGAAGATATTGATCAACTTCCCGAAGAAGAAGAGATCATGCAGATGTACATTGAGCAGAACATGAGAGACC
>CAYIZM010000078.1:0-2579 GCA_964368015.1 uncultured Methanomassiliicoccales archaeon
ACATAAAGGAGGGCGAAATATTCGGAATAGCAGACCAATTGCTAGGAGCGTCCAAGATCCGCGTTATGTGTGAAGATGGAGTTTCTAGAATGGGGCGCATTCCGGGAAAGATCAAAAAACGCATGTGGATAAGAGAAGGAGATCTTTTGATCATTTCTATCTGGGATTTCCAACCAGAAAAATGCGACATTAAATTCAGATACACTAGGACACAGGCCGTTAACCTTAGCAAGAGACGCAGGATCCCGAAGTCTATCGATATATATTGAGGCTAATACGGCATGACCTCCTATGATGAGATATACTCCTACATGGAGAGACATGTCGACAGTCTAAAAACGAACCGGACCGGCGACGAAAGACAGACCGAGGGGGAGGTGTTCGATAAAAGAACTATCATGACCCTTTATGAATTTATGACCGCAGGGACGATAGACACGGTCAGTTACCCCATATCAACTGGAAAGGAAGGTAACGTATTCTACGCCGAAGATCCAGAGGGCTCTCCTCTAGCTCTTAAGATCTTTAGGACATCCACTTCAACGTTCAAGAGGATCGCCAGATATATCGAGGGGGATCCTAGATTCAAGAATCTCTCTAAAAACAAAGTTAAAATCATTTATGCGTGGACGCAGAAGGAATTCAAGAACCTTCATCGCTACTATGAAGCAGGAATACCTGTTCCTGAACCGATAGCGTATGAGAATAACTGTTTGATAGAGGAATTCATCGGCGACGAGACCGGACCGTCACCTCAGCTCAAGGACGTTTATTTAGACGATCCCACCGAAACATACGATGAGGTAGTATCGTTCATAATAGATGGTTGGAAGGATGCGCACCTAGTGCACGGTGACCTGAGCGAGTATAACGTCCTTATGCCCGCAGAAGGGCCAGTATTGATCGACTGTGGACAAGCTATGACGAATGATTATTTTGGAGCTAAAGAACTACTTATAAGAGATATCAAGAACGTGAACAGGTTCTTCGGCTCTCGTGGTGCAGAGCTCATCGAATCCGAAATTATTATGAAAGAGACTCTTAGTGTAGAGGTTGAGGAGGAAGACGAATGAGAGCTATTAGAGTCACAGCCGACAGGGTCGGAGTACTTATCGGAAAATCCGGTTCAACAAAAAGAATGTTACAAAGAATTTCAGGGATGCCTATCGAGATCAGTCCGGATGGCCTCGTGGTCCTTCATGATGAGAAAGTAAAGGACCCACTTATGTCTTTAAAAATTGCAGACGTAGTGAAAGCCATAGGACGAGGGTTCAATCCAGAAAAAGCGCTCCGCTTGATGGAGGATGATGAGTTTCTGGATATCATCGATCTTAAAGAATTCATAGCGGATACTCAGATGACCCGGGTTCGCGGAAGACTTATCGGACGCGAGGGGAAAACCAAACGCATCATCGAGGACCTTACGTTATGTGATATGATAATCTACGGGAACACCGTAGGATTGATCGGTAGCTCAGTAGGTCTCCCTGTAGCAAAACATGCCATAGAGATGATCCTTAACGGCAGTGAGCATGCCAGCGTTTACCACTACTTAGAAGGCCAGAGGCCCCGCCTCAAGATAGCAGAAATGGGTTTTGACCTGTGAGGCGATAAAATGACAGACTGGATATCAAATAATATAGAGATAGCGGAAAAAATAGCTGAACTAGGATTATGCGACCATTGTCTTGGTCGCATGTTCGGCAAAGAAGGCACAGGGATGACCAATGACGTACGTGGCGGAATGTTACGTAGTGAATTACTATCTTTAGGAAAAGACCTACAACCGATGGAATACTGCCCTCTTTGCGATAATATTTTCGAACTGCTTCCGCGTTTTGCAGAAGCGATATCTGATGCTGTATGTTCCGTAGAATCCGATAATTTCCTTATTGGGACCAAGATAGATCCTACTATAATAGCTAAAGAAAAGGAAATTGTAGAAGAGTTCGGACTAGAAAAAAGTGAAAGCATAAAGTCTGAATTGAACCGGGAGATCGGTAAACTTTCTGTTCCACTTATAGAAAGAGAAGTAGAATTTACAAGCCCTCAGATAGTGGCATGTATCGATACCCGTTTCGCAGATGTTGAACTTGACGTTAAACCCATTTTCATAGCTGGAAGATATAATAAATTGAGTAGAGAGATACCTCAGACGATCTGGCCCTGTAGAGATTGTAGAGGTAAGGGGTGCCCCAGATGCGGGAACGTAGGAAAAATGTATGATACGTCCGTGCAAGAGATCATTGGGGACATTGCACTTGAGATGACTGGCGGAAAAGAACACTTCTTCCACGGCATGGGCCGGGAAGACATCGATGCTCGCATGATAGGGGACGGAAGGCCTTTTGTCCTTGAGATCAGTGAACCTAAGATAAGAAATATTGATATAGAGGCTTTAGAAATGGAGGCCAATTTATCAGAACTGGCACAATACAATTCATTGCATTACGTGCAGCGTGAAGCTGTGCAGAGATATAAGGCCGCAGACCCAGATAAAGTGTATTGCGCACGGGTCAAGGCCGAGGGTAAAGTTAATAAAGAGAAACTAATTGAGGTAGCCTTAGCGTTCAAAGATG
>CAYIZM010000079.1:0-2550 GCA_964368015.1 uncultured Methanomassiliicoccales archaeon
TTGGACTGTTGTTCAAATTCCATCCTTCTCAGATTTCTCTTCATCTCGTCGAGTGATTGTCCTGGTTTGTCTTTATCTTCAGGTCTCTCTGGCCTAAGTTCAGCCATTCTTACTTTAAGTTCAGATACTTTAACATTCCACTCGTCCCTCTGTGCTTTAGACTCCCTTACCAGTGCATTGTACTGGTCACGTTGGTCCCTACACTTTCCAGCATCTGTAACAAATTCTCTTACCTGTGCATTAAGGGCGTCCCTCTTTGCTTTCCATTCCTTGGACAGGGCGTGATATTCGTCTCTCTGCCTTCTGTGCATATCTGCATTGTCATCAACAATGCTACGCTTTTCCTCGAGGGTCTCGAGTCTTTTAGCTGACGCTTTTTCGTCATATTCTGGCTCTTCGTTATCTGCGACTTCATCCGAATTTTCAACCGACTTAACGTCTGCATCTTCTACGGTCTCGTCTTCTACGATCTCATTCTCTACGGTCTCGTCTTCTACGATCACGTCTTCAACAACCATGTCTTCGACAGGTTTGTTATCAACGGTTTCGATGACTTTGTCCTCGACAGATACGATTTTCTCTTGCTGAACTTCTTCAGAATTCTGCTGAGCTTTCAAATCAACCTCTTTCATAAATCCACACTCGTTCGACTGACCATGATCAAAAGCATGGTCCACTTAGTTTTGCGCTATGAAACAATTTACTTATAAGATTTTCTCTTATTTTAGGGGTAATACGGGTTTTAGTAGTAAGTGTGTACCACTTGTTATCCCTAGGTCTAATCAGTTATAAATAATCAGATTCAATCACTCAAACGATATACATGAAAGAATTGTGCCCCCTGGATTACAGATACGGCCGCGAGAATATGAAATCCATATTCTATGAAGACAGCCGTCTTCAGTACCAGATGGATGTTGAAGCTGCTCTCGCTAGAGTACATGCTTCATTAGGCACCATCTCGGCGGAAGATGCTACGGAGATATGCAGAATATCGAACCTTGATATTGTTAAGTTAGAAAGGGTCAAAGAAATAGAGCTCGAAACCCGACACGATGTTATGGCGATGATCAAAGCTATGACCGAACAATGTTCCGGAGATGCGGGAAAATATGTTCACCTTGGAGCAACCTCGAACGATATCGTTGACACTGCTACCGCACTTCAGATCAAGGATGCTTTGGATATCATAGATGATGATGTGGATGCTTTGATCTACACTTTTGCAAAACTTGCTAAGCGTGAACGAGATACACTAGAAATAGGAAGAACTCACGCTCAATTTGCTATTCCGATTACATTTGGATTTAAGATCTCAGGTTATATCGCTGAGATGATAAGGCATAAAGACCGCCTTAGAGAACTTAGACCTCGTGCATGCGCAGGTAAAATGGCAGGTGCCGTAGGAACTGGCGCAGCACTTGGAAAGAACTTTTTCAAAATACAAGAGGCGGTCATGGAAGATCTCGGATTAGAATATGAACCGGCCGCTACACAGGTGGTTGGACGTGACCGATATACGGAAATGATCTGCCTTATGGCAAACATTGCAACTTCATTAGAACGTTACTGCACTGAAGTACGGAACTTACAGAGATCGGAGATCGGAGAGGTATCAGAAGCCTTTGACGAAAAGAAACAGGTCGGAAGTTCTACGATGGCTCATAAACGCAACCCCATCAATTCTGAAAATGTATGTGGTCTTGCACGTGTTCTAAGAGGATTTGTTACACCGACCTTTGAATGTCAGGTCCTTTGGCACGAGAGGGACCTTTCTAACTCTTCTGCGGAACGTTTTACTTTACCTCACGTATTTGCACTTCTAGATGAGATGTTAAAGAAAACAGATTACATCTTTGATGGAATGATAGTACATTCGGATAGGATGCTCAAAAATATCGAATTATCCAAAGGTCTAGTTATGGCCGAGCCTGTGATGATGAAGCTTACTGAAAAAGGCTTAGGGAGACAGGATGCCCATGAGATCTTACGCAAAGCCTCTATGATAGCTATGGACAAAGATCGTCAGCTACGGGACGTACTGCTTGAAACAGATGAATTGAAGAACGTTCTAACTCCAGAAGAGATCATAGCTGTTATGGACCCTGCAAGTTATACCGGAGGTTCAGGAGAGATCACAGACCGTATGGTAAAAGCTGCCGAAAAAGCCATAGGTAAAAAGGTGTGAACGTGGCGAAGATTTCTACTAGAGTAAAACATTCATTCCTAATAGGCGCTATAGCTGGCCTATTAGTGTTCAGTATATTTTATTACATGGATCATTCACTGAAGTATCTACTGTTCGTACCTTTTGGGGCTTTGATGGGCGGTGCCGCCGCATACTCAGAAAAGAAAGACTGATCAGACTTTCTTGCCTGCGTGGGCACCTGGTGTAACGTAATACACGTCTTCAACGATAAGTTTCAGAAGTGTTTTTGCAGGGAAGGTTTCCTTCTTGTCGTGTGCCATCTTTACGGCAAGTTCATAATCTTTACCGGAATCCTCGATCTTAACAGAGCATTTAACTTGATAGCTTTCCTTAACTCCAGC
>CAYIZM010000080.1:0-2528 GCA_964368015.1 uncultured Methanomassiliicoccales archaeon
GATGTTTGTGAACTTATCCACAGAGATTTTAGGAATCAATTCAGGTATGCTATGGTATGGGGGACAAGTGCGAAGTTCCCTGGTCAGACTGTAGGTTTAGAACACATCTTACACGACGAGGACATCGTATCGATAATTGTTAAACGCTGAATTATCAAACATTATTATTAAATGTAAGTTCATCTCTATTGAAACTATAATCTGTCCTATGGGCATGGTGTAAAAATGAACAACAAAACAAAAATCATGTTGATAGCAGTATTGGCTTTTTCCGCGATGGTGCTGGGCACCGCTGCGTATGAAGTCGATGACGCATATGCATTGGACGCTGATGGAGAAGAGCGTCTAGAGGCAAATAACGATATTCCTGAGTTGTGGCTATACATCTCAATGGGTGCCGTCGGAGTTTTGGCAATCTTAACACTAACGCTTTATCGTCGTAAGCACAAGTTCTAAGAATTGTATCAAACCCTTTTAGAAATTCCTTTTATTTCAGTGTTCTAAGCAACACGTTTATTATCATTTCCTGTATAGCGAAGCGTATGATTCAATGTCCCCGCGGAACCAGGGATTTTCTTCCGGACGAGATGGAAAGGCGTAGACACTATGAAGAAAAACTAAGGTCCGTGGCTCTTGGGTTTGGTTTTAGGGAAACACAGACTCCTATATTCGAGGATTCTGAACTCTTCGTGCTTAGAAGCGGCCCTAATGTTTTGAACGAACTTTACGCTTTCAAAGATAAAGGCGATAGGGAACTTGCGTTACGTCCAGAGTTGACCGCTCCTGCTATACGCATGTTCGTTAACAGTATGAGCAACGATCCTAAACCAATTAAGATATTTTATTTCGGTCAGTGTTTTAGGTACGAGAGGCCACAGAGCGGAAGGTACCGTGAGTTCTTTCAATTCGGTGCAGAGCTTATAGGTTCTGCTACGCCGGAGACGGATGCAGAAGCGATCGCTTTGGCAGTGGCTATGATCAAAGACCTCGGGCTAAAGGAATATAAGATCAGTATCGGACACATCGGCGTTCTTAGGCAGAAACTTGCTGATGCGGGCGTACCTATTGAAAAGACTGCTGAAGTACTTCAGAAACTTGATAAAAAATTATACGATGAAGTACGCCCAATAATGGAGGGTATGAATATCGTCCAAAGCGACATAGACAATATCTTTGAACTCACGGGGACCGTCGGCGGAATCGAGGTATTAGATAAAGTGCCAGGTGAGGCAGGGGATTACCTTAGAACTCTCATCTCTTTACTTTCTGCTATGGATGTGAACGATGTTGAGATCGATCTCGGTGTGGTTAGAGGGCTGGATTACTACACTGGAATGGTATTCGAGGCCGAAGCACCTGTATTGGGAGCAGAAAAACAGATATGCGGCGGTGGTTCGTACACTCTTTCCGAACTATTCGGAGGAGAAAAAGTATTCTCCACAGGTTTTGCCATAGGATTCGATAGGATTTTGTTAGCAATGCAAAAAGAAGGCATTGAATACACGTTAAAAGGAATAGACGCTTACGTTGTGCCAGTATCTGATGATGTTCGTATAAAGTCTGTTGAGATAACGACCATGCTTAGAAAATCAGGGGTGTCATGTGACATGGATATAATGGGTCGCAAGATGTCCAAGGCCATGAAGTATGCATCATCCACTGGCGCAAGGTTCGTAGTGATCGTAGGAAAGAACGAATTAGAATTGAATTCCGTAACGGTACGTGATATGGCAACAGGGGATCAAAAGATCGTTCTGATATCCGAATTAGTAAATTTAATTCAGGCTTGACGTCTGTCAAGCTCGATATTAACAAGTTCGTCCGCACGGGGCATCATAAGCTCGTGACGTCTAACATCAGTGAAGCGTACTTTAGGGATCATTGAGCAAAGCGCTTTTGCATCCCTATTCAGTTCAATTAGTTCAGGAGCTTTTACTTTGTATTCCCCTCTCATCTGTCTGATGACGAGTTGAGAATCCATGATGAACTCAACATCTTTCGCACAAAGTTCTATAGCTTTTCTTATACCAGCTATAAGTCCACGATATTCTGCGTAGTTATTCGTGTGGATGCCGATATATTCCGATTCTTCGTGTATTATATCGCCGTCATGAACGACAACGAGGCCGTAAGCGGAAGGTCCAGGATTACCTCTGGAGCCTCCATCGGAAAATATTTTCAGCATTTGTCCACCATAGGTCTGTTAGAACCGTCCACTTTAACGATCTTACTTTCGATCAGGCCATCGGCCAGTTCGTAACCCATGACGATGATGAGGTCGTCGATATCACACAGATGCGCCGCAGCACCATTTATGCAGACCTCGCCGGAACCTTCTTTTCCGCGTATTATGTAGGTCTCAAAGCGGTTCCCATTGGTGATGTTCGCTATTGTGACCTTTTCACCTTTCAGTATACCTGCTAGGTCCAGTAGCTTGCCGTCCACGGTAATACTTCCTTCATAATCGAGGCGAGTCTCGGTTACCGTGGCGCGGTGTATTTTACTGCGGAGCATCCAACGCATGAACA
>CAYIZM010000081.1:0-2433 GCA_964368015.1 uncultured Methanomassiliicoccales archaeon
GGTGAACTGACATTTGCCGGTTTCCCAGTTCCAGGTGCATTTATTTTAACGACCACCTCATATGATTATTTTTTTGATGAGAACGATCTAAAAAAAATTGTAGAGGAAGAGTTACTTACTATAGATGAAAAATCCGATCAAAGTCTAGCTGAAGCATCGGATCGCATAAGAACAGCGATCGAAAAAGGAACGATCCCCAATAATCTTAAATCAGAGATAGTCTCCCAATACAACGTACTATTTCCAAAGGGGAAAAAAGGGTTTGTTGCCGTTCGATCCAGTGCTACCGCCGAAGACCTTCCTGATGCAAGTTTTGCAGGTCAACAGGATACATATCTAAATGTATCTGGCGAAGCGGACCTCCTAGATAAGGTCAGAAAATGCTGGTCTTCACTGTTCACCGCCAGAGCGATATCATATCGTCATAAATGTGGATATGGAGCAGAAGATATCAAACTCGCAGTGGTCGTCCAGAAGATGGTTAACTCAGACATATCTGGTATAATGTTCACTGTGGACCCGAGTTCCGGTGCAGATCACATAATCATCGAGGCCGGATATGGTCTTGGTGAGGCTATTGTCGGTGGGGAAGTAACTCCTGACACATACGCCGTAGACAAGAGGGAGATGAAGCTCGAGAATAGCAAGACCAGGATCTCCACTCAGAGTTGGATGTACGTACGGGGAAAGACCGGGGGCGCCGTTAGAAAGGATATTGAACCTAAACTACGGAACGTCCAAAAAATAACTGATGACCGGATACTTGAGATAGCCGAAATAGGAAGGCAGATCGAGATCCACTATCAGAGGCCCATGGACATAGAATGGTGTATCGAAGATGGAAAGGTATTCATCGTCCAAGCACGCCCCATAACAGCCATCGGAGACTCTGCTACAAATGAGTGTGCAGATGTCGAGGCCACTAAAGGGAATATAATCACTTCTGGTATGGGTGCTAGCCCAGGACTCGCCACAGGACGCGTAGTGATATATGAAACGAGCATGAGCCTTGATATCATCAAGGATGGAGATATTCTAGTTACTAAGATGACCATGCCCGACATGGTCCCTGCGATGAGCCGCGCTGTAGCAATAGTTACGAACGAGGGGGGAATGACCTGCCACGCTGCAATAATTTCAAGAGAACTCGGTACACCATGTGTCGTAGGTACAGGTAACGCCACTACGCTATTGAAAGATGGCATGGTCGTAACTGTGGATGGTACCACTGGTACAGTGTATAAAGGCGAAGTCAAGAAAAAAGATAAATCCTCTGGGCAGGCTGACGTTCATTACGTGAATTCTGAATTGGCGCCAGTTACTGGAACTAAGATCATGGTCAACATGAGCATGCCCACAAAAGCCGACGAGGTCGCCGAACTTCCGTGCGACGGCGTGGGATTGATGAGGAGCGAATTCTTATTCACTAATTATGTGGGTGAGCACCCAATGTATGTTATCGCCGACGGAAGGTCGGAAGAACTTATAGAAAAATTAGCTGAAGGAATATCCAAAGTCGCTAGGGCATTCTATCCGAGACCTGTTGTTCTTAGAACATCTGATTTTAAAACTAACGAATATCGGGACATGAAGGGAGGTGCGGACTACGAACCTAACGAAGATAACCCTATGATCGGATGGCGCGGATGTTCCAGATACATATCTCCAGAATATATGGATGCCTTTGTCTGTGAACTTGAAGCGATAAAGAAGGTCAGGAACGAAATGGGTCTGAAGAATCTGCACATTATGTTACCCTTCGTCAGGACAATTCAAGAGGTCAAGGACATAACCAAGATAATGGAAGATGTAGGCCTCAGAAGAGGGACCGATCTTAAGCTATATCTAATGGCAGAAGTTCCAGTGAACATATTCATGGCCGAAGAATTCTGTGAATACTGCGATGCTTTCTCAATAGGATCTAACGATCTAACACAACTCGTACTAGGATGTGACCGTGATTCCGATATCCTCGGAAGAATGGGTTACTTCGATGAGAGGAACGAGGGCGTCAAGAGGGCCATAAAGATGCTTATTGACATTGCACACAAGAATGGAAAGACCGTCGGTATTTGTGGACAAGGTCCTTCAGTATATCCAGAATTCGCTGAGTTCCTTGTAGAATGTGGTATCGACTCGATATCCCTCAATCCTGACACTGTGATAGCAACTAAGAAGTCCATAGCCTCAGTGGAACAGAAGATCATGCTCAGACAGCTTCGTGAACTTAAAGAAAAGTTCTGAAATTGAGCGAATAAACCTCTTACTTTTTTTAAAAATATTGCTTTCAATTATTTTGATTGTTACTATCCATAAGTCTCTGATTTATCGATGCAGCGTCCTCATCAGGTAACAACATAGTGGCCGCCTCCATGAGCGGGTGCTTAGAACCTTCGATTATCTTAACGTCGTCCAATGTTTTGAGTCCCCACT
>CAYIZM010000082.1:0-2414 GCA_964368015.1 uncultured Methanomassiliicoccales archaeon
AGCATGCGTCCATACCAACTGCGATCGAATATCGTTACATGACCATCCCGCGGCATGTCAGCACAGAACCTCCAAAGGTAAGTATGATTGTTATCGTTGTGAGTTGGTATACCTATAGGTTTAGCCACGTATCCTCTAGGATTGAAAGCATATGCAAGACGCTTGATACTGCCTCCTTTACCTGCTGCATCCCTTCCCTCAAAAACTACGACCAGAGAACGATCACTTAGCGCCAGTGTGGATTGGAGCTCTGCAAGTTTTTTTGAATATTCTTTTAACTTATCGTAGTAGTCCTTGGTTCGGACCGTCAGATCGACAGACTTGCGAGGATTTTCGTATAATGGCGTGACATAATCTTTTTCGGAAAAAACGGGATAGGGGGATCTATTACAAAGTGCGTTAGTTATCGCACTTATACTATCGAAAGCTGTTTTCTCTGGATCTACAACGTCTATTATTATCCACTTACAATATTCTGTATCGGTCCTTTCGATCACACTTTTCATCTTTGATCCACAGTAGGTCTCAGTGTCTACATGATCATCGTTCAAAAAGGATTTCTTCTTATGACGTTGCCCGAATTTTTCCGATAATTTTTCCACTGCTTCCGCTTCTGCGCAAAGAAACAGTTTTATTACCAGTACTCCATTATTTATGAGATATCTTTCATAGTTATTTACTTCGTTTATCTGGTAATCCAGTATCTTATCGGACATCTTTTTTAAATTCTCTGCAATGTAAGAATACCAACCACGATCATAGATTCCTAACTGCCCTTTGGCAGGAGTAGCTTCTAAGAAACGAAGTAGCTCCTTTGGGCTCGATAGACTTTCTGGATCGAAGTGTGTATACCTGACGCCTCGTGGTTCCAACTTGTTTAAAAGATCCCCCGCGACCCTTCCTATTACTCGACCACTGCATCCTTCGAGGACGATAAGAGCAGGCACTCCTTCTTTGAACAACTTATGCTGGACTATATTTAATTTAAGAACTAGTTCTCCCCATTCTTCATCTCTCATAATTACTATACGTGCTTCATCAATTAAAAATACAATGAAGGACAAGGACAAATAATAACATGAGAAATGATCAATATTTAAAAACTGAATCTTAGAAATATCTAGAAACTGCTATTATATTGATTATCGATACATATGGCATAGCCGAGATATCATGATAGAAGAAATTAAAGATGCCGCTAGGGAAGCAGGAAATATCATGCTCGATCGCGAGAGCCTTGAAATTATTTCCAAAGGGACCAGAGAGAACTTTGCTACCAGTGCGGATTATGAAGTAGAAAGATTTTTGAGAAAAAGACTCACTGAACTTCTTCCCGGGTCTTCCTTCGTAGGTGAAGAGGACGGGAGAAGTGGCAATGGAGACTATGAATGGATCGTAGATCCTATAGATGGTACTGCGAACTATGCCAGAGATCTAAAGATTAGTACTATATCAATAGCATTAAGAAAAAATAATGAAACTGTTTCAGGACTAGTTTATCAACCGTATACGAAAGAAATGTTTTGCGCTGAAAGGGGGAAAGGTTCTTTTATTAATGATAGGAGAATGAATGTTTCTATCAGGCCTTTAGCGAATTCGTTGTTCTGTACTTCTTGGAGCGCTTATGACAAGACTATAGCGTCCATGTGCTTCCGCATATCCGAACGAATCTATCCATTGTGCGAAGACATCCGTCGTTTTGGCACAGCGGCTTATGAACTATGTCTACTAGCAGAAGGAAAAATCGATATCTATTATGAAGCGACTTTACAACCTTGGGACTTGGCTGCCGGAGCTCTTATAGTTAGAGAAGCGGGAGGATTCTGTGGTTCCGTATCTGGTCCTGAATCGTATGATATAAAAGGACCTATGATCGCTTCGAATACTAAGGAAAGCTTCGATGTCATACGAGACATCGTAGAGAATGAGATGAATACATAATAATTTACGATTTAAGAATATTTTAATGTCTGGCTTAATAAATATCCATATGACGTAATTGCGATGGTTTCATAAATCCCAAGGATGATACGATACTATGTCAAAAGACAAAGAATCATGCACTAGGAAGGATCCTGTTAAATTCTGTCAGATGAAAGACAACATGGGAGATTTTGCGCCTAATACTCTCAAAGCCATAAGAGACCTTGCTCCTGAGTTCGTAGATTTGATCCACGATATGGACCAGGTCATTTTAGAGGCCGGAGCAATAGACATGAAGACCAAGAGGCTAATTGCTTTGGCTTGTGTTTGCGTAAGGTCCTGTGAAGACTGTGTTTATCCTCAGGCAAAGGTCGCTAAAAATTATGGCGCTTCAAAGAAAGAGATTCTTGAGGCCATACATGTAGCAGTTCTTACCGCCGGAGTACCTAGTTGGTCCATCGCCAAGAAAGGTATTATCCAGCTCTTCGAAG
>CAYIZM010000083.1:0-2408 GCA_964368015.1 uncultured Methanomassiliicoccales archaeon
AGTTTTTTATTATTTTGTTTCAATTTATTCAATCTCAGAACTTCAGGTTATTTACTAAGTAACGTAAAGTGAAGACTTCTTCAAACTTGACTGAAGGTATCGCCGCCTTACCTAGTATACTGGTTTTTTCCCATCTCTTTTTTGATAATTCAGTCAGTCTATTCATTATTCCTCTTACTTCGATCGATAATTGAGGATTGTAGAAATAAGAGACAATTACGATCGGAACCCCATTTTTTAGAAACTGGTAAATATTCTGCCAGTTCTCGTCAGTCATATTATCATTTATTTTTGAAAATTTTTGAGAAACCGTACTCATATTTGAATTTGCAATCGTATTCAAGCTATCGGCGGATACGGTGAAGATGTATCGACTTATGTTTGTGCGTAAGTATGAAAGATCACCTGTAAATTCTCGTCCAAGTTTTTCATAACTAAATAGATTGGATATATCTTTCACAGCATCGGTAAAAATATTTTCTGCAGTGGTGTTGATGTTTGTACTATCGGCGGTGTTTTCAGATGATGTAGAGTAATCAATAGACGTAATGTTGGAGCTGGCAGAAGTTACTGGAGAACCACAATTAGTACAAAATTTAGCATCTTCTCCTAATGTAGTTCCACATGCGTTGCAGAATTTGAACATATATAATTCATAGATATTCTAAGATTACTACTTTATCACTATCTTTAAGTTTGATATAAAAAATATGATTAAAAATTTGAATGTAAAAGGTTTAAGTTTTTTAAATCACATAATTGATTCAATCATCTTGTGGGCCGTACTTTTCCAAATACTGTTGGTGTGTCAGTGGCATCCATACCGTTGTGGTTAAATCTATTATTCCGTAAGCTAGACCTGCAAACATAACTCCTGCATCGACGATTGTAAGTTTCACAGTGTAACCAACACTCTCAAGAACATGCTTAAGAACATTAGATGTGCCCATTGCGCATGCCCAACCCACAAGTCCGATCTCAATCTTTCCACGATTATCCTTCTCTACGCCCTCAGTCCATTGTTCCAAGAGTTCAGGATTTTCGTCATAGAGCCATTCCTTGGTTGCGATGCTTATTTTTTCTTTACTTTTCTCAACGTGATCTAGAAGTCCGCTGAATTGATCAGAGGTGTATTCGTATTGCTTCATTATTCTAGCTAAGTCAGGATCCTCATCAATTAACCCAGCTCTTGCCCAGGATTCAATGGATTCAGCGCCTCCGTAGGAACCTTTCGGATCTTCCAGATACTTCAGTTCATACACACCAGTAGCCCAATGTGGATCCCACATAGTCACTACTATATGTTCTCCCGATTTTTTCGCACTATCGAGAGCAGCAAGCATTGCAGCTTCTGAACTTATCACAATTTCTAGACTCAAATTATAATCTACTTTGGCATTTGCAGTTAGACCCATTAGTCCTGCGCCTGCATCTATCCCGGTTATTTTTCCATTAAAACGGCCAGCATTATCATTCAGGTCGGATATACTTGTAATTCCTTCTTCTATCGTATATGGAAGCACAGCCAATCCGGATTTTGCTCCATTTTCCAGCAACGTTCCGGTCTGCTCTATAGGGCTAATAGGATTATATTCGCCTGCGTACAGGTAAGTCCCTGTACCCAGGAACGCTAACACTATAGCTACAGCTGTTACCTTTATCAAAGATTTTGTTCTCATCTTTCATCACCCATGAGCGAGCTCATTCGTTCTCCTTTTTGAACGCCTGTGTAAGTCTATCCAGAGTTACTGCTATCAGTACGACGGCTAGACCAGCTTCGAATCCAAGAGCGACATCGATCCTGCTTAGAGCATATACGATGTCTCCACCAAGTCCTCCGCCGCCTATCATGGCTGCTATGACCACCATTGAAAGTGAAAGCATGATACACTGATTAATACCGGCCATTATGGAAGGCATTGCAATCGGTAACTGTACTTTAGTAAGCTTTTGCCAACTGGTTGAACCAAAGGCATCTGCTACTTCACTCATTTCTGAAGGAACCTGTCTTATCCCCAAGTTAGTAAGTCTTACTACTGGAGGCATTGCGAATATAACTGTGGCTATAACTCCTGGAACTACTCCAAGTCCAAAGAAGATAACAGCTGGTATCAGATACACGAAAGCAGGCATAGTCTGCATAAAGTCCATAATAGTCTTTATTACAGGATTTGCTTTTTCACTATTCGCAGATAATATTCCCAATGGAACGGCTATCAACACTGCGACTGCTGTTGATACTAGTACCATGTTCAGTGTGACCATAGAACTTTCCCAGTAACCCATCCAATAAATTATTCCGAAGGCCACTCCAATCAAGATCGGCAGAATTAGACGTTTAGTGATCAGTATCGATATTCCTATCAACACTATTATGAAAATTGCAGGTCCTGGATATGTTAGTACAC
>CAYIZM010000084.1:0-2396 GCA_964368015.1 uncultured Methanomassiliicoccales archaeon
ACGCTACTAATAGCTTCATACGAATACTCGCGGAACATTTCTTTCGATATCAGGTCTTCAGAAGAAGTAGGATCGGCCATCCACATGACGGTTGCACCAGCTTCTAACATACGTTGTTCCATCCCAGTTACGAGATTTGTTACCTTTTTAATTGCATTTTTTACAGAGTCTGGCTCTGTCATCATTTGAAACATCATGTTTTCCGCCCCCATCAGATATCCTGCCATGGTAAGTGGACCCCATGATAAACCGCATATGTGTAAGTCTTCAGGAATTATTCTAGCGGTTTCCTCAAGACTTTTAACGAATACACTTGTGAACCCTGGACATTCAGAAGCTTTGAAAGGGTCAAAGATTGCCAATTCATCTAGCTCATCAGGACCACTGACGATTGGATCAGGAACCATTCCATAATCATCTTCAGGGAATCTGACCTTGGCTCCGAGATCTACGAACGGAACTTGTGAATCTAATACAGGTTTTACAAAATCTGAGCGAGTTTTAATAGCATAATCCACAGAGACCCTTGCAGAAATTATCGGGTCGTTGCGAGCTTGTGTCACTGTGTAACCTGCGCTGTGTGCTGCCGTGACCACGGCAAAGTTGTTTACGGGAGTGCGTCCGATAGATTCAAAATTCAATGCGGCCTCGACCGCGTCCCTGTGCCCAGCATCTTTCAATATAACACCAACAGTGCGAACAGAGTACGAGATATTAACCGTTCCGATTAACGACTCTTTTCACAAAGCTTTGATACCCGGTAAGTGAACTCGGAGGTGGAAAGCTCTCCTCCTACGTCCTGGGTCTTCATGCCCTTTCTGTATGCAGAACGGACGGCGTTGCGTATTTTATCTGCCTCAATGTTCAATTCAAAATGGTCCAGTACCATGGCAGCCGCTAAAATACATCCAGTGGGATTGACGGTATCCATATCTTTTAGAGATTCAACAGGGCCGTGCATGGGCATGAATATGCCTCCTGAATCTCCTATGTATCCTACGCTTGTTAGATAAGCGCCACCACACATTCCTGTTAGTACTCCAGATATTACATTGCTGTAAGGCACAGGAGTGATCAGTACATCTGCCATAGATGGGTCCATGATCAAATTTGATATGGCTTCTGCAACATCCATGTCCGATATGGCGAATTCAGACGTGGCCAATTCTTCATAGAATATATCTGTGAACATGGAATCGGTGTATCGGTTAAGTTCTAGATCCCTAAGACAAAGGATCCTTCTTCTATTTTTGGCTGCAGATATACGTCCGGCCATTCTAATGACGTTCCTGCAACCGACAGCGTCAATATATGATTCGACACTGACGCCTTTCAAAGTCTCTATCTCATTAACCGAACCTACTATCTGAGGACTACAAGAAATAAGCATACAGTCCAAACCTTGGACGCCGATCCCATCACCAAGTGGTTGAAACTTTCTCAGTACGGTGCCCATATCCAACTGTTTACGTAATGTTGCCAATGGATCCCGATATTTTCTTTCGGTGACACGATTGTATACTGGAGTGGCAATAATGGCATCTGCCTTCGATGCCGCATCCATCGTCTCTGGCGGAAGATAATAGCCTGTTTTCTCGTAAGCTGAAGCGCCGATCTTTGCGAATTCTATGTCTATGTCGCTCACTGCCCTGAGTATGGCAACGGCGGAATTAGTCACTTCTTTGCCGACTCCGTCTCCAGGCAAAATAAGGACCTTTTTTAACATTTTGACCTCATAGCAACCTATCGGTAAGTCCAGCATATATCAACGGAAGTGTTATCGTAGCATCTCCTTCCACTGTCATCTTCTTTGCATCGCTTTTAACCTTCCCCCACGATACGGCTTCTCTTATGGCGGCCCCTGATAAAGAACCGTCAAATTCCTGTGCCGTAGTAAGATATACGCAATAATCAAGACCGCCACGGAATTGACTCCACCAGATCACGTGGTGCTTTGAAATTCCGCCTCCTATGATGATCGCTCCGGTATAGTCGGCCTGATTAGTTATTTCGGCTAACATCTGTTCGTCTCCAAAAAGATCTATTCTCAGGTCGCGATGCATCTGGTAATAGGTCCATAATTGTGAACCAAAAGATCCATCGGTTATGCCTGGTACTACGATAGGAATTTTTTTCAAGTGACATTGATAAAGCAAACTGTCTTCGTTATGAGGCATTCTCTTTCCAACTTCATCGATAATTTCATGAGTTGTCATGTCTTTGCATTCAGCAAAGATCTCTTCGAACATAGGCAGTAGATTATCTTCCAGTACGATACCGTAGCAAGAATCTGGAACTAGGATGTTCCCAAGTCTGCTTACTTCATGGTCACGGAGTTTTTCATCATCCATCATGAAGTCTCCTTTGTAATATTCTGCAAAGGTTCTGGAAATATC
>CAYIZM010000085.1:0-2321 GCA_964368015.1 uncultured Methanomassiliicoccales archaeon
CTGAAAAAGTAATAGTTAAGATCAATAAGACCCTTAGTTTCACCACTGATACACCGGACTTCTGGAGAAGAGAAGGTCAACCTTATCCCAGCCACGGTGGTAGGTTCACGGGGGATCCTGCTTACTTTAAGCACATAACTTCTGCTGCTAAGATGATGTTAGATGATCAAGGCACCAAGCCTGAAGATTATGATCATGTAGTATTCCATCAACCTAATGGAAAATTCCCTGAGCGAGTAGCAAAGATGCTAAAGTTCACACCGGAACAGATCGTGAACGGTCTATTGACGCCGAAGATCGGTAACACATACAGTGGCGCAGTTCCACTAGGTCTTGCTAACGTTTTGGACAAATCAAAACCTGGCGACAGGATATTCGTTGTGTCTTATGGATCTGGAGCTGGAAGTGACGCATTCGATATGACGGTCACGGATGAAATGAAGAATTACAAGAAAGAGAACGCACCAACCTTGGAAAAGGTCTTGGAAAACCCGGTCTACCTTGACTACGCATTATATGCGAAGTTCAAAGGAACGATCAGAATGCCGGAGTGATAATCATGAGAGAAGTAGCAATAGTAGGAACAGGAATCACCAAATTCGGTGAGCTTTGGGACAAGTCCTTCAGATCCATAGGTATAGAAGCAGGTATCAAGGCTATCGAGGATGCCGGAATGTCCGGGTCCGAAGTCGATGGAATATTCATAGGTAATATGTCATCACGTTTCATCAACCAGCAGCACATCGATGCGCTGATAGCAGATTATTCTGGAATGGCCACACGTAACGTACCTGCGGTCAGGACAGAAGCAGGAGGAGCCTCTGGCGGAGTTGCATTCAGACAAGGGGTAATGGCCATTGCGTCAGGAATGCATGATGTTGTACTCGTAGGTGGCGCGGAAAAGATGACCGACCTTGATGATGCAGGCACTGCTCTTATCATGGACAGTACTGCAGATGCAGAATGGGAGGTCTCGATGGGCCTTACACTAACATCGCTTTATGCTATGATAGCCAGACGTATGATCTTTGAGGGCAAGGCAACTCGTGAGGAGATAGCTTCTATAGCTGTGAACGCACATGCTAACGGTTCCCGTAACTTTAATGCGCAGTTCAAGAACGTGATATCATTAGAAACTGTACTTAGGTCCGGCCCTGTGGCTGATCCTTTGAACATGTTCGATTGTGCTCCATATTCAGATGGTGCCGCAGCAGTTGTTCTTGTGCCATTGGAGCATGCTAAAAAGATGGGTGTTGAATACGTAAAAGTATCCGCCGTAACTCAGGCAAGTGACACACTGGCACTTTTCCAGAGAGAAGACATCACAACCTTCAAGGCAACTACCGTCGCGGCCAAGGAAGCATACAAGATCGCAGGAATCGAGGCCAAAGACATCAACGTAGCTGAAGTTCATGATGACTATACCGTTGCTGGATTGATGGCACTTCAGGACCTAGGGCTCTTTAAGCAGGGGGAGGCAGGTAAAGCTGTTCTTGAGGGACAGGTCGGAATAGACAGTAAGATGGCTCTAAATCCATCCGGAGGCCTCAAGGCCAGAGGATATCCTGTTGGGGCATCAGGCGTCGCACAGATCGTCGAGATCACTGAACAACTTAGGAACAAGGCCGACAATAGACAGGTTGCCAATGCAAAATATGGGCTGGCGCAGTCTGTCGGAGGAACCGGTTCTGCTGTAACCATAAGCATTTTGGAGGCGATCTAATGGCGGCTGTAGCAAAAGAGTGGAGGGAGATCCCGGCAAGGTACAATCTTGAAGGTTCCGAGTGTGGTAACTGCGGAAGGAAATATTTTCCTAAGCGTAACATGTGCCCCCACTGCAGAAGGAACGGGTTCGGAAAAATGCACCCTTACCAGGTTTCGAAGAAAGGGAAGATCTTTACATTCTCTATAATCCACGATGCACCTGCTAGTAACATGAGGATCAAACCTTATGCGGTGGCTATGGTCAGGACCGATGATGGTCTCTTGGTATCAGGTCAATTAGTTGACGTGGATGTTTCGAAAATAGATATCGGTATGCGTGTTCGTTCTGTACTTAGAATACTGGACGAAGGCGGAGCGACCGGAGTAATCCACTACGGATTCAAATTTGTTCCCGACCTTTAAAAGGGTCGGATAAACCTTTTACCTTTTTTAATATTTCATTACATCCACTAGAGCAATATGCTCGAGTATTAGTTCTGCGTAAGGTATAGAAGATTCTTCAAGTCCCATGTTCTTTGCTGAAATATCCGTACATTCTATCAGAGAATCGTCCCTTTCTGCATTTATATTTGAAAGTGCCAGATCCTTACATTCCC
>CAYIZM010000086.1:0-2259 GCA_964368015.1 uncultured Methanomassiliicoccales archaeon
TATTTATTGTCTACGTGTTGGAAAAATGTATATCGTCAAACCTGTATCGTAACTTGTGGACATCGTACGAGCGGCCAAATATCCATTTCTTAGCGAGTCGTCCAAACTTGCCGAAGACAATGGTGCCGATATTGAGTCTCTTGTTTCATCCGATTCGTATTCTCAAGCTAGAACTAGAGGATTAGAACGCGTTCTTGATGCGTTGGAAAACAATGAAGTTTCATACAAACCGTTAATGAACGATTTTGATCGTTTGATGGAGATGATGTCCTATCCTTACGCTAGAATGATTGTGTCTTGTGTAAACGACCGTTTTCTTAACAAACGTTATGCTCTAGCCGAATCCGTGAGAATGAACAAACTTCTCGGATCTGATGAAAAAAGAACCGTAGCCTTTGTTGCTAACGAATTAGGAGTCAACGCGGTCATAGATGATGACGGACTTAGAATGCACTTCGCAGATTATTTAAGATTCTCAACAAGAATAAAAAGTAAAGAATGGAAACTAATCAATACAGAAGTGCGGGACGGATATGTTATACTGGCACATGAAAAATTTGATCGTGTTCTACAAAACGCTCTGCAGGACAAAATAGAATTGGAACTTCCTCTTACATTACCTGAGGCTATGAAAGAACATCTAAAATTGGATATTAATCATATTACTAACCTCTTAAACGAGACTAAAAGTAAATACAGCCCAACAGGCGGAGGGCCGATAAATTTAGAATTTATGCCACCCTGTATGAAATCCATACTAGGTCAAGCACATAACGGTATGAACTTATCGCATAGTGCCAGATTCGCTTTAGTATCGTTTTTACATGCTTTAGGTATGGACTCAACACAAATATTAGCGCTATTCTCAGAGTCACCTGATTTTGATGAATCTAAATCCATCTATCAGATCAAACACATTACCGGAGAATTATCAGGAACCGACGGATATACTCCGCCAGAATGTTCTACTATGAAGACCAACAGCGTCTGCTTCGACGAAGATAATCTGTGCAAGAGTGAGCATATGAATCATCCTTTAACGTATTACAGAATAAAGTCTGGCACAGGGTGGAAAAAAGACAGTAAGGAAAAGAGCCAGTAATCAGTTCTCGTTGCTTTCTTTTTCCTTATCTTCCTTGGTCATCGCTTTCCAAGTTGTGATTGCTCTTTGAATTGCTGTGAAATTACCTATTATCGCAAAGTATAGCATCATGATTTCCAACCAAGATATTCCAAATTCGCCTACGTATAATATTCCGTAGCCAGTGAAACTGCTCATTACAAATTGTATGATCGGAAATAACGTCAGCAATACAACACGGTCAGCTCTTCCTAATAATCCAGAATACAGACGAGGTGCCCCTACAGCCTGAGCTTGGGTTCCCATGTACGACGTCAGCAATACGCCTATAAGTGCCACCATTCCCAAATACGGGTTACACCAACCGCTTACTGCTACTCCGCCGATCATCAGCACATCGGCATAACGATCGAAAACATGATCGAGATAATCGCCACGTCGGGATGCTTTTCCTGCCAGTTTAGCAACTTTTCCGTCTAAAGCGTCAAGGTAACCAGACATTATGACTATAATAGCACCTAATAAAAGCAACCAAAGATATGAAAAACTGAAATAAAGAACTATACCTGCAACGAGTGCCAGTATCAACGCGACCCAAGAAATATAGTTGGGATTAACTCGGATCAACTTCTTTGCTACCGGAGTCAGCGCAAAATCTACTTTGTCTCGTTGCGTGTCTAGAACCATTTGTCAATTTCACCTGTCCAATCTGTTTTTCCTGGCTCGTAACCTTTCTTACCGTTTTCTATTTCAATAATCAAGTCAACAAGTTCTTTGGATGTGTGTAATGAGCTGTCTAGTTCATAAATTGGTATGTTCATTGAATCCGCTTCGCACAATATTATATCAAGTATTTCGGCTTGAACGTTCTCTTTGACCTTTTCTTCAGAGTATCCTCGTCCTTCTAATCGTAGTGCCAGTGTTTTCGGCTCACATCTTATTACAATCGTATATGAAGAAGAAATAAAGTGAGAAAGATGCCCTTCAACGTAATACGTTACATCGGATTCTTTGTATTCTTTCAGTAAAATATCCAACTCCTTAGTATCCACATCGTAGGTATCAAGTTCATCGTCGAACTCTCCGAATAGATCGTTCTCTTCTATAAACTCAGTAAGAAATATTACGTTCTTTTTACGGTGTGCCAGTTCTTTACCGACTTCTGTTTTTCCTGTGCC
>CAYIZM010000087.1:0-2191 GCA_964368015.1 uncultured Methanomassiliicoccales archaeon
TTGGAAGATGGAAAGAGATGCATATCTCTGAAGAATTTGCAAAGAAACAGCAAAAAATAGTAGAGCTTTATGGAAAGATGGGTGTTATGACTACGTGTTCTTGCACTCCATATACAGGACCAAGTATCCCTAAGTTCGGAGACCATATTGCATGGTCGGAATCTTCTGCGTTATCTTTTGCTAACTCGTTCATAGGAGCTAGAACCAATCGAGAAGGCGGTCCTGGTGCTTTGGCTGCTGCGATTATAGGAAAAACAGCGAATTACGGATTACATCTCGATGAGAATAGAAAACCCTCTGTAGTTATAGACGCTGAAATAGATGGTTCTGTCTTCAGTTATTCACTTTTGGGACAAGCAGTGGGAAGCCTTGTAGGTAAACGTATACCTTATTTCAGAGGATTGCCGAAGAATACTGGTATAGAAGAAGCAAAATCCCTTTCTGCTGCTATGGCCGCGGCGGGTTCGGTGGCTATGTGGCATGCGGAGAACGTTACTCCAGAAGCTAAGGATCACGATGTTTCAGACTTAGAGGTTATACATATTGGAAAAGAGGAGCTTGAATCAGCTTATGAGAAATTGAACACTGTAGATGATGTTCAGCTCATAGCTTTAGGATGTCCACATCTCACTGAGAAAGAGATCCGCGAAATAGCTTCAATTCTTAAAGATAAAAAGAAGAAACAAGACGCTCCAGAGATATGGTTCTGCACTTCTGCTGAGATTAGGTCTAAGTGTGCAGATGACGTTAAGATACTGGAGAAATTCGGTCCTGTACTTGCTGACACATGTATGGTCGTAGCACCTATAGAAGGAACATTTTCACGTACTGGCACAAATTCAGCTAAAGCAGGAAATTATCTTCCTACGTTATGTTCGCAAAGAGTTATGTGTAAAGATATTGCACATCTTATGGAGGCGATGTATTGAAACTAAAAGGTCGTTCTATATTTCCAGGTAAAGCATCTGGTGAAGTTTTGAAGGTAGATGAGCCCTTCGGATTCTTAGGGGGCGTTGATGGATCTACAGGAGATCTCAGCTCTGGAGAGGGTAACCTTAAAGACAAGATCTTTGTCTTTCCCTCAGGTAAAGGCAGCACGGTAGGATCATACGTAATGTATGATCTGGCACTTCATAAAAAAGCACCTGCTGCGATTATAAACACTGACGCTGAAACAATTGTCACAACAGGAGCTGTAATTTCGTCCATTCCTATGGTCGACAAGATAGATGTCTCACTTATTCGTAATGGAGATAAAATTCACATGGATGCTGAAGCTGGCACTATTGAACTCGTAGGCGTAAAACTAATAGAATCTGTTTCATCTGCAATAGTAGTCGACGGAAGAATTCTGATGCTCAAGCGTCCTACTGATGCTCATTCATTCCCTGATGTATGGTCTTTGGTTGCAGGTAAAATAGAAGGTAAAGAATCACCTTCAGAGGCGGCTAGACGCGAGATTATGGAGGAAACAGGCATTACCGTATTTTCGCCAGATAGGGCTGGAAAACCAGTAATGGTACGCGAAAAAGATGTCATCTGGAAGGTTTATCCTTTCTTATATCGTTTAAAATCTGCAGAACCCATGTTGAACCATGAGAATCTATCATTCGATTGGGTGCGCCCTGACGATCTGCCCTTAAGGAAGACCGTAGAGCACACCTACGAAGCAATCAAAGAGATGCTGGAGTGATTCACTCGGCGGAAGATATTCCTATGATTATCTCCTCGCCGGTGACGTCCCAGGTCTTTACTTCGTCCCCTCCGGGACTATCCGTGAACGTTAGAGTGTTAGCTCTAACTTCGCTGGATATGTGACTGCTCCATGATGATAGAAGCTCTACGAGCCTCAATTCTACCTTAACGTCGCAGTTTATGAACTGTTCCACGTTAAGTTTCATGTCTTTGCGCATCTGCTGTATCCTGCGTATGAGTTCTCGAGCATAGCCTTCAGATTCAATCTCTGGAGTTATGGAGAAGTCTATGAATAGATCCCCTTCATTGAAAGGTACAGCGATTGTTTCAGCATCTGGCACTTCATCCTTTAGGATATATTTTAGATTCTTTATATTGGCCTGTTGAGCTAATACATGATCAAATATTCTTACGCAATCGTTGACATTCTTATCACTGCCGCGAATATAAATTCCTAATAACGGCCATCTAAGCTTGCTTCCTACTTTCGATCTCT
>CAYIZM010000088.1:0-2134 GCA_964368015.1 uncultured Methanomassiliicoccales archaeon
GTTACGTTATCAGGTATGACGACGTCTGAAAGGTTTGAACAACCCCAGAACATGAAATTATTTATGGAAGTCAATTTATCAGATATGACGACAGAAGTAAGGCTGGAACAATAACTGAACAACATATCGCCGATGGACGTCACGCTGTTAGGTATAACGATTGATGTGAGACTGGAACAACCAAAGAATGTCCCGTCACCTATGGAAATTAAGGTAACTGGCATATCAACCAATGCTAAGCCAGAACATTCATGGAACGCAAGATCACCGATGTGCGTCACGCCATCCATTATCGTCAAAGATAAAGAATTAGAACGGCTCAGATACCACGGCGTATATTGATAATAATTATCATCGGAATCCGAATAGGAATATGATGCACCTATGCCTGTTTGTCCATTGGTAAGAGTTACGGATGTAAGTTGAGAGCAGTCAGAAAACATGCCTTTTGTAATACTGATGTCAATGGGCATAGTAAGATTAGTAAGACTGGAACATTCGGAGAACGCATTGTAGCCTATTGATGTAACGCTGTCAGAAATGGTGAGAACGGTCATATCAGAACAACCGAAGAAAGCAAAACTGTCTATGGATGTTACGCTATCGGGTATTGTGACAGATTTTAAGCTGGAACAATTATAGAATGCCGCATAACCTATAGATGTCACGTTATTTGGTATTATAACAGATGTTAAGTTAGAACAACTAAAGAACATCGCCTCACTTATGGACGTTACGCCACCAGGTATTGTGAAGGATGTTAAACCGTAACATTGAGAGAAAACATTTTCCCCTATGGAAGTCACACTGTCGGGTATATCTAGGGATGATAAAATAGAACATTCTGCAAAAACCATGTCACCTATAGACGTCACGCTGTTCGGTATAGTGACCGACGTTAGACTAGAACAGCCATAGAACATTTCGTCATTTATGGACGTGACACTAGAAGGTATAACGATAGATGATAAACTGGAACAATCAGAAAACGCTCCGACACCTATGGATGTTACACTGTCAGGTATATTGACTGACGTAAGAGTAGAACATTGTTGAAAAGCGTATTCGCCAATAGTTGTAACTCCATTGGGTATAGTGACTGCCGTTAAGGACGAACAACTGTGGAACGCATTGGAGGCTATGGACGTTACATTATCAGATATGATGAACTCGCCTACATATCCGTCAGGAAATCTTATTAATTCTGTCTTCTCTTTATTGTAAAGAATACCTTGGCTATCACTTGAATAATTGTTGTTATCGTTTGATATGATGAACTCGATCAGGCTAGAACAACCGTAGAACGCATTGGTATCGATGGATGTTATACTAGCAGGAATAGCTACGGAAGTTAAGGCAGAACAGCCTTCGAAAACACGATTATCGATGGATGTCATAACATTCGATAGAACTACGGACGTTAGGCTAGAACATTCGGAAAAGGCATAACTATCGATGGATGTCACGCTGTTCGGTATGGTGACGGATATTAGGTCGGAACAGTCGGAGAATGCAGTGCTATCGATGGACATCACACTGTTGGGTATAATTATCGAGGTTAGACCAGAACAACGGAACATTCCACTAGTGATGGAGGTCACGCCGTTCGGTATGTCGACTGAGGTTAGATTAGAGCAACCGTAGAACGCATAATGATCGATGAATGTCACGCTGCTGGGTATGTTGATTAACGAAAGACTTGAACAGTCAGAGAATGCACTGCTGCCGATAGACGTCACCCCTTCAGGCATAGTTATAGAAATTAGTCCGTAACAATCATCGAATGCATGATTGCCTATGGATGTCACATTATATGTTTTAGAAATATCGTCAACCGCAGGAGGGATTATTAGATCTACGGGATTTCCCGTATATCCACATACTTCCACAGTTTGTTCATCATAGGACGTTATTCTGTAGTTTATCTCTCCATATGTGAAATACTCGTCTGTTGCGGTAGAATCATCAGTCGAGAGAATAAAAAGAACTGAACACAGTAATGCAGCGAATAAAACCACTAAAAGTTTACTGATCGTCTTTCCTTTGAATAAGAATCTTTTGTTTACTACGCTCATATTATCACGGTTGCGATTTACTCAATAACCATTGGGCGAGAGTAAACGATAATAATAGA
>CAYIZM010000089.1:0-2074 GCA_964368015.1 uncultured Methanomassiliicoccales archaeon
ATTATGTTTATGTTACGAATTCTACTTTTAATTACTATATTCTTGATATAAAATAAAATAGGAATTAAAAAGTTTATTCGAATTAATTCAATTCTTCTGTACTGGGAACAACGGAAGTATGTCCTCGCCGTTAGCTTCGTTTACTACTTGCGCTAGTCCGGTATACATTGCAACCACGCCTAGTATCATTCCGATAGCCGCAGAGACAATGATCACATCCCCGTTCCCGAGAACGGTTCCTATGGCTAATCCTAAGAACACTATCGTTAGTAATCCGAAAACTGCTTGTAATGCTCTGTTTGTCTTAAGAGTACCAAAGAATAGCATGAACGTCAGTAAGAACCATACAAAGAAGTACGCTCCTTTGGCAACAGCATCAGGTCCTTCTAATCCTAAAGCACCAGAGACGCTCATGAACGCGAAAGACATCCAGAACGCGCCGTACAATGAGAACGCTACTGTTCCGAAGGTACTACCATTACGGTATTCCATTACACCTACGATAAGCTGTAACAGCCCACCGCAGAATATCATCATGCCCCATGCGAGACCGTCCGTTGGACGAACAGTAAAGTCATAGAACATTACTAACAAAGTTGTCATCCCAAACGCACATAAGCCTAGTGCACCGGGGTTGGCTAATTTTGATTCAGTCATTGGCTCAGCATTTGATATATAATTTATAATATTGACGGTTAACGAGTACGACAAATGACGAATTAAAAGGTTTAAAAAGTAGTTTAATTAGCTTTTGCTTTATCAATGTAGCTTTGCCATACTTCTTCAAGATCTTCTCTTTGAACAGTATTCATAACGTATTCTGCGAACTCGTCACCGGTTGCACCAGTATCTCGTCCCGTCATCGTTAGTTTCTTTTCGAACTGACAGCATACGTCTAAAGCCATAGTAAGTTTATTTCCTTTTTCGACTTCGCCGATGTGGCTCATCATTAACGCTACACCCTTAATCATACTACTAGGATCAGCAAAGTGACCACGACCTTCGTCCACCATACGTGGAGCTGAACCGTGTATCGCTTCGAACATAGCATACGTCTTTCCCAAGTTCGCGCTTCCTGCTGTTCCCACTCCACCTTGGATCTGTGCAGCTTCGTCTGTTAAGATATCGCCATACAAGTTAGGTAGAATGAACACTCTAAAGTCGCTTCTTCTTGCTGGATCGATTAATTTAGCTGTCATTATATCAATGAACCAGTCGTCCCATTTGATGTCAGGATAGTCTTTTGCTACTTCTTCTGCGATATCCAAGAATCTGCCATCAGTGGTTTTGATAATATTCGCTTTAGTAACAAGTGAAACGTATCCCTTATCGTTCTTCTTAGCAAAATCGAATCCTGCCCTTATGATACGTTCAGTACCTTGTTTGGTTGCAACGCAGAAATCCATTGCTAAATCTTCGGTAACGTGTATGCCGTTACTTCCTAAAGCGTAACTGCCTTCTGTATTCTCTCTAAAGAATGTCCAGTCTATTCCTAATTCAGGAACGGAAACTGGTCTAACGTTAGCAAATAAATCTAATTCTTTTCTCATTGCTACGTTCGCACTTTCAATGTTCGGCCATGGATCTCCCTTCTTTGGTGTAGTAGTAGGTCCTTTAAGAATAACGTGACATTTTTTTAACTCAGCTAAGGTATCGTCAGGTATTGCCTTCATGACCTCTACTCTGCGTTCTATCGTAAGTCCTTCGATCTGACGTATCTCTACTTTTTTGGATTTGATTTTGTCTTCAAGTAAGAATTCCATTACTTTTTGTGCGGATGCGCAGATGTACGGTCCGATACCGTCTCCTCCGCATACACCGATGATTAATTTGTCAAGTTTAGAATAGTCTACCCAATCTCCTTCTTTCTTTAGGGCCTCTACTCTTTTTAACTGATTTCTTAAAAGTTCGCCGTAATTTTCCTTTGCGGCTTGAATTGCTTTTTCATCTATCATTATCACTGATTATAAATCCTAACGATAAAGTAGTTTCCGATTATTCGATTTTATATTCTTTGCAATATTTACTTAAATTATTAAAAAATCTTATTTTCTTGAATGTGTTTGTATAATAG
>CAYIZM010000090.1:0-2029 GCA_964368015.1 uncultured Methanomassiliicoccales archaeon
ATTTACAGTGGCACTTTGACCGATTTTGAATTCGATGTAGATGAAGGGATAATAGCAGAAAAGCTCGACGAAGCAGTTTATGACAAAATGGGAAGATCAACTCCGCCTTCTGAGTTTTCATCTTGGTTGAATTCGTTGCGCGACATTTGTGCAGTTCTAGAAAAGTCCAATGTCCCTAAAGATGCAGGCATAGCTGTAGAGTATAACATTCCATACACTGGAAAACGTGTCGATATGATCGTTACTGGTACTAACGAAGAAGGCATAGGATCAGCGGTAGTCATAGAGCTCAAACAGTGGAGCGTTGTAGAATCCGTAGTGGAAAGGGACGGCATAGTTAGGACTATTCTAGGCGGTTCTATGAGAGAAACAACACACCCTTCTTTCCAGGTATGGTCATATGTACAGGTTATTAGTGACTATAGTGTATGTGTACAGGACGGTGATGTTAGACTACATCCTTGTGCTTATCTTCATAATTATGACATCTTAAGTAGTGATCCCTTAACAGACCCAGCTTATAATTTTTATTTAACTGAGGCTCCCTTATTTGGTATAAAAGATAAAAAGAATCTGAGGGAATTCATTGAAAAATATATTCGTCATGGCGATAGTAAAAATGTCATTGAGATGATTGATGGCGGAAAACTCCGTCCATCAAAATCACTTCAAGACTGTATAGTATCGCTTATCAACGGCAATCGCGAGTTTGTTATGATCGACAGTCAGAAAGTTGTATACGAGGAAATTTTAGATAATGCTAGAAAATCAAGGCTCGACTCCAAAAAGAGAGTGATGATCATAGAAGGCGGTCCCGGAACTGGAAAATCTGTACTGGCAATAAATCTTTTATCTGAACTTACAAACAATGAAGATCTTGCATGCTATGTTACTAAGAATAGTGCGCCTAGAAATGTATACTTCAGAAAGCTGAGTGAAGGAAAAAAGAATCTGTCTCGTAGTGTTACTAGCGTCAAAAACATGTTCAAAAATTCTGATTCCTTCTATAAATCAAAAAATAATGATTTCAATGTATTATTAATCGATGAATCTCATCGATTAACAGAAAAGTCTGGTTTTTTTAAGAACAAAGGAGAGAATCAGATCAAAGAGATAATTGAAGCTTCTAGACTTTCAGTTTTCTTTATTGATGAAAGTCAGAGAGTTACCGTAAATGATATCGGGACCATTGATAACATAGAAGAGATCGCTAGGTCCAAAGGCATTATTCCGATAAGAAGAGAGCTTGACTCGCAGTTTAGATGTGACGGGTCTGACGGCTATATTGCATGGATAGATAATGTTCTTGGAATACGCGAAACAGCAAATTTTGATTCTGTTGATGATTTTGAGTATAACATAGAATTGTTCGATAATCCTAATGAACTCAAGCGGTCTATAGAGGAAATGAATATCATATCTAACAAATCTCGTATTGTTGCTGGTTATTGCTGGAATTGGGATAAGGATACAAGAGGTAGTTCCGATCATCATGATATCAAGATACCTGAGTTTAACTTCGGAATGAGCTGGAATCTAGACTCATCAGAACCATGGGCGATGGATAAGGCTTCTGTGGACGAGATAGGTTGTATACACACTTGTCAAGGACTTGAATTTGATTATGTAGGAGTTATAATCGGCGATGATCTTGTATATAGGGATGGGAAGATACTTACGGACAGGACAAAGAAAGCACGTACTGATCAATCTTTAAATGGACTTAAAACGAAGTATCCGGATCCTGAAGATCAAGAAAAGGTTGCTGATCGTATAATACGTAATACTTACCGCACTCTTATGACTCGTGGAATGAAAGGTTGTTATCTTTACTGTACTGATAAACCGTTACAGGAATACATGAGAAAACGTATTGATAAATTTAAAAGAAAACAATAATTTTTTTTAAATAAATCTAACATTCCAGTATCTTTCAAATCAATAAATTTACAAACAACAATATACAATTAATATTCTATTATTATCGTTTACTCTCGCCCAATGGTTATTGAGTAAATCGCAACCGTGA
>CAYIZM010000091.1:0-2028 GCA_964368015.1 uncultured Methanomassiliicoccales archaeon
TCTATATTTGTTATTTGTTCAATTATTACACTTGTCATTTGTAATCACTCTCCTAATATATACACAAGGACCATTATAACAAAAAAAGATGTATTAAGTGTTGTTAAGTCGGGATTCTTAACTGCACACTTTATATACATCTTATAGTATCATTTATAATTACTTTAGAGCGGTAGCCAATCTCTAACCTCTTTTAACCCTTTATATGTCTTTGCCCAAGCACTGTTTTCTTCTAAATACTCAAGTCCTTTAATGGTTATTTTTGACCCATTCAAAAAAACAACTAGTGCAACATTGCCTCGACCACCTCGCGATACACTCGCCCCTGTTATCAATTTTTCATCTAACATCATATCAACTATATCTCCAAATTCATCCGTTTCCAGGCCATAATCTCCAGCTTTTGGTTCTGATTTATTTTCCTTAATTTCTTTAAGTAAGCTAAATATTACTTTTCTGTGGTTAACCATACTTATTGCCTCCTTAGAAAAACCCCCAGCCCCTTAAGATGCCAATACCCACCATCCTTTGCCACTGGTATTTCCGCTGGACAAGTTTGCTGCCAAACCCCTGTGGCCGCCCACGTTCGCATCGGAAGGCAGGGTAAACAACATCGCCATCGGCCCCTTAAAAGCTTGATTACTCTCAGGGTTTGCTGGGGGGTAAAAGAAAGCCCCGTGAGAGAGCTTATTGCTTTCCCACGGGGGCTTGTTTGGGTTACTTTGTACCGTATCTAATTGTTATTGTACTTTCATTATAACATTTATTTTACAAATGGTAGGTTAAAAAACACCCCTCAAGGTTCTAAAGCCTCGAAGGGTGTTCTCTTTTACCCCAGTCCCTTAAGAGCCTGATTGCTCCCAAGGGGTGCTGGGGATCTATATTTGTTGTTTCTTGTAAATAAATCTAATTAATAGTCGTGCTGTTTACAGTAAGTTCACCAGTTGTAGAGGGAACAAATCGACCGTAAATAGCATCACTGTTCTCTATTTCAAAAACTGTGTTATTCACAATGGAATTAGTGGTGATTGTAGTTTTCCCTACGTTTGCTGTACCTACAACTATACCACTCTTCTCAACTTTTTCTCCCTTGATAGTACAGTCCTCAATTGTAACATCGGTAATATTCGCAATACCAGATTCATCACCAACACAGTGACCTACGATGCCACCTGTAGATCCACCGCCTAAAATGCTCGTATTTTCAACTGAAGAACTGTTAATGTTAATATCCTTACTACTCCAACCAATCAGTGCACCTGCATAATTAGCGCCCTGCACCTTACCATTAATAACATTACAGTTATCGATGGTAACGGTATTGGCATCAGCATAACCGACTAACATAGCTGCATATTCGGATGCTGTATTTACTTCGCAATTCTCAAGAGTTAAATTTTTAATTGTAACAGTATACTGAGATCTAGGAACAAGCAATGCGTCAGATGTAGTTTTTAGACCAGATATCTTGTAACCACCGCCATCTAACTCGAAATGGGTTGTCTGAGATACATTTGAATTCCAGTCTGTTACATCACTCATGTCAATATCAGCACCCAACTTGTATTTATTGTTGCTCAAGTTGATATTAAACAAATTTTCGTTAGCATAAACTAGTCCATTAGCATTAGATATCTCATAGGTATCACTTGCTGCATCATAAGTTAGACCGTCAGCCAGCACCTGTTTGCCATCAATTGTAATGTTCACTGTCCCACTTGTAACATCATATATCATTGGTCCATCTTCAGTAGGCTCAAGATTTGAGTTAGTGATTGTAACTGTTCCTGGTGCATCTCCACGAAGCCAAACAGGAACAAGGGTGTTTAGATTACTATCACTTATTGTCAATGTTGCAGTCTTTACTACTCCGCTACCTTGACCTGCTCGTACTCCATAGCCAGTTCCTTCTACTGTTAGTCCTGTTATTTCTACATCAGCAGGTCCGTAATAGTTAATACCACTTTCCCCACCTTCTACAGTAGTGTCAATTACTCTAAAGTACTTAGATTGTCCCTGTATTTGTCC
>CAYIZM010000092.1:0-2019 GCA_964368015.1 uncultured Methanomassiliicoccales archaeon
CAGTAGTCTATCATAGTCCTGAACAAGCGTTCTTTAATTTAGATCAACGTTGTATTTTTAACTGCGCATTCTGCGCTTCACCTAGACTGGATAAAAACATAACTAAGAACCTTACAAATGAAAAAATTGTTTCTATGGTTCACAAAGCTTTGGATGAGGGTATGACCGTTGATGCCATATCATTAACAAGCGGAGTTGTCGGAAGCCCTGAAGAGACAGTAGATATGTTCGTTTCCTGCGTAAAAGATCTTAGAAAAGAATTCCCAGAAATACCAATAGGCGTAGAACCATACGTTTCATCAAAAGAAGATGTTGTGAAACTTAAAGAAGCTGGGGCGACAGAGATCAAATTGAACATAGAGTCCCCCAATAATGAGATATTTAAAAAAGTCTGTCCTGAACTTGATCAAAATAAAATACTGGCACGTTTGAACGATTCCGTTTTAGTTTTTAAAAAAGGGAATGTTCAGTCGAACGTTATCTATGGACTGGGTGAAACAGACCAGGACGTGATATCCATGTTCGAAACATTATGCTCTATGGGCGTTATACCAATATTAAGAGCCATTAGAGTCGAAGGACCAAGTAAAGAAAGTCTAGAATTAGCAATAGGAAAAACTGTTCCAATAACAACTGACCGTTCTATGTATCTCACGCTTGAGCAAAAGAAAATTATGGAAAAATACGGACTTTCTTCAGCTAAATGTCTTACAATGTGCAATAAATGCGGATGTTGTGACCTAGTTCCATTTGTAGATCTTTAAATTATTGGTAAATCCTTATCGATCTATTTTTTTAATATTTTCTACGTATTCACATGCTTTACATCTTGATCCTACGCAAGGTTCTCCGCACTGGCACTCGTTGATCTCTTTAGAAGGATACTTTTCATAAAGCGTTGGCCTTATCTCATCGTATGATGATAATATACTGAACTTTATACCTGGAGTTCGAGAATCTAGATCGTCTATTATGTCGCGGTATTGATTTCTTAATGCCTCGGTCCAATATGGGCACTCGCCATCCCAGAAGGGTATCTTGGCTAAAATAGCGTAAAGTAAGGATTCGATCTCAGGTATTATCCTTAAAGGGTTAAATCTTGGTATAAGACCAGAACGAACCTTTTCATGTGGGCCAAGCCTTACAAAATGCTCCACGTTACCACGAACAAAATTCATAAGGATAGATTGTGCCATATCATCAAGATTGTGCCCTGTAGCAATTATCTTAGCGTTTATTTTACGAGCTTCATCGTTCATTAATTTTCTACGGAATACTCCGCAGTAAGTGCATGGAGATCCATCCTCCGTTATATGAGAGACAGAATCCATAGTCAATCCGATCTCAGAAAATGACCGTATACTAAGCGAAATATTATGTTCAGAGCAATAATCCCGTACGATCTGCACACTGGGAGGTCGATATCCATCTATTCCTTCGTCTATTGTTATTACGTGTAATTTAACGTTAGGGCGGTTCCCAAATATCTCATTGAGAATGTGCAACGTCACCATGCTGTCTTTTCCACCGGAAACAGCTACGGCAATAATATCACCTGAAGATACTTTGATCTGCTTACGTATCTCTTTCTTAACGCGTTTATCAACATATTTTATAAAATGTTCAGAACAAAGATGTGACCCGTTATAGTCTATGAACGTAACGGCTTCCAAAGAACATAGATCGCATTTCATGATCTCAGAACTCTTCGATATCTGATGCCATTACCAATTTCCCTTCTAAAAGCGTTTCAAGTTTCCTTGCTAATACTTTGGAAGGTATATCCGGCAGGGAAATGTATGTGACGCGTCCACCTTCCTTTTCGTTACGAACGATCGTTTCCAAAAGGTTCTGCCTATCCATATCCTGTATGTACGTCCAGAATTGTGTATGCTTTCTAGGCTCACGACCATATTCTTCGCATACGATCGAGTAGGTCTTCTCAGCTGCCGTTATGCTGATGTAAAGGTTACTCTTCATCGCCCTAGCTATTGCTAATAATGCAAGCTTTCTATTGAT
>CAYIZM010000093.1:0-1969 GCA_964368015.1 uncultured Methanomassiliicoccales archaeon
TAATAAATATAAGAAAACTAAGGCTGCTGAAGTTTAAAAGCTTCAAACATAAGAATAATCTTGCGCCTTCGAAAGGGCATAGCCTGAAGTATATGCTTTTAAGAAGATTATACGTACATCACTGGTACGTTACGCCGTCGTGGTCCAGGAACTCGTTCCAGAGAGCTATGGTCTCTTGGGCGTCTTCCTCATCCATTACATTTATGGCGTATCCGGCGTGGATAACGACCCACTGCCCGACCTCAACTTCCACCATTGCTACGTTAGCTTGTTTGATGATCCCGCCGAAATCTATCTCTGCGATATCACCATTGATCTCTACGACCTTTCCAGGCATTGCCAAACACATATTATCACTCCGAAACTACTTTGATGATAGCTTCTGCAGGTTGTCCATCTACAGCCTCTAAAGCTTCCATCGCTTTCTCTCTGGTACATCCAGTTTGAGACATTACCAGTTGAATGTCCTCTTCGGGCATCTGTAGCAATGATCCTCCCGGTTCCGACGTAAGCGGACGGGTGGTTTCTATGCCTGCTACCTGATAAGATTTAGTTCCATTCATATCTATGCAGACCACTTGGGCGTTAGTTATGACGATCTCGTTGTCCCTTGTTCTGATTATTACCTCAGACACGTTCGGGACATCGGACTGGCTAATACCCATCTTTTTCATAGCCTGTTTCATTTGACGCGGATTTACTCTAGCCATGTATTCACCTCAATTGACGACATGTTTAATTAATATTGCTTAAGAAAGCGACTCCTTTACGGATCTCTTTAGAATATCTAGAAGTTCTGATGCTTTTTTAGGATCCGGGATCCCGCCCTGTGCGAAATCAGGTTTTCCGCCTCCGCGACCTTCAAATTTTCCCAGTCCTTCTGTAATGATATTCCTGCAGTCAATTTTCAGTGACCCAGATGCCATTATTGCCGAGACTGTTTCTCCAACAGAGACAAGTAGGGCAACACCCCCTGACCCCTTTATTTTTTCTGCGACTTCCGTCAGAATCTTTCTATCTACTTCAGGAAGAAGTATGCTGTAAATCGAAGTTCCGTTAATATTATCGGGTTTCAACGACAAGATAACGGTTTCGGTTAACTCTTTGATCGATATACGGGATATATCGATTTCCTTATTCATGTTGATCACTGTTTTAACAACGTCCTCTGGCTTACTGTCTACAACTTCAACGGTCTGTAAGCATACGTTAGCAAGATCCATGGCAGAATCTATTGCAGAATTTCCTACTTTGAAGTGTATGGCCACCCCGTCTTTTCCTGCGGAGACCTTTCTGTCGACAAATATCATTCCAAGTTCGGAAGTTTCCATAACATGTATCCCGCTACAAGCCGAATAATCAAATTCGCCGATAGCCACAACAGATATTTCCTCGTCTTCGGGAATTTGATCTAATTTTATCCTAACTTTATTTTCCAGGTCTGGGTCATTCCTACTCATGAACACTCTACATATCGTAAGGTTCTCGCGTATCGCTTTGTTTGCAATATGCATAGCTTTGCCTATTGTCGTCCAGTCTACGTCCTCGTTCACGACTACATATTTACTTTCAGGGGAGATAAATATCTTTGTTATAATTAGTTCTGGCACTTCTTTTTTCAGTGATCCGAATAACAGGTGCTCTCCCGTATGTCCCATCATGAGATCCAATCGTCTTTCCCAGTCGACGCTACCCCATATGCAATCCCCGACGCTAATGTCATTTTTAGGCATCCTATGGACTATTTCTTTTTTTTCGTTATAAAAAGCTTCTGTCACTCTTATATCATTAATTGTGCCAGTATCGCAAACCTGACCTCCCCCTCCGGGATAAAAAGCAGTACGATCTAAAATCACGAGTTCATCATCTACTGAAACAACCTTCGCTTCGAACTCGAATTTATAACCGTCCTGTCTGAACAATTCCTCTGTCATAGTATCTTATGAAATAACCGCTATCTAATAAATAT
>CAYIZM010000094.1:0-1900 GCA_964368015.1 uncultured Methanomassiliicoccales archaeon
TCCTTATCCCATAGTGTCAAGCGAAGCGCAGAAGTCGTCAGTTTTTAATGTAAGAAAGTTGCGAATTGAAACTTAAACCACCTCTGGATTTTGACTGCTTTGGTTTGAAGATTTAGCTTCAAACTTATAGATTTCTGAGTGTAAAACTCCTATTTGTTTTTTTTCTTTTAATCGGTAACTGTCTCCTTGAATATTGATGATATGCGAGTGATGCAATACTCTATCTAAAATAGCCGTTGTAACGATTTTATCCCCTGCAAATACTTGAACCCATTTACTGAACACCAAGTTTGATGTAAAGATCGTGGAGCTTTTTTCATAACGTTTAGAAATAATTTGAAAAAAGTGATTGGCTTCTTCTTTACTCATATTGAAGTATCCTATTTCATCAATAACCAGTACCGATGGGCTTGTAATGGATTTGAGGAAGCTATCGTATTTTTTCTCTTTTTTGGCTCTATTAGCACTACTTAAAAGCTCACTGATAGTGGTAAATCGAACCTTGTAACGATGCTGTACAGCTTTATAAGCAAGAGCAATGGCAAGATGGGTTTTACCCACACCACTTTCGCCTAAGAGGATGATATTTTCATGTTTTTTTACAAATGTCAGATTGGATAACTCTTCAATCTGTTTACGGTTCACACCCACTGAGAAAGTATAATCAAACTGCTCTAGGGTTTTAATAGCAGGAAATCCTGCAAGCTTTGTTAAGGTATTTGTAGAACGTCCCAATCTGCTATCAGCTTCATTGCGTAGCAACTCCTCAAGGAACTGAACATACTGCCAATTCTCTTTCGCTGCCAAAGTTGCTATATCATGGTATTGGCTCCCAATCGTGGAGAGATTAAGCTCTTTGCAGAGCTCTTCAATGGATGAGATTAATTCCATAATACACTCCCACTGTAAATACTCATAGACAGAACGATATTAGTAACGATAGGGATGAACTCATCGTAACATTGAATATCACGATTCGGAATATAGAGTTTATCGATGTCATGATATGAATTGATTGGTGTATATTTTTTAGCTACACTTTCAATCAAAGCTTTGGGGTGGATTCCTTGATAGGCTTTAGGCATAGGATGCAGTTGCTGCTGCTCCTGTGCCAACAATTCAAAGGGTGCTTGCAATGTCGTTTTATGAATACGACGATTGGCTGTTGTATCGAGCCATTTCAACACTTCTGCATTGGCATTTTCCAAAGTAAGTGCATAGTTCTTCATCCCCAGTTTGACACGCAGTCCATTATGAAAGTTATAGCGTAGATAGTGGTTAAAGCGTTCTACTTTTCCTTTGGTCTTAGCACGATACGGTTTGCAGACTTTAATGCTAAATCCGCAGTGTTTGGCAAAGTCTTCAAAGAGTGGATTGAGTTTATGTTTGCCTCTACCATAGCTATTACGTCCTAAAATGACGGTTCGCATATTGTCATACAAACACTCCGTTGGAACACCTCCAAAGTAGTTAAAAGCATTCATATGGCATCCAATAAGCGTCTCTATCTTCTCATTGTTCACATATTCAACATACGAAGCTCTACTATAACCCATCGTTGCCACAAATGCCGATAAATTATCTTTAGGAAACTCAATCCAATCCACTTGCATCTGATGGGCTGGTTTCGTTTCAAAGCGAATAATAGGTTCATCTAATTTGGCTCGACTTCTTAACTCATATCTTTGGATAACTTGCTGTAACCAACGCAAACTTCCATCATAGCCTAGCTTCTTAATCTCTTCATAAATCACGGTTAATGGGATTTCACTTTTCGTTTGCTCTGACATCTCTAGCATCTTTGCAATATGCGGCAAATAGGGATCAACACTATTGATGACTGGAGGTCGATTGATATGGGGAACATAATCATCAGGAAGATTTGCATAACGCCTTACAG
>CAYIZM010000095.1:0-1879 GCA_964368015.1 uncultured Methanomassiliicoccales archaeon
AAGTCCCGTATCATCATTCCTTTAGCTTTAAGGCCGGAAACCAATTCAGCATGGTCAATCGGCGATCTAGCAAGTATGAAATTAGAATTTGAAGGATAAGTTTCGAATCCCAAGGATCTAAGTCCGCTATCTAATTTCGGCCGTTGTTCCTTAACGAGGGCAACGCTCTCTTTGATAAATTCTTGATCTTTAACTGCAGCCATTGCTGCACCCTCACTAAGGACATTAAGGGAATATGGTATCTTTACACAGTTCATCATTCCAGCTACGTCCAGATTAGATACTGCGTATCCGACTCGAAGTCCAGCCATTGCATATGCTTTAGAAAATGTCCTTATCACTATTAAGTTATCAAATTCGTTGACCTTATCGATCATAGAGCTGTCACTGTACTCGCCATAAGCCTCATCTACAACCACTATACCGTCGAATCCAGAGAGTATCTCTTCAATATCCTTTTCGCGGAAAGAGTTGCCTGTAGGGTTGTTAGGTGAAGGCATTATTGCCACTTTGGCTTTGGTCTTAAGAAACGCATCCACATCGAGTTGAAAATCTTCCGTTAGATCAACCTCGATAGTACTGCCTCCATTCATTTTCACAAAATAATCGTATAGGACGTAGGAGGGAACTGGCACAGCGCAGTCATCCTCCCATTCTGTAAAGGTTTTAAAAATGACGTCTATAACTTCGTCAGATCCGTTACCTGCAACAAAGTTCTCTCTTTCAAGGTTGTAAAGGTCTGCTAGTGAGTCTCGAAGATCATCTGAATACGTATTTGGATATCCGTTAAGGTCTCCTGTCCACTGGGAAATAAATTTTTTAGCGGATGGATTTGAACCTAGAACGTTCACATTCGTATCCATCCTTATTTCTTCTCTGACCTTGGGGTTGTAATATCTAGTGAACTCTCTGGTCGTGCTTCTCATGATGTCCTTAGACACCATTACTCCACCAGCCTCTCCATTGATAACGTAAGTATTCCGGTAGCACCTATCTTTCTAAGATTATTGATGGCATCAAATAATTGAGAGTCTGCAATAACCGCATGTACCGCAACAAAGTCCTTGCTTCCAGCTATTTCTAATACCGTAGGACCTCCGATACCTGGAAGGAACTTTCCGACCTCGAGTATCTGTGTCCTAGGAACGTTGGCCATAAGGTATTTTCGATTTTCTGCGTTGATAACGCTACGTATGGCTTCGGTAACTTCCATCATTGCTTCATTCTTTTCTGTAAGGGCTTTATCCGTAGTGATAATAGCGGCCTGAGATTGGAACATGACCGTAGATTCTCTTAGACGGTTCATCTTCAACGTAGATCCTGTAGATACTAGGTCTACGATGTAATCTGATACGCCTAGATAGGGCATTATCTCTGCCGCGCCTGAAATCGTTACGATGTCCACTTTCTTATTTATAGAATTAAAATAGCGTTTGGTAACCTTCGGGAAGGACGTAGCTATACGGCTTCCGTCCGCAACGTCACCTGCCGACCTTACCGGCGAACCATCTGGAACCGCAAGTGAAAGACGGCAGTGCCCATAGTCCAGGTTTAGTATGTTCTCTAATTCGTAACCGGATTCTTCTACCTGATCCAATCCAGTTATACCGAAATCTATAGCTCCGGAATTGACGAATTCTGGAATGTCCTGTGCACGTACCAGCATAACCTCTATGTCCCGGTCCTTTACATTGATGTAAAGTTTGCGTCCCCATTCTTCCCCGATGTCCAGTCCAGCTTTCGTAAGAAGTTCTGCGGACCTCTCGCTAAGTCTTCCTTTATTCGGGATGGCCATTTTTAGTGTCATTTTATCCCCTCTGTATCGTTAAAAAAGTATTATATCAGACCCTTGGCTTTTGCCAGTTCTGCGTTGAGTATA
>CAYIZM010000096.1:0-1877 GCA_964368015.1 uncultured Methanomassiliicoccales archaeon
TATTTTTCTCTTAGTCATCATTGTCATCACCCTCCGGTTTCATGATATATCTCCTGGTCAGCATGATGCTGAAGGCGAACAATATCGTTATCGCCCCTACGTAAACGAACAACTGTACGATGGCCATGAATTCTGCTTCTAAGAAGAAGAACACTACAGCCACTACAACGAATACAAGAGCCAGATAGAATGCACTGCGCATAGGCTCTTTATCTGTAACGACAAAGAGCGCCGCAGTTATTCCGATCGCAGCTAGGACCAGGAATGCTACCATGTCCCCGTTGTCACGGATATACGAAAGGATATCGAAAAACTCATTAATGGCTCCATCCAAAAATCCGAACATCAGAGAACCTCCTCTATGTGGATCGCGTCCTTAGGACAGTCGATCACACACTGGTTGCAACAGACGCATTTGTCGTTGTCGAACAATGGGATGAACTTAGGCCTTCCTCTAGCGTTGACTCCTTTCTCTATCATAGTAACAGCCTCTGTAGGGCATACTTTCTCACATTTCTTGCAGCTTATGCAAAGGTCTTCGTCGACCACCGGGAAATCTATTTTGTAAGGGAATACCCTTCTTTCCGGATTTCCTGTGTCGATGTCCGACTGTAAGGTCATTTCCAGATGAACTTCCATCTCTGGAGTGGTGTCCTCGAAGTTAAGCCTGCGAGGACCCCAGAAAAGATCCTTCTTGAACAATTCCGCCAACTCATATTCTGGAGTGACGGTCATCGCATTAGTAGGGCAGTATTCAGAACAGTAACCGCAGAAAGCACATCTTCCGATGAACACTTGTGGCCTCTGGACCATCTTTCCTTCGTCATCCGGGACCTCTACCATTTTAATACACTCGGTAGGGCACATCCTTGCACATACCCCGCATCCGATACACATATCGAATCTTAGTCCGGGGCGTCCGCGATAATTATCAGGGACCCATTCCTTCTCATAAGGATATTGGATCGTTACCGGCCTGCGGAATATGGTCTTTACAAATAACTTTATAGTGACCCAGAGGGGCTTTACCACCCACAGGCTCCTGGCGGGATTTCTCGGATATTTATGCAGATATTTCATTGCCATTAGAAGAATCCTCCCATCTTGAGAACTATTGCAATTCCCAGATTGATCAATGCTAAGGGCGTAAGGAACTTCCATCCCAAGTTAAGGATCTGATCGATCCTAACACGGGGCAGAGCAACTCTCACCCATATCATAATGAAGAATATGAACCAACCCTTGAAGAGCTGAACCAACTCTGGCACTAGGCTGTTTATACTGTCTGAAACGAATGGAAGGTTCCATCCGCCGAGGAACATAAGGGATATCATTGCACAAGAGGCGAATCCCCTAAGGTAATCTCCAAGCATGATAAGACCCCATTTCATTCCAGCGTACTCGGTCTGCCATCCCTCAACAAGTTCAGATTCGGACTCTGCGAGGTCGAAGGGAGTACGTTCAGCTTCAGCACAAGAACATGTGAAGAATACTATGAATCCTAGTAGCATCGGGATAATGTACCACATAGTTTCGCTCTGAGCAGCTACGATGCCACCAATATTGAATGTGCCAGCAAGTATTCCTATAGCACAAACGGTGATCAACATCGGTATCTCGTATGAGATCATAGACTGAGCTGCCCTCATTCCACCTATCAGAGTGTATTTGTTATTCTGAGCCCATCCTGAAACCAGGATGAACAGTGGTGCTAATGCGTAGATACCCATAACGATAAGGAATCCAGCATCATAATTTACAATGAAGAATCTATCCGAAAGAGGCAACATACACGCAACGAGGACCGACGTTCCAATGATAAGGGACAAGGTCCATTTGTAGGACATGTGGTCTACTTTTTTCGGTATTGTGTTCTC
>CAYIZM010000097.1:0-1837 GCA_964368015.1 uncultured Methanomassiliicoccales archaeon
CTTCGTCTAAGGCGGACAAGCTGAAACGCTACAAATCGCTCATAAAGGAAGCAGAAGCTCTTATCCCTGGACCCATAGCAGTGATATCCGACGAGTACAATTTCTCGGCAGAAGAACTTGGTGTGGAATCCGTCGAAAAGGACGGCAGGATAAAAGCTGGTTTGATCCTTAGGAGCAAAGACGGGAGCGCAGAGGTCGATCTTCAGTACAAAACACTGTTGACCGATATCTGGGACAGCAATCTAAAGGCTCTGTCGGATATATTGTTCGGGTGAACGCATGTTCGGGAGCACCAAGACCAAGAAACGTGGAAACTACGCTTACGCAGTAACCAGGGTCAAAGCAAAAAAATCCCTTCTTATTAAAGAAGAGGAATACAACAAGATGCTGATGATGGCTGTACCTGAGATTTCCAGGTATATGAGCGAGAGCGGATATCAAAAAGAGATGTCCGAACTTGCTAACAGATTAGAAGGCATAGATCTTGTAGAGTACGCCGCTTATCTGAACATGTCAAGAGTGTTTACTAACATACTCGATATGTCTAACGGCGATCTTCATACGATGATCTACGCTTATCTGGAAAAATGGAACATCTGGAACGTTAAAGTTATCATCCGCGGAAAGTCTTTCGGACTGGATGAAAAACAGATACGTGAAGATTTTGTTCCCGCAGGAAGCCTTAAGGAAGCGCAGTTGGAGAAGCTCTTGGCGCTTCCGACGATCGAAGAAGTTCTTACCGAATATGGTAGAATGGACGCGGTCAGCATACCTGATGATGTAAAATCCTCATATGACAACACAGGAAGTCTGTCTGGAATAGACGATTTCCTAGACAAGTTCAGGTATTCGAGGATCTTGGAATCTATTGTTCCAGACTCGAAACCGAAAGCGGCAGTGTTGGAATATGTAAGGCGTGAAATAGATCTCGTTAATTTCTCTACGATCATGAAGCTTAAGGCCGAAGGGATCTACGGAGATGAGGTAATGCAGTATATCGTACCTAATGGTAAACAACTGGACAAGAAAAAAGCGATCCAGCTTGCAAACATTCAGTCTTTATCTGCAGTATCAGGAGAGATATCACAGTTCGATTTCTATGAGGACATAAGTTCGATCATGGAAGCATCTGAGGTTTCTATCCGTGAGATCGAAAGTGCACTTAATAGGTACAAAATGAAAATTGCAAAGGAGTTTTCCCACATGAACCCGCTGTCTGTGGCTCCGGTGATCGACTACATGATAAACAAGGAAAGAGAGATATCTAATATCCTTGCTATCGCAAGGGGACGCCAGAGTGGCATCCCTTCAGAAAAGATAAAAGAACTACTGGTGATCTGATGGAGATAGCTGTTATCGGAAACGAGGAGTTCGTACTAGGGTTCCGCCTTGCGGGACTCAAAATGGTTTTTGTCGCAGGAGAGTCCGACTATCAGGATAAGATCCTGGAAGCAATGGACGATCCTAACATAGGGATCCTAGCGGTCGACGCTAAGGACCTTTCATACCTGTCCCGTAACGTCAGGAACAAGGTATTGGATTCTATCCAACCGGTCATTGTGCCGGTCGGAGGTGACGAAAGTGACCTTCGTGATAAAGTAAAGAGAGTAATTGGCGTTGATCTATACAAAGCAGAGGATGAATGAATGACCGCTAAACAAGGTGTAATTTACAGGGTCGCCGGACCGGTCGTGACCGCCATCGGGATCTCGCCCAGGATGTACGACGTCGTGCATGTTGGTAACGAGCAGCTGATGGGAGAGGTCATTAAGATCGTAGGTGACAAGACAATCATCCAGGTTTACGAAGAGACCTCCGGTATCAAACCCGGAGAGCC
>CAYIZM010000098.1:0-1808 GCA_964368015.1 uncultured Methanomassiliicoccales archaeon
CAACAGAACGATACGATTTTTGGTTCGAAATCTGCCATTATAATCACTCTCCTCCGATTGGGTTAAGGTATGCATCTATCTCGGCGCAGATCTGCGAGGTCTTGAAACCTGCCTGCTCCATAGCTCCGGATGGACAAGCAGCAACACAGCTTCCGCATGCTTTGCACAGAGCCGGGTTGACCTGACTCTTTAGCTTTCCATTTCCGCAATCTACGATAGATATAGCGTTGTAGTCACAGCATCCTTCACAGACTCCACAACCATCACACCTGTTAACGTTAACAGATGCAACGATTCCTTCTGATATGCGGCTGTCCTTCGATATGATCGTGATCATTCTCGATGCAGCACCTGATGCCTGAGCCATGCACTCGTCCATAAATTTGGGCCAGTGCGCAGTTCCTGCGACGAACACACCTTCTGTGGCAAAGTCTACCGGCCTCAGCTTCTGGTGGGCCTCAAAGAAGAAGCCATCCTTGCTGATCGGTACCTTGACCATTTTTCCGATCTCTTCTGTAACCTCGGTGTTAGGCGCGATACCTGCTGCGAGAACTACGGTGTCTACAGCTACGTTTATCTCTGCGCCAAGGGCGCAGTCGTATGCAGTGACGACCTTTCCGTCATAAGATGGAAGAGCGTTCTCTACTGGATATCTGACGAAGTTTATTCCTACTTGGGAAGCCAAGAAGTACAGTTCCTCACGGAATCCGTATGTCCTAACGTCCTTGTGGAAGTATGTAACGTTCGCCATCGGGTTGGCCATCTTGATCTGTATCGCGTTGCGCAGTGCGCCCGAGCAACATACACGGGAACAATATGCGACATCGTCGTTTCTAGATCCGACACAACTGATGAAGGCGATGTTTTTACCTTTGAAGGTTCCAGCTGCCATCTTCTTCTCTGCCTCGAGAGTAGTCATTACCTTGGAGTCCTTACCATAGTTGAACTCTGTGGGCTGGTACTGTTTAGCACCAGTCGCAAGTAATACTGCTCCAGCCTCGATCTCAGAGCCATCGGATAACTTCACGGTGAAGTTCCCTACGTATCCAGGAATATCCGTTACGGTAACTCCGGTGTGTACCTTGATCAAGCCACAGCTTTTGACATCATTGATGGTCTTATTAAGGAAATCTGCTACTTGGATTCCGTCCTCTTTGTGGTCAAAGTTACGTGCAAATCCTCCGAGTTCCTTTTCCTTTTCAATAAGGTAGGTCTCGAATCCTTGAGCTGCAAGGTCTAGAGCTGCTGTCATACCAGTGATTCCTCCTCCGATGACCGCCGCCTTCTGTTTGACGGGGACGATCGATCCCTGTAGGGGTTCGAGAAGTACTGCTTTGGCAACTGCCATCCTTATTAGATCTTTGGATTTGTTGGTTGCAGCGTCTTTAGCCTGCATATGGATCCAGGAACACTGGTCGCGGATGTTTGCCATGTTGAAGAGGTACGGGTTAAGTCCTCCATCACGACAAGCCTCTTTGAACAAAGGCTCGTGAGTCCTTGGTGTGCATGATGCAACGACGACCCTGTTGAGATTTTCAGCCTTTATAGCTTCGGATATCTCTTTTAGTGCGTCTTGTGCGCATGCGTATGTAACATCAGTAGAATAGACTACACCAGGTAATTTCGAAGCGTATTCAGCAACTGTCTTTACGTCAACAGTGCCTGCAATGTTCGATCCACAGTGACAGGTCCAAACACCGACACGGGCTTCTTCTCCTGAAACGTCCTTCTCGGCTGGATATACCTTGGGGGCACAGGGCACGAAGTCCTTACCTACAATGTATTTTCCTGCTTTTGCCGATGCACCG
>CAYIZM010000099.1:0-1787 GCA_964368015.1 uncultured Methanomassiliicoccales archaeon
ACACAGTCGGCTATGGCAATGATAGGAGAGTGGACACAGTGAAACAAAGCGACGTTCTGATCAGACCGTATGTCACAGAGAAGTCGATGAATCACACCTCCGGCACCCCAACACAGGGTTTCAGGGACGGTAACAGGATAGAATTCATCGTCCACAGACAGGCGGACAAACCGACGATCAAGGCTATCTTCGAAGAACGCTTCGAAGTCAAAGTCGAGAAAGTCTGGATAAGGATAGAGAAAGACGGCAAACACGCCATCATCAAGCTCGCGGACGGATACTCTGCAGAAGATGTAGGCATGAGGGTCGGAGTATTCTGAGGTGAAATAATGGGAAAGAGATTGAGAACACAGAGAAGAGGAAGTGGAAATCCCTCGTACCGCTCTCCCAGCCACAGGCACGTAGATGACGTCAAATTGCCCTCGATGAACGAGGGTAAAGGCGTTATAATTGACCTGATACAGGCGCCTGGTAGATCATGCCCTCTTGCAGTTATTGAGTTTAACGGCAAGATCGATTATCAACTGGCATCTGAGGGAATGAAGGTCGGACAGACAATCACAGTAGGAGCAGGAGAGATCCGTTCCGGTAACATCATGGTGTTATCAAACATCCCCGAGGGAACACCTGTCCACAACGTGGAAGGTATGCCTGGAGATGGAGGAAAGTTCGTTAAGGCCGCAGGCACTTCAGCCTCGGTCGTAAGCAGGGGCGACGATGTCGTCATACAAATGCCATCGGGCCAGCTAAAGGGATTCAATTCCTCATGTCGCGCGGTAGTAGGTGTAGTTGCAGGAAGCGGAAGGATCGACAAACCTCTTGCTAAAGCAGGAGCCAACGTGCACGCACTTAGATCTAAAGCGAAAAATAGCAAGCACGTTAAGGGAGTCGCCATGAACGCTGTAGACCACCCTCACGGTGGAGGAAATCATCCTCACGTCGGTGGACCTAACTGTCAGAGCAGAATGGCATCAACCGGACAGAAGGTCGGGTTCATTGCTAAGAAAAAAAGAACCGGTAAGAGGTAATTAAATGGCTAAGAAGAAAATAATCGAAGGATCGGCAAAAGCCACCAGGCGTAAGGCCCGGAAGAAGGCATCAGCGATCCAAGCGAGAAGGAAGAAGGAGTTCCTCTACCGTGGTTTAACGATGGAGGAGCTCATGGCTACGTCATTCGATGAGATACTCGAGCTTCTGCCCTCTAGGGCCAGAAGGACATATTTACGTGGTCTGAACAGCGAGCAGCAGATCGTATTCGACTCGTTAACGAACTCGGATGTACCCGTCAGGACCCACCGTAGGGACCTGCCGATACTCCCACAGTTCGTAGGCAAGACCGTGGCAGTCTATAATGGCCATGAATTCAAAGAGTTTGAGATCAAACCTGAAATGATAGGTTGTTTCCTCGGTGAATTCGCTATGAACAGAAAAACGCCATCACATTCGGGACCTGGTGTCGGTGCGACAAGGTCTTCGAAGTTCATGCCGCTAAAGTGAGGTGAAGATATGACATCAGGATACACAACAGAATCTGATCCAGACATCTCTGCCAAAGCAATCGGCAAGGACATGCCCGTTTCCCCGAAATTCGCACGTGAGGTCGTAGGAATGATCCGCGGAAAGAAAGTCGAGGATGCAGCGGTCATGCTTGAAGAAGTGATCTTAAAAAAGAGGGCGGTCCCGTTAAAGAGATACAACAAGCGTGTATCTCATAAGGCGGGCATCGGCCCTGGAAGATACCCAGTGAAAGCTGCAAAGGCGATCCTCTCGATAATCGAGAGTGCATC
>CAYIZM010000100.1:0-1780 GCA_964368015.1 uncultured Methanomassiliicoccales archaeon
GAGTCCATAGAAAGACTTTCGAAGGCTTTGGAGTCCCAAGATTTTTGGGATATGGAAATCATATTTGTTATCGATAGAAAGACGACTGACGATTCGATAGAAAAAATAAAAGAGATGACCCATCTGCTAAAAGAACATAGTATCCTCATCCAGAAAGGGAACGGAGTTTTAGGGGAAGCTAGAAATCTGGGTCTTGATGCTGCTATAGGGGATTACGTCTGGTTCTTAGATGCTGACGACGTACCGTATCCAGACTTCATGGAAACCATGTACGGCATGGCCAAAGAATACGATGCAGATGTGTGCCAGTGTAACTTTGTACGTTCTTTAAGCGTTGATTATAAACAACCAAAGTGGGATACTCACATTAGTGTTATGACCGGTAATGATGCGCTACATTGTCGTGCTAACGAACTGATACCAGTTACAGCATGGTCTATGATGATACGAAAAGATCTCCTTATCAATAATGGTATACGGTTCATAGAAGGCAGTTATGCCGAAGATATCGACTTCATATATCGCGTGTTAGAGAAATGTGATACGTACTGTTACTGTGACAAGCCTATGTACCTTTATTATCAGAATCCATCATCCATATGTTTTACGAAACAGAATGAACGTGGAGCAGGAGAAGTAATCGTATATTCTGATTTATATGAACATTTCAACTATAACGAAAATTTTAATAAAACCTTTAGACGAAGATCAGCTTTGATGCGTGTACGTTCAGCCGCACATATGGATAGAGAAAATTTCGTCAAATATATCAAAAGTAAAGATTGTAAAGATATGATGAAGAACGAACTTAGCAATCCTTTATCGTTAGAATATGTCTGGCTAAGTCTATATCCTTCGTCGTATTATTTGATTATAAACATATTCTTAAAATTCATTTACTATAGGAACGGTAAGATATTCGGGAGAAGACTGAAAAAATGAAAGCTCTAGTTACCGGAGGAGCAGGATTCATCGCTAAGCATCTTCAACGAAGACTACTAGAGGATGGATGGAAAGTAGTTTCCGTTGATATTTTAAATAAAGATATGTCTTGTTTTGAAGATAACGATAACTTTGAGTTCCAACGTCTTGACGTTACGGATACTAAAGAACTTGAGAATATCAGTAAAGAATGCAGTACCGTTTTCCATCTTGCCGCTAATACTGACATACGTTTAACTGCAGGCCTTCCTGATCTTGAATTCAAGCGTACGTTCCTTACCACTCAATCCGTTCTTGAATGTATGAGAACGAATAGAATAAAAAAACTGTTCTTTTCGTCTTCTTCGGCTGTTTACGGGATTAAAGACGGCCTTCTAAGGGAAGACATGGGATACCTCCGTCCGGCGTCTTATTACGGGTCTTATAAGCTTGCATCAGAGGCTCTTATCAAAACCTACTCGTCTATTAATGATATTGATGCTTTGATATTCCGTTTACCTAACGTAGTAGGACCTAACATGACCCACGGAGTAGTATTCGATTTCATTAACAAGTTAATAGAGAATCCAAAAAGATTGGAAATACTAGGTAATGGAGAACAAGAGAAACAATACTCGTATGTTACGGACATAGTTAACGGAATGATGAGCTTTATAAAACGCACCAAAGGTATCGAATTATACAACATATCCAACGACTCTTCTATCACTGTGAATGAGATAGCTGATATAGTATGTGAAAAGATGAAAGTAAATCCTAAATACGAATACACTGGCGGAAATATAGGGTGGGAAGGAGATGTACCAAGATACATGTTCGATATCTCCAAAGCACGTGC
>CAYIZM010000101.1:0-1735 GCA_964368015.1 uncultured Methanomassiliicoccales archaeon
AGGGTGCGGCCTTTACACGATAGCGGTATACCCGCAGGTCCGAATCTAATCATGATATCATCTGTGCTAATGCGAGAACAGTATTAAACATAAACGTCGTCCTATCAGTTCCGGCACATAAGATATATGCGCGTTTATAGGTAGGTAAGTTTTATAAACGAATCTAGCATACGACAAATTTACCCAATGTCGGGAGAGTCAGAAATATGAAGGCAAGTTTCAAAACAGACCCTTCGCTGATCGCTTTGATCTTTGATCTTAAGGCGACTTCGAGGGACAACGAATCTGCTATCTGGCGAGACATCGCGGTTCGGCTAGAAAAACCCCATAGGAATTGGGCCGAAACGAATCTTAGCAAAATCGAAAGATATGCTAAGGACGGAGAGACATTAGTCATACCCGGTAAAGTTCTCGCAGCAGGCAATATCACAAAGAATGTAACAGTGGCAGCTTACTCCTTCTCTCAGAAGGCCAAAGATGCCATTTTGGAATCCGGTGGAAAGGCCGTGAGCATAAGAGATCTCATGGACGCTAACCCAAAGGGATCCAATATTAGGATAATGAGGTGAACAAATGGTGACTTTTATTGACGGAAAGGATCTTATCTACGGAAGGCTCGGAAGCATCGTAGCAGAAAGGATCATGGACGGAGAGGAAATTATCATTCTGAACTGTGAATCCATTATATTGACAGGTGCGAAAGATATGGTGTTCGCAAAATACAAACACCGCCTTGAACTTGGTGACACCACTAAGAGAAAAGGACCATTCTATCCGCGCAGAGCTGATCTTTTGTTTAAGAGGTCCGTTAGAGGAATGCTTCCATGGACAAAATCCAGTGGAAGAGATGCTTATAGAAGGCTTCAGGTACACGTAGGAGTTCCTAAACAGTTCGCCGATGTTACTATCGAAGTGCCTGAGGAAGCAATGAAGAAGATTACCGGCAAATACACGACCCTTGGAGCCGTTTCTAAATACCTGGGTTCTAACGTGAGATGATCTCATGGAAAGTGTAAATACAAGTGGAAAGAGGAAATCCGCAGTCGCAAGAGCGGTTATTGAGGAGGGAAACGGTAAAGTTACCATTAATAAGGTACCTTTAGAGATCTATTCCCCCGAACTGGCCAAGCTTAAGATAATGGAACCTCTGGGAATAGCAGCCGAGAAGGCAGAAAAGGTAAACATACGCGTCACTGTTGACGGTGGCGGAGTTATGGGACAGGCCGCAGCAGCAAGAACCGCTATCGCTAGAGGACTCGTCGAGTTCTTTAAAGATGAAGAACTTGAGATGATGTTCAAAGCTTACGACAGAACCCTGATGATCAATGACACCAGGAGAAAACTACCTGTCAACGAGCTCGGACACGGTGCACGTGCCAAGAAGCAGAAGTCCTACAGGTGATCTAAAATGATAATACCGGTGAGATGTTTCACATGCGGCAAGGTTGTAGGAAGCGCCTACCCCGTGTACGCGGACCGTATAAGCAAAGGTGGAGAGAACCCTAAGGATGTCCTTGACGACCTTGGGTTTGAGAGATACTGCTGCCGCAGGATGATCGTATCCCACGCTGACCTCATCGGAGAGGTCGCACCGTTAGGATAAACCATTTCAAACAAACCCTTTATGGGCCCGTAGGGTAGCTTGGTATCCTCCATGCTTGGGGTGCATGAAACTCCAGTTCAAATCTGGGCGGGCCCACTTTTTACCCTCTGGCTGACCTACTTTTTGGGGGTC
>CAYIZM010000102.1:0-1721 GCA_964368015.1 uncultured Methanomassiliicoccales archaeon
ATCCCTATCTCGGTCTTTGATACCGATAAAGGCCACATCCCCTGGTTCGATATCATAAGACGCTATGAGCGATTTTAAGATATAGGCTTTGGAATCATGATTTAGTCGTTTGTTTGCCCACATATCAGGACTTATCTTTTCATAATCCAATTTATCCCATTCGCCCTCCACGCTCCCTATGTCCGATGTAAGCTTTGGAATTGTCTGTCCCGCTACGATTTTTTCTGCTGACACCTTGAACTTCACGGAGTCGATCTTGTAGATCTCACTGAGCAGTTCCAGGTATGCTTGCACACCGCTTTTAGTCTCAACCCTCTTTCCGTCAAAGACGTATCCTTTAATGTTCATACGACGGAACGTCTCATCATCTTCTTCCAGCGTGTATTCATCTATGTTGTTTCTCTCGGCGGGTGGAGGTACATACGAGGAATTGAATTCGGGCATGAACCGGATAAAATCGTTGGTCATGATTTCGTTCCTCTCTTTCATGACATTTTCGTTCCATATGTCGTTTTCCTTCATAATCCGGTTCAGGCGGAGGCCGCTATCGATAAACCCGAAATCCTTGATCTTCCGTTTTTCATCGTAAGGTCTGTTGCTGTATTCCGAGTTATACGCTGTGAAGGTGAGGTTTCCGAGCCTGTGCAGCCACGTCTCATGTATTTGGGCGTATTCATCGCCCAGATACGATTTCCAAGATTCGGACAACTTCTGAGGCATCACATGTTCTATGGAGAGTTCTTTTTCACAGGACCTCTTCAATGTATCTGTCGTGTCCCTATTGGCATTTTCTATAACGGATAGTACTTGAGGGCATGTGTTGCTGTTGTAAAGGTCCATTCCTTTGAGGCTGGTCATCACTTCCATGTCTCTGGGATATCTGGAGGAACCCTCCTTCTTCAATAACAAATATTTCAATTTCTCCACAAAATTATCTGTTCCGTCCTTGGTAAGTGTTTCATACAGGTTCTGAAAGATCTTGTTGAGGGCGTTGGTCGGTATCTTACACACGGACCTACGGAGCATGTAATTCTCCAATACTTCCAGAACATCCTCGATATCCTTGTTAGATAAAGTGTCATCATTCTTGTTTGCATTTAACAAACGCATCATGAACGGGTAGGAAACCGTTGCTTCCTGATAGTTTATGCGGTACATTTGCATGGAGGCCTTTTTAGATATATGGTCCATGTTCGGCCCCATTATCATACGATAATAATCAGAATAACTGACAATCTCCTCAAACATTCCTTCGAAGGTATCCTTTGATGAGCGCAATGATTTTGTGTATTTTTTAAACTCTAAATATATTTCACTGGTCCTAGGTATTTTTCCTGTAACAGCGGTTATATAGTCTCTGAAGAAACGCGATAGATCGAAGGAGCTATCGTCTATTCTGCGCCAATAACGATTATAATATTTTTTCTGGTCCTTTACCTCGTGATTCATCAACAGATAGTTACGAACCTTGTCCCCTTCTGTCAGATTTAGACCCGTGGAATTGATGCTCTCGAATACCATCTGAGCATCGTCTACCATACTGTCCAGTCTTATGTACATAATGTATAGTTTCTCCATGCTTTCTACGAACTGGTCCACGGTTATTTCTTGTAATTGTATTCTTTTTTTAAAGTAGTTGTAATTTATGGTTACGTTCGAAGTGAGGTCGTATCGGTCCTTCTCGCCGTTCACAATGGCCTCGTATGCAGGTTGGTCCTTCT
>CAYIZM010000103.1:0-1699 GCA_964368015.1 uncultured Methanomassiliicoccales archaeon
TGGTGGGCTTGTGGCCAATCTTGAGGTAGTCCCTGTAGGCTATGATATCTTCCCTTGTTGGGGTGCTGATCCCATGTGTCTGGGTATAGGTGAAGAATTGCCTTAATGCCCTGGTATAGCTTTCGATGGTCTTGGGCTTTGCGTCAATGTAGGCAATGTAGCGGCTGTAGAGGTCTTCTGTGATCCCCTGCAGCGCTACCAGGTCTTTGCTTTCTACCTTTACTAGTTCCTTCATTGTGTGCCCCTTCTGTACTATGTGTACCTTGTGTATCATGTGTTTCATGTATAGTATAGCAGAAGTTTGGGTATTGTCAACACTATATTTCATAACGTCAACACTATCTTTCATTTTAATAGTATGTGTTGTCTGTATACAGATGATACATATTTTATACCCAATTTGATTGAATATAGCAGGATATTATCACCCCCCCCATCACGTTTACCATCACGTTTACCATCTCGGTTTCCCGATTATTCTGCGTTATAAGACTGTTGTCATTTGTTAACATTTTTCCAGGGGTGCAGGTATAGCAGAAGTATAACAAATATAGTGTAGTTTTGCTCTTTTTTCCAAGTAGGGAAAGGCTGTTTATCACCCCGTACAGAAGAAAGCCCCTCTAATGTTCCGCTGTGAGCCTTTGCAAGGATAAAGGTAGAGTTATGCAACTTTATATAGAAAACGCTGTAGCGGGCTTCCTTGTGCGTCTGCTGGCAATATAGGGTTGATAGGGTATTGCTCTTTTTAGTATCTCGCTGATGCCTTGAAAGTATGGTAAGGCCTGCAAGAAAGTATAGCGTCAATAAATTCTTTCTATATCGCGCTTGTCTGGTCGCGCTTGGGTTATTCCTTGGTGGGAAGTTTTAAGCCCCCCCCTGGCCTGTCTTCCCTCTGGTTTTTAAGAAGGGCCTGCAGGGAAAGAAGGTTGCAGCTTTCTTTTCTGGTGATCCTTTTCTTTCTTCTTCCTGGTGGCGCTGGTCGCTAGACCAAAAGCGCCCACCGGGTAAGATATATAAGATATCTTATAAGATAGGCCCCTCTCACGACCATTTTTACGGGGTTTCGTGTACCTCACGACCATTTTTACGGGGTTTCGTGTACCCTCACGACCATTTTTACGGGGTTTCGTGTACCCTTTACTGCTGGGGAAGTTCTTTTTTGATATGAAAAACAAGGGCTAATAGTGGTTTGATTTGCTTTTCAATATAGGTACAACCCTCTAGCGTATCGTTATCTTTGAGTCCGTTCAATACTATATTTAAGGTTTGGAATTCCTCTGATCTGCGTTCTTTCCTTTTCGTGTGTTTAGGGAAGTTGTCCAGGTTAGAATATATTTCTTCCCATGTTACTGTCATATTGTTTTTTCTTTTGTCCTTTCCTGTGTTCCATTTGTTTATGCAATACAATACCGCTTGTCTGTATTTTTCTAAATCACCCCGCAAAACTGTTCCATATAAACTACCGCTTATAAATTGAATATGTTTTAGTTGTCTCTCTATTTTTGCGTTTAGGTACATAGGTGTATTCTGGAAACCGTCTTGTACTTGGGCTGATCTGCCTGCTAGCAATTCTTCCCTTTGGGATAGGAAGTCATATACTCCCGCGTGTACGTCCATTTCGAAAGCTAATATTGTTTCATCATTTTCCTGTTTGCTATCTTCCCCTTTGTTTAGTTGTTTCAATCTTTCGTTTGATTGT
>CAYIZM010000104.1:0-1693 GCA_964368015.1 uncultured Methanomassiliicoccales archaeon
AACTGGATGGCTAAAGAGAGATTGAATGAACTGGACGATAAGACGATGGATGATATCGTAGAGATGATCAGCGGTACACCTATCGAGCAGATCGACGTTTATAATATCTTGAAGGTCATCAAAGAAAAGTATCCCTCCGTCGTAGAAGGATTTGAGGATCTTATCTGAAACTCTTTCCGGCCCTCGGGCCGGCATTATTTTTATTTTTCTATAGTAACACCGGGAACGTTAGTTCTTACGATCATCGGAGTTCCACCATGTAGGCGTATGGCGTTACTGACCTTATCTGGTTCATCGGTCAAAGCTATCATGCTTCCGCCGCCACCTGCTCCAGTTAGTTTTGCACCATAGGAATAAATGTTCGCCGCGTCAACAAGCCTGTTCAGCTCAGGACTCGATACTCCAAGTATGGAAAGAAGTTTGTGATCATGGGTCATAAGTTTCCCTAGGGAGGCTTTATCGTTCTCGTGTAACGCTTTAACCCCTTCAAGGGTCACTTGACCTATCTCTTCTACAATGTCCTTTGCAAAACTGTTGCTGTCCCTATATCTTCTGACCTTTTCGACCAAAGGTCCTGTTAACGCGTTCTTTCCTGTATAACCTATAACAAAGGTCATTTCTGGAGCGTTTACGTCGTAGACATCCCATTCTTTGTTGTTATTCCGAATGGTCCAAAGCACATCTCCCGATTCGGGAATATTCAATCCTATCCCGCCCCCATGAACAGATGCGGAGGTATCCATGGGACTTCCGCTACCTTGAGCATAGAATTCTGCATCGTAGGCTTCTTTTATTATTTCCGTTCTTTCAACGGATTTTCCCAACATAGATCTTAATGCACATGACAATGTGACGCATAGAGCTGCTGAAGAGCCTAAGCCTGCACCAGAGGGCAGTTCGCTCTCTGTAGTGATGCTAACGTTCTCTATGTCGTGTTTCTTAAGAAGATATTCTATGTGCTTATGCCTTGATAGATTCTCAGGTGACCCGTTCAAAAGGAATTCTTTATTTTCTCTGACCGTACACTTAAAACGTCTATCTATCGCCAGTGCTATAGCTGGCTTTCCAAAGACTACAGCGTGTTCGCCTAGGATCACAAATTTACCTGGGGCCGATGCTGTCGCAGTTTTCATTCCAGCAGTCCGTATTTTTTCATGCTTTCAGCGATAGCGTCATTGGGGTTTCTTCTGTTAAGTAATGGCTGCTGAATAGACCACCACTGTTCTTCGAAAGCTTCCAAAGCTAACTGATATTCTTCATCGTTCTGGAATTTCTTTCGATCTACAGTTAGAAGCGCTTTACTTTGTTCTTTGAACAGATCAACGTCGTAGATCCTATTAGTGATAGCGACGCCTATGTAGCTATCCAGTGAATATGTCATTTCCTCAGCAATATCGTCGGGTGTGCATTCCATTATAGTGTCTAACACAGAGTTTATTGCCATTTTGAAGATGAGTTTGCGTTTTGCTTCTTCAGGTATATCTTCTGAATCAATAGATTCTATCATTTCATTATACATAAGGTCGTGAAACGCAGAGACTCTACGCGGGTTTTTTCCAAACAGTTGCGTATTGATTCTTTCTTCTTCAGATACCTCTTCTTCATCTAAGCCGAATAATCCTGCGTTCGGATCCTTTTTATTATCTTTCATTTTCTCATCTCCATGACTGTACGTTCAAGTATGTCCATTCCG
>CAYIZM010000105.1:0-1677 GCA_964368015.1 uncultured Methanomassiliicoccales archaeon
GAATCCGTAAAAGTATTTCGATCAATGATGTGCGAAGAGCACATATGGAAAGGACTGACAAATGAAGAGTTCCTTTCTATGATGTCTATGATAGAAGTCATAGGTGATCGTACTAAGCTTACAGATGCAGGAATGCTATTGTTCTCTAATCATCACATAGCATCATCTATGTTTTTGGGATATCGTCTTAGATATTTAGATGAGGAAACAAAGATCGATTCAGAGGATGGACGATGGTCAGGTAACATCTTCGATTTTTATTCAATGGTGTCCGAACGTATAGATGTAATTTTTGACCACATCAACAACCCTCTTAAGGAAATCGTGATCAACGCACTGGTACATTCAGATTATTTCTTCGGCGAAGGAGTATTTATAGAATATAGCGATAATTCTTTTACAATTGTTAATAGTGGATTATTCCGTTCAAATCAGATGGTATCGATTAATGGTAAACGAGATCGTAGGAATCCTACTATTGCAAAGATGTTTAGGATGATTTCGCCGACGAATGGACTTAAAGATGCTATATCATCGTTGAATGAGTCAGGATATCATCTATCTATCAATGAAAATTACGTATCTGGGTCTGTTACAATCGTTGTACAATCTTCTACTATTCCAAAGATAGACATAAGTTCTGTAGAAGAACGAATATTAAACCAAGTGTCTGTCAATAGCAATATAACAATAAGTGAACTTTCCGAATCTATCGGACTTAGTAGACGTCAAGTAGAACGTTATATTGCAGAACTAAAGTCAAAAGAAATACTTGTTAGAGAAGGAAGTCGACGTGCCGGTAGTTGGAAAATAATATAATTATTTTTCATATAGATAGTAAATATTGAAAAAGGAAAATGTTTTTCTGAATTATAGCTGATACTTAATATCAGCTACTCTTCCAATTTACCAAAGGATCACTTAGGTATTTTACCGCCAAGACCACATTCTAGAGGTGGGCCAGACTCATATAGAGGTGTGTTCTTGGTGCGTTTAACATCAAGGATACCATCGGGAACTTCTAGGAAGTCCGCAAGGTCCTGGTCTGATACATATTCACCTTGGGCTATGATAGCTCCGTGGTATTCCGCTACGGGAAGAGCATCCAAACCTTCGATCTCTATAAGTTCCTGAGCTTCGCCGTTGCCTTTTACGTCAGCGACTGACTTGCAGTCAACGTGATTTACCTTGAATTTCTTCTTTTTGAGGATATCCATGGAATTCTTGAACCTGTTATAGTCAGAAGCGTACTTTTTACGGGCAGCTTCTGAATCATAGACTGTTAGAACGTTGTCCATGAAGTATAAAAGTTGATGTACGTTTATATTATTTTTGTTGTAACGGATTGATTTCAAATACTGTTAATAGACAACAAATCATCACGACGTAGATTTTCAACACATAACGAACACTGCTCTAATTTTTAGAAATATATAGTTAAATTATCGAAAAGTAAGCAACGGCATTTATCCACTGGAACATTACTACGGTTAATCAGAGAGCTTCAAATGATAGGTGCAATAATCGGAGATATTGTCGGTACAAGGCCTAATTTAAAAGATATTGATGATAATAGTTCTGATTTATTCGCGGAAGAATGTCATATTACTGGCAATACGGTAATGATGCTTGCTTCCGCTAAAGCAATAATGGAGACTGATAAGGAGATTCCTCCTT
>CAYIZM010000106.1:0-1648 GCA_964368015.1 uncultured Methanomassiliicoccales archaeon
AGGGTGTGCGAAGTTTCTGCTCAGTTCTCCCTTCGGTCCTTTGACCGAAACGGTGGTGCCGTCTTGTGTGACGGTAACGCCGTCGGGTATGGCGATAGTGCTTTCGATTATCCCTGCTATTGTCATTTCTTATTCCTCAGTATACATATGCCAGCAGTTTCCCGCCGATTCCGAGCTCCTTGGCTCGGTCTTGGGTGATTACTCCGGCGGTAGTGGTCATAATGATGAGTCCGAAGTCCTGAGCGGGTAAGAACCTCGCTTCGAACTTAACGATCTCGTCGGTCTTAACCGCGTACCTTGGCTTGATCACGCCACAGTTGTTTATTGCGCCTTTGAGCATCACGTGGAACTCGCCGGCTTTTCCGTTCTCAACATATTCGAATTGATTAATGTACCCGTGGTCCTGCATAACTTTCAGCACACGGCCGATAAGTTTGGAAGACAGTGAAATGGTGCATTCTTTCTTTCCGTTTGTTGATGCATTTTTCATTACGCACATTGCGTCATTAAGTGGATCGCTCTGCATTTCATCATCACCTCACGAATATTTCTTGAACCCCAGTTCCGGAGCGATGTCCCTGAAACACTGGCGGCAAAGATGCATTCCGTACCTTCTAATTATTCCTCTTCTACGTCCGCATCGAGTGCATCCGACTGTCCTTCCGAATTGCTTCTTTGGTTTCATCATACCACCTCGATATCGTATGTGCTAGACATGAACTCGATCGCTTCATCACGATCTACGCGATGATTGTGAGGTACTTTCCTCGCAAGGAGCTTTCTGCGTTCGATCCTGCTTCCGGGTCTTCTAAGGACAACGCTGACATCCATACCGAATACTCCTATCTGAGGGTCATATTTCATTCCTTCGAAATCCGTATAATCGGGTATTCCGAAGGACATATTACCTTCTTTATCAAAGGAATAGTTGTTTATGCGGTTCTCTCTGATCGCTAAGGCTTTCTTTAAGAAAGTTTCAGCCTTATCTTTTCTGAGGGTAACTTTGCATCCGATAGGCATTCCTACACGTACACCTAAGTCTCTGTTGATCGTTTTTGAAATAGTCTGAACAGATTTCTGTTGGGCCACCATTTCAAGAACTTTCTGAGCCTTAAGGAGCCTTTCGCCAGCTTCTCCGACTCCGATGTTGACAACTATTTTGTCAACGTAGAGATCTCTCATTCCGGTCATTTAGCTGCCCCCGGCAAGATTATCTCGGGCGTCTTACCGCCGATCACGAATACGTTCTTCTTGACCGTCTCGGTTCCGCTTTCGAACTTGACGACATTTGCACCGTTGCTTTCGGTGACGATGTACTCGGACACCGTCTCCGCCTTTCCGGCATGGGCACCTTCAATGATCATCGCGGCAGCGCCTGCGGTCAGACCGTAGTGTGCTAGGACCTTGTTGTCCCCGAGGCTGATCTTTATGGTGTCGCCTGTTTTGTAGTCGTTCTTATCCTGTAGGATGTTCCTGCCTCCGCTGAGGTGGATCTGGAATTTTCCGCCTTTGATCATGGACTTGTCCTCGACCCTACAAAGGGTCCATTTGGATTCGTCTTCAGTTATGACCTGCGCGGTGATCTTTCCCTTATCAGTCAGGAGAATGCGGTAGTGGACGTTCAGTTTCGGAATTGAAACTACATCCA
>CAYIZM010000107.1:0-1595 GCA_964368015.1 uncultured Methanomassiliicoccales archaeon
TATTGGGATGAAAGCGATCCTTCGATAATTGTAAGGATGCCTGTTGTAGGACAGGATTATTCGCTTTTGATCTGGACCACCACACCGTGGACATTACCGTCCAACATGGCCGTGGCAGTACACCCAGATTATGATTACGTTAAAGTAAAAATGAAGAACGACGAGGGAAGCGAGAACGTCATCGTCATAGAATCCCAGATCGAATACGTTATGGAAAAAGGCGGATACACTGAGTTCGAAGTACTCGAAAAAATGAAGGGTCAAGAACTTGAGGGTATGCAATACACTCCTCCTTTTGATATTGGAGACCAGTTAGTAAAAAGTGAATGGGTCTACAAGGTCGTAACAGCCCAGTATGTTGAAAAAGACAATACTGGTTTAGTGCACACTGCGCCTGGATTTGGTCCTGACGATTACGATACGGGTAAAAGGTATGACATGACGCCGTTCTGTCCCGTAGGCGAGGACGGACGTTTTGACGATAACTTCCCCATGATGGTCGGACGCAAGGTCCGTGGTGTAAACGACGATGTGATAAAACATCTAGATGAGAACAATAAATTATTCCAATCTGGAAGATTAATGCACCGTTACGGACACTGCTGGAGATGTAAATCACCAATTATCTATAGAGATACACGTCAGTGGTTCTTAGACGTCCCTGCTGTAAAAGACAAAATGCTCGACGAGATTAACGAGTCGAAATGGGTGCCTAATTGGGCAGGAGATTCCAGACAACGTAATTGGGTAGAAGGTGCCAGACAATGGTGCATATCGAGACAACGTTATTGGGGGATCCCAATGCCCGTTTGGGAATGTGAATGTGGCGAGAAACGCGTAGTAGGTAAATATTCTGAACTCAAAGAAGGAGATGGATACGTTGAAGGTATGGATACGCACCGTCCATGGATCGATAAAGTGACCTTTGAATGCCCTAAATGTAAGAAAACAATGTACCGCGTACCCGACGTTCTAGATGTTTGGTTCGATTCAGGTGTTGCATCCTGGGCTCAGTTAGGATATCCTTCAGGTAATGAAGAGTTCGATAGATGGTGGCCTGCAGATTTCATTGTTGAAGCTCATGACCAAACCCGTGGATGGTTCTATTCGCAATTAGGTGCAGGAGTTATATCCTTCGATCGTACACCATATAAAGAGGTCATGATGCATGGCTGGGTTCTAGATCCTAAAGGACAAAAGATGTCTAAATCTAAAGGTAACGTTATCGAACCTCTAGAAATAATAAACCAAGTTGGGGCAGATTCACTTAGACTTTATCTGATTAAATCTAACGCTCCTTGGGAAGACACCGCGTTCCAGAAGGATGGACCAAAGAACGCCAGAAGAGCACTCAATACTTACTGGAACGTTGTTAACTTTGCTTCTACTTACATGAACCTCGACGGTTACGAACCTGAGAAATTCACCCTTGGGTCTATACGTGAAAATCTTAGAGACGAAGACCTCTGGATGCTTTCCCGCACCGAGAGTATGAAACGTGATGTCACAGCGTATCTTGAGACCAGAGAACTACACAAGGTGGCACGTTCACTTGAAGATTACATTATGGAGGACCTATCAAGATGGTATGTCCG
>CAYIZM010000108.1:0-1595 GCA_964368015.1 uncultured Methanomassiliicoccales archaeon
GTCTCGCTTGTACCGAACGCAGGAGACGTATCGAAGAAGTTTATATCCTGTGCAACTGCAGTCCTAAATATATAACTAAGATCGTTGGCGGAAAGTCGTGAACCATACATCTGGTCGCCTCCGTATATACCGCCTCCCCATGCGGCAGTACCGATCCCTACAGGGGACACTTCCATTCCCCTAAATTTTATACTGTTCACAATACATGAATACTGTACCAATTATAATTAAAGTCTAGTTAAGCAAATCATTCCGTCACTTTTAGGTATATTGAAGTTATAGCCCGATTATGGAAAAAGCGATGTAGCTAAGAAACGTCTCTATAGTCAGAGAAGGAGAGAAGCTTCTAGATTCTATTAGCTTAGATATTGACGCGACAGAGAACGTTGCGGTGATAGGGCCTAATGGATCAGGTAAAACTACACTTATCAAGTTACTAAGAGGAGACATTTATCCATATTACGATGAAGATAAGCCACCCGTTATGAAGATATTCGGTGAAAAGAATTGGTCTATCTATGACGTGAGAAGTAGGATGGGCGTCGTATCGATGGATCTTCAAAATATGTTCGATAACGATACTCTTGTAGGCGATATAGTACTTTCAGGATACTTTAGTAGTCTTGATGTGTTCAGGAATCATGATATCACTAACATCATGAACGAAGGCGCGTTACGTTCAGCCGAATACATGGGCATCGAACATCTGATGTCTAGGACCGTTGTTGGACTATCCATGGGAGAGATGAGACGCACGTTGATAGCAAGAGCGTTAGTTACGTCACCGGATATGCTTGTTCTTGATGAACCGATGACAGGATTGGACATCGTGATGAAATCTAAATTCCGTAAGATGTTCGATCTAATGTCTAAATCTGGCGTTAATATAGTAATGATAACCCACGATCTTACTGATATTCCTGTATCACTTGACCGTATCATTATGATAAAAGATGGAAAAGTATATGCTGATGGCCCTAAATCTGAGATCTTAACATCAGAGAAAGTAAGTGGACTTTTCGATGAACCTATTAATGTTCAATGTATTAACGGAATATATTCTATGAGGATGGACGCGTGATAAGGTATATTTGTTCAGAGTGCGGAAATGAGATTTCCTCCGAATCAGAGTTCTGCTACAAATGCGGTAATCTAAAAAGTAAAGCTTTCAAAATAGATGATAGCGGCAATATACAGGGAATGGAAATTCCCTGTTCTAATTGTGGAAAACCCATATTAGAACAAGCTAAGTTCTGCAAGCACTGTGGTATAGAGATAGATGTACTTACGCAGACCACGACTGCAGGAACAACGCAAAATATGCCATACAATATGACATACCGTGTACCAGTTCTACAGAAGAACGGAACAATGGCCATTGTTCTTTCATTCATATTTGCTTTTATTGGAATATATGGAATTGGACACTTAATATTGAAAAAATGGTCCAGAGGATTTATGTTTTTAGCTATGTCCACCGTTAACTGGTATATCTACGTCAGCATAGGTGGGCCTGTAACAATAATAATGATAATTTCACTATTCATATTCTTCAAACAATCAATGGAGATAACCAATCTTGCATACGGGAGGTC
>CAYIZM010000109.1:0-1591 GCA_964368015.1 uncultured Methanomassiliicoccales archaeon
CAAAAGCTGTAAGCTTACGTTACGATTAAAAATGCGTGAGGGGATATTCCATGTTGTAATATTGTTCAGAGGACCGTCGCATAAAGAAACGAAGAGCCCTCTGTTTTTCCTGTGTCTTACTTTGTGCAATATTGTAAAACACCAATTGACCAGTTATTTATCTGAGCTCGTCAGATTATCTCACCGGGTATCCAAGTACGTCTGATATATTGTGTACAACCAGAAAACAACGGCAATGATCCCTATAGGGAAAAATAGACCTGATGCGGCAAACAATACAATTCCCACTACCAGGAAAAATACACCTTTCTCAATATTATTTAAATAAATTTCTCCAAGACCTGGAATTATCGAGAGTATCAAAGCAGTAACAGTACGTGACTCACTTGTTTTAGACATAGACTTTTACTCCTAAATTATTAGAAATTTCCGACGATCCGTTAAACTCCTCTTTGCAGATTATACTGTATATGCAGATTTCGAAATTATATTTTTCGCGCTTAGAATAAAACATGTTAATTTCTCCTTGTGATCAATACGCATTGCGCGGTATTATATCTATGTTGAATTGAAAATTTTAATACCCTAGAAATGAAATTTTATATGAAAAATAACTTAAAAATACATAATATTTTGTTGAAAATAGAATATACAGAACCTTCAATTACTAAGGTCTGATTTTAAAAGTGGTGCTCCCGCCGGGATTTGAACCCGAGTCGAAGCCTCGAGAGGGCTTCATGATTGGCCACTACACTACGGGAGCAGATAGTGCCTTGATTACTATCACGTTAATATAATTTGTGCGAATAACTATCGCTCAATAGTCGTATATTGGGTCTGGACGAAGGGGAAGCCGCCGTTTATGCTCCATTGATTCCACAAGTACACGTATTTTCTTTACTTCTTCTGGAGATAGGTCGATGTCTTTTGCGATTTCTTCGTCGTCGAAGTCCATCTCCATGTTGTACAATATAGCATCCAAATTATCGTAGGATATACCCATCTCTGATTCATCTGTCTGTCCTTCCCAGAATCCTGCGGAAGGTGGCTTGTCGATAATATCCTGAGGGATGCCTATCATAGCAGCCATCTGTTTGACTTCCGTCTTATACGTATTCGCAAGAGGCGTGAGGTCACAAGCACCGTCACCGAACTTTGTGAAATATCCCGTCATAATTTCACTTTGATTAGATGTTCCTGCTACTACGTAATTCCTTTTTTTAGCAAGATTGTAAAGAACGATCATCCTACATCTTGCGGCTATGTTACCACGTTCTAAAGGCGCTTCTACGTCTGATAAAAGTACGGATGTCAATGCATCGACCGCTGGTTGGATATCTACGATCTTGTATTCCGTCCCCCAGTTCTGACTTAATTCCATGGTGGTCTTGTAGTCTGCCGCAGGCGTTACCCTAGATGGCATAAAAACATTAAGGATCTTAGACGGGTCTATAGAATCAGCAGCAAGTTTAGTAACTACGGCAGAATCTATGCCTCCGCTAAGCCCGATCACCATACCGGAGCTGTTAGTGCTTTTGATACTTTCTTTTATGAACGTCCTTATGTACCGTACGTCATCGATTGTTACTTT
>CAYIZM010000110.1:0-1581 GCA_964368015.1 uncultured Methanomassiliicoccales archaeon
ATAAAAGTCGTCCACTGAGAAAAAATACACTCAACAATAAATTTTTTTATAACAACGTTAATAAATACATTGAGCATAATAGTATCTAGCTTAACAAGGAGATGTTGTAATGGATCGCGATGAACAAAAAAGCAAAATAACCGTGGTTGCATTAATCGCAGTTATAGTTGTTTTGGTCGCATCCGGATTATACTTACTCTATGATATAAACGATAATTCCTTGGATATCAGTGGTCGTGAAGCTCGTCTAGTAGTAACGGGCTCTATGGATGCCGGAGAAACGGATAATCCTATTTCCACTATTCCTATCAATAGTCTTGTTATGGTACGCCATCTAAGCGAAGACGAGCTTAGTTCCATTAAGGTAGGCGACGTAATAGCTTACGATCGTAGCGGATATATGATCGTTCACCGTGTTATTGAAATCGAAGATGATTACTTTGTAACTCAGGGGGACGCTAACCCTAGTGCAGATTCGGCCGTATATCACGATAGAGTTATTGGAAAGGTCATAGGGGTATCCCCCTTCCTAGGAAAGATAGTAACTCTAGCTAAAGAAAAGGCTGTGTGGATAATAGTATTCATTATATGTGCTGTCGTGATGATATACAGCGTGCGTGAGATCATTCGAATATATTCCGAGGAGAAAGAGGATGAACGTAACTTACGATGAGAGAAGGAAGCGCAGAAGATTCCTCGTTATCATTATTTTAACTTTATTAATATGCATAAGCGGTATGTTCGGCGTTGCATATTCCGCACTTATAAGTGACGTTAGGAACGATGCTAACGTCATTGCAGCGGAAGGTATCGATGCTAAGATCGTAGATGAGTCCGGAGATATCCTAAAAGAAGGAGATTTCGCTAAAAATGCTAACGACGGCGCGGGCGCAACTAAACTCGGATATGGTTCAACAGCAATAAATGATGAATTCTTTGGATATCGTGTATGGGAGCAGACATTAGAGCTTGGAAAAGCTGAACTTGCAATAAAGACCACCAATAACTCGGGTACTAAATTTGTAAAGATCTGGTACGAAGTTACATGGGAAGGAATCAATCCTGAAAGCGAATATAACATGACCACCTGGTTGACTATAGGAACCGGTGACGATGCGGCGATAATACTACAGGGTCAAATATCTGAACGTATAGATATCACAATAAATCCTAAAAGTACCTTCAAACTTATAGGTGAAATAAGTGAAGCTAAGACCGTGGATAATAAGCCAGATCAAATGAAATATTCAATAACTATCTTTATAGAACCGGCTTGAGATTCGTAAGAATTTATTTGCTGATCTATCCCGATAGAATAGTATGCTTTTCAATAGAAGCCAGTATTGAAAAGAATTGTTGATAAATATTCTTAAAACAAAACAAAATATGTGTAAAATCATGTATTTTTTTAAAAAAATAGTTTACCAAATAAGAATTATTATAACAATGTTAATATACTGATATATAATATAATAATTAACAGAGTTATATGTAATCGGGTATCGCGTACTCCTAGTGAGTAATCGGTATCACGATCACAAGATAAACTGAGGAGACAAAAAATGACAAATTCATATAAAA
>CAYIZM010000111.1:0-1535 GCA_964368015.1 uncultured Methanomassiliicoccales archaeon
TCGTGCGTTCTAAAATGAACGATCGAGCTTCTTCCTCGGTCATTTTTGTGAGTTTTGTTTGAAACGATACCGACATTTCGATGAAGTCGTTGCTAAACAAAAACTTCTTTTTAATTTTCTTTCCTCTGTCCAGATCGCCCTGCAATTGCACAGCTTCACGATATTGTTTTTCGGCCTTTTTACGTCTTGCTACCATGTTCAGATTATACAGAACTTGAGAGTGGAATCTCCGAAAAAGTTAAAGTGGAATCTCCGAAAAAGTTAAAGTGGAATCCCCGAAAAAGTTAAAGTGGAGTAATATGATGTATGCTAGCACATTATCTATAAATGCTGAGGATATTTTATGACACTGAAGAAAAAAGGATACGTCAAGAGAATTGTCGACGAAAGACTTGAAAGTATTCTGAATGTGTTTGGAGCAGTCTGTATCGAAGGTCCGAAATGGTGCGGTAAAACCTGGACGGGCCTCAATAATTCTAACAGCGTCATTTACATAAATGATCCATCTGGAAATTTTCAAAATCGAAAACTGGCTAGGATCGATCCAGAATTAGTATTGAAAGGAGAGAGGCCGCGCCTCATAGATGAATGGCAGGAAGTGCCTCAGATATGGGATGCTGTAAGACATAAAGTAGATATGATTTCAGAAAAAGGGAATTTTATACTCACAGGTTCCGCAACACCTAATAATCAAGAAATAATACATAGCGGCGCAGGACGCATCGGAAGAATAAGGATGCATACCATGTCATTATACGAGTCAGGAGATTCTTCGGGGGAAATCTCTTTGCTCGAACTCTTTAATAAACCTTGGAATGAGGACCTTTTCACAGATGAGGTACGGCTGGAACATCTTATCGACCTTACCGTCCGCGGAGGATGGCCGGGGATACTTGGTATCGAAACCGAGGGTGCGATAGAAGTATCGAAAGGCTATCTTGATGCCATAATCAATAGTGATGTTCAAATGATAGATGATAAGAGACGTGACACAAGGAAGATACGTATGCTGCTTAGGTCTCTAGCCCGCAACGAAAGCACTACGGTGAACAATAATACGCTTGCCCGGGACATGGTGGATTTAGACGATGAGACAATCTCCTTTCCCACTTTGTCCGACTACCTCGATGTGCTTGGAAGGCTGTATATCATCGAAGAACAACCTGCATTCAACCCCAACATGCGTTCATCCGTAAGAGTTGGAAAAACCCCTAAAAGGCGCTTTACAGACCCGTCCTTGGCCATTGCCGCATTAGGAGCCACCCCTAAGATGATGATGGAGGACCTCAACACCTATGGTTTGATGTTCGAATCCATGTGTATCCGGGACTTGGAAATATATGCGGGATCGTTTGGGGGCAAAGTGTATCACTATCGTGACGGGGATGGTAGGGAGATAGACGCGGTCATAGAGCTTCAGGATGGACGTTGGGGGGCATTCGAGATAAAGCTCGGAGCAGACCGAGTAGATAAAGCAGCCGAGAAGCTTCTGAAAATCGATGAATTGATTTCCGAGAATCGCAGATACAAGGGGC
>CAYIZM010000112.1:0-1532 GCA_964368015.1 uncultured Methanomassiliicoccales archaeon
AGGTTTCTTCTCTTTGACCTTCTCAAGGTCCATTTTCACAGTAAGCAGTCCGTTACATTTAGGACATGTGCTAACGAACGGATCTTCTACTTCCGCTCCACAGTCCCAGCATAACACTTTATGATGTACCATTTCAAATCCTTCTGCAGCCTTCACCGCAATCTGTTACCCATGTTTTGCATCCTATATCAGCCTGGGTAAAGACTGATCTAACACTTTCAGCTATTATGTTCCCGTCGTGTGTATCCTTGTCGTAGAACGACATGATACACGGACCAGAACCTCCCAAGAACGATGCTAATGCTCCATGGGACATAGCGGCTGATTCCGCTTCTTTGATATGAGGGACAAGATGTGCCCTGTTAGGCTCGGATATTAGATCTTGTATAGATCTTCCAATAAGTTTCAGATCACCAGTACTCATACCATGTACGAGACAAGCAGCATTTCCTACGTGATATACCAGATGCTTTATAGGAACTTCTTGAGGTATGACTTTTCTAGCCTCTTTTGTTTCTATGTATATATCCGGAAGAGTTACCACCAATCCGAGGTTCTCTGGTGGTTTGATAGAGATCATATCAAAGGGTTGATAAGAACGTATAACTGTGAATCCGCCTACCAAACATGGTGCCACGTTATCGGCATGAAGTCCACCGGACGTAACGTCTTCTGCATGTGCTGCACAAAGTACCAGCTCATTCAGGCTAATTTTTTCACCGCACATAAGATGTGCCAGATATGCACCTCCTGCAGCTGAGGCTCCAGAAGATCCGAGGCCACTTCCTGGTCTTATGCCTTTAGTTATTTTAAACTCGATACCGAATTTCTCCCCTGACCTTTTCATGACCTCGTAGGCTGCTATGCAAACCGAATTCTTTTTTGGGTCTGTAGGAATACTCTCACTACCAGGACCTGATATCTCTAAAATAGAGAGCCCAGATTCAGTTCTTCTTCCTTCAATGATATCATAGGGTTCTTTCAAAGCAAGTCCGAATGTATCGAACCCCGGCCCAATGTTGGAAGTGGTTGCTGGTGCGGCCACCTTAATCCATTCGTTTTTCATCTGAACTCATCCTGGAATTATTTCTATGATAAAGGATATAGGCTATATTGATAAACTTTCTCTGTTCGGTTCTTAACTAATAAGATTAAAACCACAGTAGAACATCAGGTGACGTGACTCCTATGGAAATAATTGGCATAAGATGCGACGGTGATCCCAAGAGCATAGCTTCGCACTTCATTTCAGTTGGAGCTGAAGCCATAGTGTTCGACCCTGAGTTCATATGCGGTAAAGATCATGTTATTTCTTCATACTTACATGCAAAAAGAGCTTTCTCTCAAGGTACACAACGTTCCAAAAATATTCTTACTGAAACTATACTTTATGCTTCGGCAGATAGACAGATAGGCCGGGCGATAAAGAAAATGAGCCCCAAGGATCAGAATAAAGGATTCGTTGTTCTTGTAATAGGGGAATGTAAGGATCTGGCACTTTCAAATATAAATGCAGAAAGGGACGATTCTCT
>CAYIZM010000113.1:0-1349 GCA_964368015.1 uncultured Methanomassiliicoccales archaeon
GATTATACTCGTTCAGAAGAATTGTGAAAGAGGCGACAATATTTTCGCTTCTGTTCATTTCATGTGTAATGACGGGAGCGTTTACAGGCAGTATGTTATTTGAATCTGGAATATGGGTAGAATTACTTTGTTTGGCGATCGTCTCGGCAGTTTTTGCTATTGCACTTTACCTGGCCAGTAAAAAGACAGGGGCGTACGATGTGATGAATGCGATAAATCCTTTTAATAAAAAGAGAATTTGAACTCAAGAGTAATTTCGCAGGCAGGAACGGGAAAGGCCTGCAAATTAACCCTCCTTAGCATTGCCTGCCAGTGCACTCAGTCTAGGTCCCTGTTTAGAATATTATCATTATAAATTTGTAATTGTCTATTGATTAATCTTTGTCACACATCCATTCCGATGGGGTGTGCACCCTTCCACTTGTATCGTATGAACAGCAAGACGCTGAGTATCATGTGGACGACCATTCCGAAACCGAACATCATTATGATGAAGTCTATCGTAGGTTCTACCATTTCCGATATAAAGAAGATATAAATGATGCCATAATATACGATATTCACCACCAAAGCGATGGAGAATGTATACTCAGTCCTTCCAACTGACAGGAATACCGAGTCCACGACTGCAGTTATGCCATATGCAAGGTAAAATGGCATTAGCTTGTATGTTATATCTGTGACAAAACCCGGATCAGTCGCTCCAAATATGTTTCCATAGATGAACTCCCAAGCAGGAACGGAAAGCAGCCAGATAAGGAATATTGTCATCAGCACAAATCCGTACGCTCGCATTCTTCCCTGTCCCTTCTCGTAATCCCTTCTTACGATTTCCCCCAGGGCATGTATCGGGATGAGCAGCCAACCCCATATGAAATTATTCGCCACCCAGTAATTTCCAGATTCTGATACTGCGTTGACCATGGCAACGATCATTAAAATGTAGATCAAATTGTTGAGAAAGATCTCTCCGCCCGAGAATTTTCCAACTCTAACCCATTGTGAGATGGTATTTCTTTCGAATTTCGGCCTTAACTGTATCATACCCTCCCTTTTAAGTAGATACAGACAGAAGATGACCATCGCGATGTTGCTAATTATAATGGCCAAAGCAGAGCCCATGAAGCTGTAAGCGTTCATCAAGATAATGTTGGAAATTGTGAGGATCGTGACTTTTAAAATAATCAGCATGTTCACATAACGGGCTTTTCCCAGTACTACTAAGATGACCAACACTATCTGCACCAGATAATCGAAGATGAAGCCTATTGTCATCATCCTGAGGTAAACAACGCTCTCCTGAGGAGCGTTCATTATATCAGCCATAGCCGAGGCATATACCAAGACAA
>CAYIZM010000114.1:0-1348 GCA_964368015.1 uncultured Methanomassiliicoccales archaeon
CTAACTTGTCTGATAATAGACATTTGTCATATGTTTTAACGAAACATGATTATCTAAGTAAGCAATGGACGGTGTATGCGGATCATCGGTCGTGACATACCGTCGAACAGTATCAAAGTAATGCCAGAGACCGATGAGGATCTTTGGCATTTATATAACGTAGTGGAGACTGGGGACGTGGTCACAACATCCACTACAAGAAGAGAAGAGAAGATCGCCGACAAGATACGTGCTGAACGTGCTGAAAAGAAAAGGATGACCTTGAGCGTACGGATAGAGAAGATAGAATTCTCGGAGGATGACCTTAGGTTACGATTACTTGGAATAATCGAATCCGGCCCTCAGGACATCGGTCAACATCATACGTTCATAATTGAGCCTGGGGACTCTCTTTCAATATCAAAGATCAAGTGGCGGTTAACGCAGACCGAACGACTTGAACGTGCTGTCCGTGATACTAACAAACCAAGGATAATCTTTGTTTCATTAGATCAGGATGAGGCCACTATCGGTGTTCTTAGACAGTATGGATTAAAAGAGATAGCTAGCGTAAGATCTAGTAGGTCCGGTAAACAGTACGTTGAGAAAAGACGAGGGGCCGACGGATATCATGACGAGATAATATCTAAAGTCCAATCGGTGGCAGAGGACGGTATGCCATTGGTTCTTTTAGGGCCTGGGTTCGAAAAAGAACTTTTAGCTGAAAGCGGTAAAAGACTATATCCTGACATATTTTCTAAATGTTATGTATATCATACGGGACATTGCGGCATGACCGGGATAAATGAACTTATGAAGATGGGATTGGGTGCTGAAGTTCTTAGAGACTCTACGGTCGGAGCAGAAATGGAGGCTGTAGAACGTCTTATGACGGAAATATCTAAGGACGGTCTAGCAACTTACGGCCCTACCGAGGTCGCATCAGCAGCAAAGGCCGGAGCTATAGAGACATTATTGATCCTGGATACTAAGGTACGTGAGCAGGATCTCGATCACGTGGTCAAAGATGTGGAATCACAGAATGGGAATGTAATGGTGGTATCATCACAACATGATTCAGGTCGAAGATTATCTGCACTGGGCGGTATAGGGGCGATACTAAGATATGCCATTTAATAACCCAGTGTCTTAAACTACGAATGGAAAATGTTATTAGTGATTATCGGATAACGGAATAAAGTCAACTTACTTTACAGGCCGCCGGCCATAATATTTGAGGTATAAAAATGAAAACTAAAAAAGACACAGTCCAGGCGTTGGGCGGAAGGCTCAATATTTGCGACACTACGCTTAGAGACGGCGAGCAGACGGCAGGTATAGTTTTCTCCAATTTAGAAAAATACATGAT
>CAYIZM010000115.1:0-1347 GCA_964368015.1 uncultured Methanomassiliicoccales archaeon
CCTGTTCGATTATGTCCCCGTCCTTCATCATTAGAATCATATCAGCGTTCTTGATGGTAGATAGACGATGAGCGATTACGAAAGACGTACGTCCCTTAGTCATCGCGTCCATTGCATCCTGAATTGCTTTTTCAGTTCTAGTATCAACGGAACTCGTTGCTTCATCTAATATCAGTAAGGGCGAATTCTGAACTATGGAACGAGCTATTGTAATCTGTTGCTTCTGTCCTACAGATAACGATGTGGTGTTATCCAACATAGTGTCGTAACCCTTAGGCAAAGTCTTAACGAAGTGATCTATTCCTACGGCTTTAGAAGCTTCTATTACCTGCTCATCAGTCGCGTTCTTCATACTATATGCGATGTTTTCCTTAACAGTTCCATCAAAGATCCACGTATCCTGAAGAACCATAGAGAACAGGTCACGGACATCACTACGTTTCATGTCATTAGTAGAAACACCATCTATCAGTATATCCCCACTATCTAATTCGTAGAACCTCATCAGCAGATTAACCATTGTAGTCTTTCCTGCGCCAGTAGGTCCGACAATAGCAATCTTCTGACCTGGTTCAATTTTAGCTGAGAATCCATGGATAATCTCTTTTCCTGGGACGTAGCTAAAGCGAACATCTCTGAACTCAACGTGTCCTTTGACATTTTCGAGTTTCATTAGTTCGTCACCCTCTTCTGATTGTTCTTCCTCTTCAATGAACTCGAATACACGTTCGGCAGCTGCTGCAACAGACTGCATACCCGTAAGTGCCTGAGCAACCTGGGAAAGAGGTTGAGTGAACATACGAACGTAAATCATGAATGCAACAATTACACCGATTGAGATTGCCCCGTTCAATACCATTGCTGCACCAACGATACAAACCATAACGTATCCAAAGTTACCAATGAAGTTCATCAAAGGCATCATTAGACCTGACATGAACTGAGACATGAACGCACTGGTACCCAACTCTTCATTTATAGAGTCAAATTCCTTAGCGGCCTTCTTTTGTCCGTTGTATACTTTGACAACGTTATGTGAAGAGTATATCTCTGCTACGTGACCGTTCATCTTTCCGAGATTCGATTGTTGAATACCGAAATACTTCTGGGAGTGGCGCATTATAACGATTACTAGAACAAAACCTACAACCGATGATAACACTGCGACGGCCATCATGGTGAGATTCGTATAGGCCATCATTACCAACGAACCGACCAGCATAGTCACTGAAGTGATCAGCGTTCCAATGCTCTGATTCATCGATTGACCTAATGTATCCACATCGTTGGTTGCACGACTCAGTATGTCTCCAGTACTGGATCTATCAAAGTATCCTAAAGGAACAC
>CAYIZM010000116.1:0-1337 GCA_964368015.1 uncultured Methanomassiliicoccales archaeon
CTTACTGCCATCTTAATTCCTCATACGATTATATTGGCGGTAGCAGACACACGGGGCCATCTCTCTGCGGCTTCTCTAGCCACTGGACCCTTAATGTCGGTACCTTTTGTTTCTCCAGTATCCGTTGTGATCACTGCTGCATTATCCTCGAAGGACACCATTGTTCCATCGGGGCGTCTCATAGGGCGTCTCTGACGAACTATGACTGCATACACGATCTGTCTCCTCATCTGAGGAGTTCCTTTCTTAACGGACGCCATTACCATATCGCCAACGCCAGCAGCAGGGAGCCTTCTTGCGACTCCATGATACCGGGGTACCGCTATGATCTCTATCACTTTAGCGCCCGAGTTGTCGATGACAGTGAGGCGGGATCCTGTGATTAGTCCGTTAGTCTGGTTTCCTGCAATTCCCTTCATTAGGCTCACTCCCTCTTTGCTACGACTGCATATGACACGGTCTTAGAAAGTGGGCGGCACTCCATGATAGTGACCTTGTCCCCTGCCTTAACATTAATGCAGGGAGCGAGGTGCGCGGAGTAGCGTCCTGTTCTCTTCTCGTATCTTTCATATTTCTGGTCGTATTTTGTAAGTGTACGCTCGACCACCACCGTTTTATCCATTTTGACGGATGCTACGGTACCGTCGATGATCTGCCCCCTAACTGGGAGGCTGCCGTGGAACGGGCAGTTCGGGTCGGTACATTCCGACTCGGGGGCCTTTACGTTAATTCCAATATTTCTGGCTGTCATAATATTCACCTTATTTTCTTGATTCTGTCCTCGGGCCTGAAAAGTATGTCCGACCCGTTAAGGTCGATATACTTTTGCTCCAATTCGAATCTGAACGCATTGCCTGGCTTGGGTACCATTTTCTCAGTTCCGGCCGATTCTATGGTGAACGTGTGTTTGGTCTCGTCGACCACTCTACCGGTGATTCCCAAGTATGGTGCTGACAGCACTTCCACGTCCAATCCAATAAGTTCAGTTCTCATGAGGTCCACCTTTTTCATTCATCTTACTTCCGTCGTGAATCCCATCTCTTCGAGGGAGGCTTTCACTTTTCTTTTGTGATCGCCCTGAAGTTCTATGCGTCCGTCCTTATAGGTTCCGCCGGCCGCACATTTGTTCTTCAGCTGTTTTGCCAGATCCGCGATATTGATATCGTTCTCGTCAATTCCGTCAATAACGGTGACCATCTTCCCGTATCTACGGGTGTCCACCGATATTCTAACGCTTTGCTGTCCACGTGCGATCTCCTCGCACATGCACAGTTCTCCGGGAAGTCCGCAGACGGGACAGATTCCACCCATCAGATCTCTTCCTCCTCCTTCTGGAT
>CAYIZM010000117.1:0-1291 GCA_964368015.1 uncultured Methanomassiliicoccales archaeon
ATAGTCGGCCTAACATACTTCTTATTCTCTGTTCTTGGACCAGCCGGTATATTTCTTGGGGCTCTAGGGGCCGCTCTATCGAATTCCTCGATTACCATGGTTCCTGCAGAGGGTATGTCTTCAGCCCTTGATTTGGTGATCCTCTTACCAGTCTCATTTTCGTAATGCCTGATGTTATACTCTTCCTGCTTGGTTGCAAATGTAATTGCAACACCTTCTTTTCCTGCACGACCGGTACGACCGATCCTGTGAAGGTAGCTCTCGGAATCATTAGGTACGTCGTAGTTAACCACAAGATCGATATTGTTAATATCAAGACCTCTTGCTGCGACATCTGTTGCTATAAGGACCTGGAAACGGTCGTTCCTGAAGCTGCGTATTGTCCTCTCCCTCTTGGCCTGTGGCATGTCGCCATGTAAAGTGCCGGTCTTGGTATCACGAGCAAGAATATCCGCAAGCATGTCCACCATTCTCTTGGTTTGACAGAACACAACTGTTTTTGGACATCCGTTCGTTAGAAGTACCTCAAGTCTTTCGATCTTGGCGTTCCTAGATACTGGAACCCAATATTGTGTAACTAGATCGGAAACTGGCTCATCCCTGGAAACACTGATCTCCATAGGGTCCTGCATCCTGTTGAATGCCATACGTTTGATACTATCGGGCATTGTCGCAGAGAACAACAAAGTGTGCCTCTCCCTAGGAACAGCGTCCATTATGTAGTTAAGTTCATCAGCGAAACCCATATCAAGCATACGATCGGCTTCGTCAATAACAACTTCAGTTATCTCAGAAAGATCCAGTATGCCGCGGTTTATCATATCTTTGAGCCTACCGGGAGTTCCGACCACTATGTCGACACCTCTCTTAAGACCGTAAGCCTGTTCACTTATGCTGGCTCCGCCATAGATCGAGATGCTTCTGTGCCCAGTATATCTGGACATCTTGTAGATCTCGTTCTGTACTTGAGTAGCAAGTTCTCTTGTTGGCGCTAGTACGAGAGTCGTAGGTTTTCTTGAACCGGACTCTGTACGTCCCATTACAATTAGCGCATAAGTACCAGTTTTACCAGTACCTGTCTGCGCTTGTGCAAAAATATCGCGACCCAGTAATCCCGGGGGCACGGCTTCTATTTGAATAGGGGTAGGTTCAGACCATCCCATATCTTTAATTGAATTCAATAAATCAGCGTTTAAGCCTAATTCCTCAAAACTTGTCATATGTCCTTTATTCCTAAATATTAAAAGCCCGCAAAACAAAGGACCTGTATATTATAACCGTTCTAGTATTG
>CAYIZM010000118.1:0-1272 GCA_964368015.1 uncultured Methanomassiliicoccales archaeon
ATCAAGGACACAAAGTCCTATAGAGATGTGCCAGCGTTCATACATATTTGTGGAAACACATTGAACACCATGTCCTTATTGAAGGAAATGGGGACTGATTGTTTTAGTTTCGACCATGCCGTAGATCCGGCCGCTGCAAGAAAAAGTGCGGGAAAAATGGCGATAATGGGTAACGTAGATCCGGTCTCCATAATGATGAGGGGCAGTCTAGATAGTGTAAAAGAAGAAAGCTATCGAGTTATAGAGGCTGCTGGTTTAGAAGGCGGACTGATATTAGCTCCCGGGTGCGAAATGCCTTTGAAAACACCTGACGAGAATGCAATTATGATGGGCGAAGCTGCACGTAGTTATTGGCAGAGTTAAGCTAACTGTATCTCTACTGGTATAATTGACCCTATCCAGTAAGTGTCTATGTGGTAAACATGGACAAAGAAAGAAGGGATAAAGTAGGCACAGAACGTGAGGATGGAAATATTTTACAACCATACTTTAGCCTGAGGAACGAAGCTATTTCACACATTGGCTCGGATTATAAAATAATGCGATCTTTCGCTTTTCTGATGATCGTTGCAGATACAGGGCTAAGTCCAGAAGACGTCAGGACCTTAGAAATGGACAATATGGATTATGCTCCGAGTATCGGCATTATGTCATGTCGATCACGAGGAATTAATGAAGATTCCTGTATATCAGTAACTTTACATAAGACCACGTCGGAGATCCTTACAGCATATCTAGAATCACGAAGAGCATGGTTAGAGGAATATTCCTTCGATTCATCGTATCTTTTTCCTTCGCGGTTAACAGTAAGCGGGATAATGCCTCCGGAAGCAATAAATGGAATTGTAGAAACCGTGTCTAAAATATGCAATAAAACGATAGATATAGATCTTATTAGAGAGACCTTTGGGCCCCCTCAATGATTTTAAAATAATGTGGCAGTGCCGACCCCCTGTGTCGACACTGCCGAAAAAAGTTTTTATTTTATACTCATCCGAGCATCTTCTTCATGTCTTCAGCTGGCGTACTTATCGGCGAAACACCAAAGTTCTCAACAAGATAGTTAAGGATATTTGGAGAGACGAATGCCGGAATTGTAGGCCCGATATACATGTTCTGGATACCTAAGTGGAGTAACGTCAACAGTATTGCAACTGCCTTCTGCTCGTACCATGATAACACGATAGACAGAGGAAGCTCGTTCACATTGCACTTGAATGCGTCTGCGAGAGCCAATGCTACAACTACTGCGCCGTAGGCATCGTTACACTG
>CAYIZM010000119.1:0-1217 GCA_964368015.1 uncultured Methanomassiliicoccales archaeon
ATTTACTAGGAAAGTTCGTCATTTCCGACAAAAAGACTTGAAACGGAGGAAAAGTAAATAAATCAATTAGAAAAAGCCTATTTGAGATACAGGCTAAAAGAGTGATTTATTTTGTTATGTTTAATCGATTAAGTCTCTCGGGAACATAATACCTTTCTTAACATTACATGTGGTGCACATGATGTAAGGTAAATCTTTAGTACCATAGTTTAGATGAATCAGAGATTCGTAGGAGAATTCAATCTCTCTGCCACATCTTTGACATTTCATCCAAACCTTAGGTTCTGATAACAGGTGCTCAGGGTTAGTGGGGTCAAAGATGAGTGAACCATCCCACTCTCTTTGATCACCAAACTCTTCAATTAAGTTTTTGATTTCGAATTCACTGCGAGGGATTCTGTGTGTTTTGAATTTTAGATTCATAGGGTTACCAACTTTCTAAGTTATGGGAAGTATGAGGAAGATAAATCATATTTCATTGTCGCACCACACGGACAAAGTAATGGGTTAAACTTGAATGTATTTTGGATAAGGTTTTTCCATTTAAGTGGGAATAGAGATTTTTGAAATTTCTTCTTTTTATAACTTGGAATAAGACGTCTACCTTTAGAAGAGTAGACACCATAATAGCGTATCATTTTAAACTGGGGTTCAGGAATATGCACGATGAGCTTTTTAATGAACTCATAGATATCTTCAGTGACTGTGATTGGACCGTTTTTTTCTTCATCTGGTAACTGATCATCTTCATGAGGTTCATACGTGTAGGTGATTAACCGGTTTACATGATCAACATGCTCAATGCGTGATTCAGCCATGACAGGTCTACCAGTATACCTCAATACATATTCGATTAACCCTTTTTGAGATTTCATATCAGAAGCAGGGCCGTGTACATAAAACCCATTTTCTTTTGAATCATAAAGTGCACATTTTTCTTTATAGAAGGTGTTACCAAGTTCATTATGAAGTAAATCTAGTAAGGTCTTCATAAAGGATTTCCTTAATAACTCAAAGTTGAAGTATTTAATCGGTTTAAATTCACCTAATCTATTAATCAGTCCTTCTGAAACGAGTGCGTGAATATGACAGTTAAAGTTTAAAGAACGTCCAAAGGTATGACAAACCAAAACGAAGCCTAATTTCCACCGTTTAGATTTACCGTGTTTCAATGAGAAGTAGGATAATGTTTGATTGACGGCTTCAAACAAAAGATT
>CAYIZM010000120.1:0-1189 GCA_964368015.1 uncultured Methanomassiliicoccales archaeon
ACAGATAAGGTTGTAGAGGAGGTTGTGTATAGACAAAAGCGATATCCAACGTCGCGCTTCCCACATCAATAACCAATGCCCGGTGTTTAGGGCCAGAAGAACTAGTAAAAAGACCGACAACTTCTGCATACAGCTCAGGACGGACTGAGAGATATGGTTTAGCCTTTTTCGGGGGAACGCAGCACTCTTTGCATAAGGTCTTCCACCTTGCAAAAGGCATCCCCCCGGGGTGTGATAGTTCTTCAAGTTCTTTCAGTTCATCAGCAATACGGAGAATATTGGAAAAGACCGTAACAAGCGCCCCTTGCTCACCTCGAATGGGCATTCCCATGGTAATATGCAAATCAATTTTCGAATACACAACTGGAGGGTATGCTTTTTTTACATGCTCTTGGATGGTTTTCAATATTGCTGAAATAAAAAAAATGGCGTAATAGACTTCATCAAGATCATGTTTGGGATTATTTGCATTCACCAGCACTGCTTTAAAATATTGCTTTTCCTCCCATCCGGGGACTCCCTCTTTCCCTAATCCAATCCTTCCAGTATCAGAAATGTAAATTTGAGATTTGGCAAGAGTATTGTCACTATCTTCTTCACAAGCAAAATCAGCGCCAAAAACAAGAGCTCTCCATGTGGGTTTATTGTCGCCCAGCTTGGTACGGACAATCACTTTAGTTGTGCTTGAACCAAAATCAACACCAAATGAGACTTGGAGAATTTGTTTCCCTTTCCCCTGTAAAGGGTGGTGTTCAGATAATTGTGCTGCCTCTTGAGTTCTAATTTCTTTCTCCCACCAAAGTAGGGACTTAGGAGTTAGGGATGCCGAGGGAGCTTTTGGAATTGTTTTATTCTGTCTCATCCGAGTATCAGGTTGCGTGTTCCATGTAACAGACCTGCGATCGATCAGATCCTGCGTTTTCGGGGAGAGCCTATTAAAGGTATCTATCGTAATGAACCATCTCTTACATTCGCTGCAATATTTTCCTGAGAAAGAGACAGTTCTACCTGGCAAGGAGAAATTTTGTGTATAGTCAAAAACTCTACTCTTGCATCTACAAACTGGAGGAAGTTCAAGTGAAACATATACAGCCTTTTTCGTGACAACTGGAGGTATGAAGGCAATTTTATCCCTTCTGGTTGGAGTGGTAGAAAAGCCTGACATCACCTTCTTTTTTTTAGGGGGATG
>CAYIZM010000121.1:0-1156 GCA_964368015.1 uncultured Methanomassiliicoccales archaeon
ATTTTACTAGGTATAGGAACATCATATTTAACAGTTGATTTGCTGCCATCTCGTACATTTCTGACATATGATAAAAAAATTTTATCATTTTATAGTTCGTGTATTTATGAAATAAACTTATCAGAAAAAATAAAACTACAACCTCAATTTCGTATTGGATATTCATTTCTAAAGAGAGAATTAAATGAATTCCAAGATAAAGAACAAAAAACTGGGGGGGGTTATATATTTCTGAGGAGTTATGCTCTACCTTTTATATATCTAAGCATATTGATTTAATAACAGGATTTAGCTATTGTACAATATTCTCAAGATTAGAACCTTCTCCAGATTTAATTATAACATATAATTATATTGGTAATGATAAAAAAACAATTAATCAGTTCATTGTAAAAATAGGATGTATATACCATTTTAAGACACGCTTTTAAATGAAACAAAAATGCCGGCAGGCAACAACGTCTAAGCGCAATGTGGGTGCTGATTGTAGGGTTTTCGGCGTGCTCGCAATGTTTTTTTACACCCTGATTTGATATATTACACGAATTCTCACACTGTGCATAGCCGCAGGCGTTACCATATTTAGTTGTTGCAAAAAATGCAACAACTGCTTCTGACGGAAAAATTATCATTCTGCTCATTGGGGGCGATAAATCTACTCAACAGAGAGACATTGACAAGGCAAAAGAGATTTTAAAACGACTAAAAAAATAGAGAAATGGAAACTTCAAAATTTGATATAGCTGACTATTTAGATAGTAACGAAATGATTGCTGAATACCTTAATACTGTTTTAGCACAAGGAAACGAATCTGATGTTATTACAGCTATTGGACATGTTGCAAAATCAATCGGTATGACTAAAATTGCTCAAGAAACTGGATTAAGCAGACCAAGTTTATACAAAGCATTATCGGATGGTGCAAAACCTCAATTTGAGACAATTATGAAAGTATTAAGAGCAATCGGTGGACAGATACAAATTAACCCTATGACGGCATAAAGAAAAACGCACCACAACACGCAATATAACGAAGCTTTACAGCTTGTGAAAGCCGTAAAGCATTCCTGACTTGGAAGCTGGTCCTTTGTGTCGGCTTCTTTTTTTGTTACAAAATAAAAAACTGAATAGCACACCAATGACAAACTGTTCCGG
>CAYIZM010000122.1:0-1144 GCA_964368015.1 uncultured Methanomassiliicoccales archaeon
GGTCCTTCAGAGAGAATCTGAACTTCAGGAAGTCGTGCAGATGGTCGGATCCGACTCACTGCCTGATGAACAGAAGATGGTCCTTGAGGTCGCTAGAATGATACGTGAGATATTCCTTCAGCAGAACGCATACCACCCTGTGGATTGCTACTGTCCATTAGAAAGACAGTATGTCATGCTTAATCTGATCAAGAAATACTCTGACTCTGCAGACAAAGCTATCGCCAACGGTGTTGCTGTTGACAAGATCGCATATCTGCCTGTTAGACAGAGATTCAATCAGTCCAAATATGAAGCGAATATCGACGATGAACTGAAAGCCGTGTCTGATGACATGGACAAACAGTTCAGAGAACTGGGGGTTTAATTACATGGCAAAAGTAACTAAAGAGTACAAAACGATCTCTCAGATCGCAGGCCCTCTGATTTTCGTTAAGAATACAGAGCCAGTAGGATACCAGGAAATGGTATCTGTAAGGCTTACTGACGGAAGCCTCAGAAGAGGTCAGGTCTTGGATTCTTCGGATTCCACTGTCGTCGTTCAGTTGTTCGAAGGAACCACTGGTGTTGACAGATCGGCATCTGTCCGTTTCCTCGGAGAAGCGATGAAGATGCCCGTTTCGAAGGACATGCTAGGAAGAGTACTTTCCGGAGCAGGAGAACCTATCGACGGCGGAGCACCTATAGTTCCTGATAAAGAGCTGGACATTGAAGGAGCAGCCATCAATCCATGGGCAAGGGACAACCCTTCCGATTTTATTGAGACTGGTATATCCACAATAGACGGTATGAACACCCTCGTTAGAGGACAGAAGCTACCTATATTCTCGGCAGCAGGACTTCCCCACAACGATATTGCTTTGCAGATCGCAAGGCAGGCAAAGGTCACAGGAGAGAACGATCAGTTCGCTGTTGTGTTCATAGCCATGGGTATCACCAACGAAGAGAAGCAGACTTTCATGCACGAGTTCGAGAGGACCGGAGCGCTCAAGAGAGCAGTCGTATTCTTGAACTTGGCCGACGACCCTGCGGTGGAACGTATCGTTACTCCCCGTTTAGGATTAACGACAGCAGAATATCTTGCTTTCGAACTTGGAATGCAGGTTCTCGTTATCATGACCGATGTTACGAACTACTGTGAAGC
>CAYIZM010000123.1:0-1042 GCA_964368015.1 uncultured Methanomassiliicoccales archaeon
CTATGAAAGCCGAATCCCTATACTGCTGGGGAAGTTCGTCAAACAGGTCGGTGTGCCTGAGCATGTAGGGAACAGTATGTTGGGTATTGCCGACATACGCCATTGATGCCTCAGCCCCAAGAGTCTCGATGCCACGGGAAAAAGTCTTGTTCGCCATGTAGCCTTTGAGGATATCGACCAGAGCCTTGTCAGCTTTTTTCTTGCGTCCTGCAAACTCATCAAAGGCTACACAGTCCCAGTAGCCCACCAATCCAATCTTACCTGTGCTGTTGTTCACGAAGAGCTTGGCTACTGTGACCTCACCACCAGAGAGCAGCATCCCATGAGGGGAAAATTCCGAATAGATATGACTCTTTCCCGTACCCTTGGGACCAAGCTCGATGAGGTTGTAGTTCCTTTCACAGAAGGGGATGAGGCGGGTCAGTTGTATGAGCTTGCTTCGCTTACCGAAATGGTCAGGGTTGAAGCCGATGCTCTGGACTATGAGGTCTATCCACTCGTCAGTAGTGAATTGCCTGCGTTGTTCGAGATAGTTGTCCATATCAAGGTTTGCCATCTGAATGGGCTTCAGGCTGTTCAGGAGCCAAGGAGAGACCTTCTTGTCCTCACTGGGTTCGTATGCCAGTTCAGCAATGCACCAGATGCCATTGACCAACAGCTTTGGATGAGCCTTAACCGTGTCAGAATCGAGCAGGACTTCCTTGAGTCCTAGATTTGAGAACTGGGCTTCATAGACATCCTTCTTGTCGTTGAGGGTGACTGCTATCTTGTCTATTACCCTGTGTTGTCCCCGCTCCTTGATGGTCGACCTGATCAGGGTGGACTCATTGCGGTGGACGTAGTGCTTCGCCAATATATCCTTGACGGTATCTATCCCACTTGTGATCGTAGCCTCATCGTCTGAGGCACAGTATTGTCCCAGCAGGTACTCAAGCACGTAGGTAGGGACTATCGCATTCCCCTTGACAGTCTTCACCAAATCCTTGCGTACCACCAGGCCTGCAAAATATTCATTTATCTTCTTGTCCAGTTCAGTCATGAT
>CAYIZM010000124.1:0-1000 GCA_964368015.1 uncultured Methanomassiliicoccales archaeon
GTCGATTAAGACAGCGAGGTTAGCGAAGATACCCTCGCAGGAAGTGAAAACACATGCCACAAAGGAGACGTCCTAAGAGAGGTTCCAGGGCTTACGGCCCTAGGAAGAGAGCGCAGTCACAGAGACCTAGGTTGGACTCTTGGCCTGAGATCAGCGGATCCCCTAAAATACAGGGATTTGCTGGATACAAGGCTGGGATGACACATGCCTTCATAGTTGACAAACGCGCTAAAAGCACAACATCAGGTATGGAGGTCCAGACCCCGGTAACGGTTATCGAGGTTCCTCCAATGAAGATCGCAGCCGTAAGGCTTTATGAGAACAGCACCCTTGGTCTTAAGACCCTCGGCGAAGTTTGGGCAACTGGCTTAGACCCCCTTCTAGACAAGAAGATGAGGGTTCCTAAGGAACATACCCTTGAATCTTTCGCCAGATATGATGGTCTTGACATCGAGGATATACGCGTTCTAGCTTACACACAACCGAAGCTTGTTACTGGGATATCCAAGAAGGTACCCGAATTGATGGAGCTTAGGATAGGCGGAGGCACTCTTGATGAGCGCCTCGAATACGCCAAGAAGATCCTTGGGACCGATGTGACCGTTACTGACTTCGCACCTGAAGGTTCGTTCGTCGATGTAATCGCTATCACAAAGGGAAAGGGATTCCAGGGTGCCCCTAAACGTTGGGGTATCAAGCTTCTTTCACACAGAAACAGCAAGCACCGCCGTTTGTATGGTAACTTAGGTCCAAAGAGGCCAGGATACGTCAGATCGACCATTCCTATGGCTGGACAGATAGGATACCACCAGAGGACAGAGCTTAACAAGAAGATCGTTAAGGTAGGAGAAGAGGGAGCAGAGATCAACCCCAAGGGTGGTTTCCTCAATTACGGAGAGATTAGAAACACATACGTGCTCGTACGTGGTTCTGTCCCCGGTCCGACCAAGAGGATCATTAGACTTAGAGATGCAACAAGAATGCCGAAGAAGGCCGACAC